>NZ_CP146022.1:5812755-6118690 GCF_036967205.1 Streptomyces sp. Q6
GCAGGAGATGCTCGGCGACTCCGTCTCCGTGTACCTCGACGGCGGCCCGACCCCGGGCATCGTCCCGTCGTCCATCGTCGACGTGACGGGCAAGGTGCCGGTGCTGCTGCGCGCGGGCTCCCTCAGCGCCGAGGAGCTGCGCAAGGTGGTACCCGACCTCGAGGTGGCGAATTGACCGCCCCTGAGACGGGGCGTGGCATAGGCAACGAGGCCGTCGTGTACGGGGAGCCCCCGGTGCTCCCCGGCGATTCCTTCCGCATCCTCCACGTCAGCACCGGCAACGTCTGCCGCTCGCCGATCACCGAGCGGCTGACCAGGCATGCCCTGGCGGACCGCCTCGGTGATCCGCTGGCCGGCGGCCTCGTCGTGGAGAGCGCGGGCACCTGGGGCCACGAGGGCGCCCCGATGGAGGCCAACGCCGAGACGGTCCTCGCCGACTTCGGCGCCGACCCCTCCGGTTTCGTCGGGCGTGAACTCCTCGACGACCACGTCATAAGGGCCGACCTGGTCCTGACCGCGACCCGGGACCACCGGGCGCAGGTCATCTCCATGGGGCACAGCGCGGGCCTGCGCACGTTCACCCTGAAGGAGTTCACGCGCCTCGTACGGGCCATAGACCCGGCGACCCTCCCCGACCCGCTGGACGGCGGCGTGGTGGAGCGTGCGCGGGCCTTGGTGCGCGCCGCGGCGGCTCTACGCGGGTGGCTCCTGGCCCCGTCCGTGGAGGCGGACGAGGTCTACGACCCGTACGGCGCCCCGCTGCCGTTCTTCCGGTCGGTGGGCTCCGAGATCAACGAGGCGCTCGACCCGGTGGTCGCGGCGCTCACGGGCGTCGTCAAGTAGTCCCCCTCCGGCGGCGACCCCGGGCGGCCCGCCCCCTTCGGATCTACATTGGAAGGCACCCACCTCCCACCGCGAGGCCCGGAGCCGAAGATGCCGGTCACCACAGCACCCGCACCCCTGGCGGAGCTCCTGCGCCAGGACCCCGAACTGGCCGAGGTCATCCTCGGGGAGACGGCCCGCCAGGCCGACTCGCTCCAGCTCATCGCGGCGGAGAACTTCACGTCCCCCGCCGTCCTGGCCGCCCTCGGCTCCCCCCTGGCCAACAAGTACGCGGAGGGCTATCCGGGCGCCCGTCACCACGGCGGCTGCGAACTGGTCGACGTGGCCGAGCGGATCGCCGTGGAGCGCGCCAAGGCCCTCTTCGGCGCCCAGCACGTCAACGTCCAGGCGCACAGCGGCTCTTCGGCCGTCCTGGCGGCCTACGCGGTCCTTCTCAGGCCCGGTGACACCGTGCTCGCGATGGGCCTGCCGGCCGGCGGCCACCTCACCCACGGCTCCCCGGCGAACTTCTCGGGCCGCTGGTTCGACTTCGTGCCCTACGGCGTCGACCCGGAGAGCGGGCTCATCGACCACGACGAGGTCCACGCCCTGGCCCGCGCCCACCGCCCCAAGGCGATCGTGTGCGGCTCGATCTCGTACCCCCGGCACATCGACTACGCGGCCTTCCGTGCCATCGCGGACGACGTCGGCGCCCACCTCATCGCGGACGCCGCGCATCCCATCGGGCTCGTCGCCGGGGGAGCGGCCCCCAACCCGGTCCCGTACGCGGACATCGTCTGCGCCACCACGCACAAGGTGCTGCGCGGCCCCCGCGGCGGCATGCTGCTGTGCTCCGCGGAGCTCGCGGACCGCGTCGACCGGGCGGTCTTCCCGTTCACCCAGGGCGGCGCGCAGATGCACACCATCGCCGCGAAGGCCGTCGCGTTCGGCGAGGCGGCGACCCCGGCCTTCACCGCGTACGCCCACCAGGTGGTGGCCAACGCGCGCGTGCTGGCCGGAGCCCTCGCCGCGGAGGGGTTCGCCGTCACGACCGGCGGCACGGACACCCACCTCGTCACCGTCGACCCGGCGCCGCTCGGGGTGCCGGGCCGCACCGCCCGCGGCCGACTGGCCTCCGCCGGCATGGTCGTCGACACCTGCGCCCTCCCACGCGGCGGAGCCGCACAGGTCACGGCCGGGGACGACCGCGGCCTGCGCCTGGGCACCGCCGCACTCACCACCCAGGGCATGGGCGAGCCGGAGGCGGCACGGATCGCGGTGCTCTTCTCGGGTGTCGTCCGCGGTGACCTGGACCCGCGCGCGGCCCGCGAAGAGGTGCGTGACCTGGCCGGAAGATTCCCCCCGTACCCTGCCGGATAGCGGGTAGGCGGGCTCTCGGGACACTCGCGGTACGTCGCCACGACGCAACCGGAACGTCACTCGTGCAACCATCGTCGCTACCCGGAAGTCCTCAACCTCAACCACGCGAAGCTAGGGTGTGGGGCTGAGATGGCCAGCGATACCTGTGGGGAAGCCCGTGCGTGAATACCTGCTGACGCTCTGCATCACGGCCGCGGTGACCTATCTGCTCACAGGCCCGGTGCGGAAGTTCGCGATCGTGGCCGGCGCCATGCCGGAGATCCGGGCACGAGACGTGCACCGGGAGCCCACACCGCGGCTCGGCGGTATCGCCATGTTCTTCGGACTGTGCGCGGGCCTCCTGGTCGCCGACCACCTGGCCAACCTGGACAAGGTCTTCGAGTCGTCGAACGAGCCGCGGGCGCTGCTCTCCGGAGCCGCCCTGATCTGGCTGATCGGCGTCCTGGACGACAAGTTCGAGATCGACGCGCTCATCAAGCTCGGCGGCCAGATGATCGCCGCCGGCGTCATGGTCATGCAGGGTCTGACGATCCTGTGGCTGCCGATCCCGGGCGTCGGCACGGTCTCCCTGACGCAGTGGCAGGGCACGCTCCTCACGGTCGCCCTCGTCGTCATCACGATCAACGCCGTGAACTTCGTGGACGGGCTCGACGGCCTGGCGGCGGGCATGGTGTGCATCGCCGCCGCGGCGTTCTTCCTGTACGCGTACCGGATCTGGTACGGCTACGGCATCGAGGCCGCCGCCCCCGCGACGCTGTTCGCGGCGATCCTGATGGGCATGTGCCTGGGCTTCCTGCCGCACAACATGCACCCCGCGCGGATCTTCATGGGCGACTCGGGCTCGATGCTCATCGGCCTGGTCCTCGCGGCCGGCGCCATCTCCATGACGGGCCAGATCGACCCGGACGCCCTCAAGCTCAACCTCGGCGGCTCCACCCGTGACACCACGCACGCGATGCTCCCGGTCTTCATCCCGCTCGTGATGCCGCTCACGATCATCGCGATCCCGTTCGCCGACCTGGTGCTCGCGATCGTGCGCCGCACCTGGAACGGCCAGTCGCCGTTCGCCGCCGACCGCGGGCATCTGCACCACCGGCTCCTGGAGATCGGCCACTCGCACTCCCGCGCGGTGCTGATCATGTACTTCTGGTCGGGTCTCATCGCCTTCGGCGCGGTCGCGTACTCGGTGCACTCGGCCTCGGGGATGTGGGTCGTGCTCACGATCGTCGCGCTGAGCTTCGTCGGTCTGGTGCTGCTCCTGCTGCCGCGCTTCACGCCGCACGCCCCGCGCTGGGCCGAGCACTTGGTGCCGCCGCGCTACCGGCGCCGCCGTCGTACGGCCGTGGCGGAGGAGCCGTACGAGGCCACGGAGCAGGGCGACGACGAACCGGAGCGCACGCCGATTCCGGCAGGAGTCAACGGGGCGACGGCAATTGGCGCTCGTTCGCGGTTCACGGATCGGCGTAAGGCGGGATCGTCGCGTTGACCGGGACGTCCGTGGCGGGTCGAAATGGCTCCAATACCAGACAAGTTGACCGTTCGAGCGCACACACGCGCAGGTTCCCCCTCACGTGTGACGGTTGGCACACCATCTAGGTAAAGACCGCATCAAATAGTTTGTGATACCGTTCACGAGACCCGGGGATAGAGCCGAAGGACCGTAGTGCGACGGTCTATTGGCCCGAAGTTCCCTCTCGGCCCCGGACTACGCTCGTCCATGACGACACCCTGCCCCCATCAAAAAGCGGAGCTGCCGCCATGCCGTCCAACGACGCACGGACCCTTCTTCAAGCCCTCGTACCCACCGCCATCGCCGGCGTGATTGCCGCGGTGATCAGTGGTGTGGTTGCGGGTGGCAAGGGGGCCATCGGTGCGGTCGTCGGGACGCTGCTGGTCATCGCTTTCATGGGACTTGGGCAGTTCGTCCTCTTCAGGACGGCCAAATCGCTTCCGCAGCTGTTCCAGGCGATGGGCATGATGCTCTACGTCGCTCAGCTGCTGCTGCTCCTCATCTTCGTGGCTGTCTTCAAGGACACCACGCTGTTCAACCCCCGGGCCTTCGCCGCCACCCTCGTGGCCACGACCGTCGTGTGGATGGGCTTCCAGGCCCGCGCGCACCTCAAGGCGAAGGTCTTCTACGTCGATCCCGATTCGGCGAGCGCCTCAACCACCAGCGAGAACCCCGAGAAGACCGGGTCTTCGTCGTGACGGGTAGGGGCGGGATAAAGGGGCGATCGGGATGCTGCTATCGTCCGGTGCCAACTGCGGCATCGCTGGCGCGGGCATCTGAGCTGACGCCTGCACGATCGCGAGGCTCATTGCCTGCCCGCCGCCCCCACACCCGAAACACCAGACCGGTGCCGATCCGCGGCTGCGCGCCGCACCGACACAACGAGGTTGCCGTACTTATGCGTCACGCCGAAGGAGCCCGCGGTGAGTGCTGACACGACCCAGCTCGCGTTTGACTGGAGCTGTCGGATCATGTCCGACAACGGGTGTGGCTTCCCGGCGCCGGGCCTGCACTCCTTCCTGTTCCAGCCGATCTTCACCATCGGCGGGTTCGAGTTCAACAAGGTGATGCTGCTCGCCCTGCTGACCTCGCTCGTGGTCGTGAGCTTCTTCTACGCCGCGTTCGGTCGCGCCAAGGTCGTCCCGGGCAAGGCCCAGATGATCGGCGAGGCCGGCTACGACTTCGTGCGCCGCAGCATCGTCTACGAGACGCTCGGCAAGCGCGAGGGCGAGAAGTACGTCCCGCTGATGGTCTCGCTGTTCTTCTTCGTGTGGATCATGAACGTCTGGTCCGTGATCCCGCTGGCGCAGTTCCCGGTCGCCTCGGTCATCGCGTACCCGGCGGTCCTCGCGATCATCGTCTACGTGCTGTGGGTCTCGCTGACCTTCAAGCGCCACGGCTTCGTCGGCGGCTGGAAGAACATCGTCGGCTACGACCCGTCGCTCGGCCCGATCAAGTGGCTGGTCTCGTTCATCGAGTTCTTCTCGAACCTGCTGGTCCGCCCGTTCACGCACGCGGTGCGACTCTTCGCCAACATGTTCGCCGGTCACCTCATGCTGGTCATGTTCACGGTCGCCTCCTGGTACCTGCTGAACGGCTGGATGGTCCCGGCCGCGGGCGTCTCGTTCGTCATGACGATCGTCATGATCCTCTTCGAGCTTTTCGTGCAGGCCGTCCAGGCGTACGTCTTCGTGCTCCTCGCCTGCTCGTACATCCAGGGCGCGCTCGCCGAGCACCACTGAGCCAGCCCGCTCCGCTTCACCCCCGATTCGTCCGGTGGCCAACCCCCACCGGCCCTTGAAAGAGAAGGAAGAACCGGCATGTCCGCTCTCCAGACCCTCGCCGCCGAAGGCCTCCACGGCTCCACTGGTTCGATCGGTTACGGCCTTGCCGCCATCGGCCCCGGCATCGGCGTCGGCATCGTGTTCGGTAAGGGCACCGAGGCTCTCGCCCGTCAGCCCGAAGCCGCTGGTCTGATCCGCGCCAACCAGATTCTTGGTTTCGCCTTCTGTGAGGCGCTCGCCCTCATCGGCATCGTTATGCCGTTCGTGTTCGGTAAGTAATCACCTCTTACTGACACGATTCGACGAAAGGCACTGATGTGATCGCCAACCTGGTTGCACTCGCGGCCGAGGAGGAGCAGAACCCGCTCATCCCGCCCGGCCCCGAGCTGCTCGTCGGCACCCTTGCCTTCGCCATCGTCTTCTTCTTCTTCGCCAAGAAGCTCCTCCCGCGTATCAACAAGACGCTGGAAGAGCGCCGCGAGCTGATCGAAGGCGGTATCGAGAAGGCCGAGGCCGCTCAGACCGAGGCACAGAGCGTTCTTGAGCAGTACAAGGCTCAGCTCGCCGAGGCCCGGCACGAGGCCGCGCGGCTGCGCCAGGAGGCGCAGGAGCAGGGCGCCACGCTCATCGCCGAGATGCGTGCGGAAGGCCAGCGGCAGCGTGAGGAAATCATCGCCGCCGGTCACGCCCAGATCGAGGCCGACCGCAAGGCCGCCTCTCAGGCGCTGCGTCAGGACGTCGGCCAGCTGGCCACCGACCTGGCCGGCAAGCTGGTCGGCGAGTCGCTGGACGACTACGCCCGGCAGTCGCGCACCATCGACCGCTTCCTCGACGAGCTCGAGGAGAAGGCCGAGGCCGCTCGATGACCGCCCACGGAGCGAGCCGCGAGGCCCTCGCCGCCGCGCGAGAGCGTCTGGACGCGCTGACCGACTCCACGTCGGTCGACGCCAGGACGCTCGCCGGTGACCTGGCCGCGGTGACCGCGCTGTTCGACCGCGAGGTGTCGCTGCGTCGGGTCCTGACCGACCCGGCGCAGGCCGGCGACGCCAAGGCCGAGCTTGCGAACCGCCTGCTCGGCGGCCTGCTCGGCGGCGAAGCCGTCGACCTGGTGTCCGGTCTGGTCCGCTCCCGCTGGTCGGCCTCGCGCGACCTGGTCGACTCCATCGAGGAGCTGGCCAACACCGCGGACCTCACCGCGGCGCAGAAGAGCGGCGAGCTGGACGACGTCGAGGACGAGCTGTTCCGGTTCGACCGGATCGTCTCCTCCAACGCCGCGCTGCGTGCCGCGCTGACCGACAAGGGCGCCTCGGCCTCGGCCAAGGCCTCCCTGGTCAAGGAGCTTCTGGGTGGCCGGGCCAAGCCCACCACCGAGCGGCTCGTCGAGCGTCTTGTGACCGCGCCCCGGGGACGTAGCCTGGAAGCGGGACTCGAGTCCCTCTCCAAGCTCGCCGCCGAGCGCCGGGAGCGCATGGTGGCGACCGTCACCACGGCGGTCCCGCTGACGGACTCGCAGAAGCAGCGCCTGGGTGCGTCCCTGGCGAAGCTCTACGGGCGTCAGATGCACCTCAACCTGGACGTGGACCCCGAGGTCCTCGGCGGGATCAAGGTGCAGGTGGGCGACGAGGTCATCAACGGCTCCATCGCGGACCGCATCGAGGACGCCAGCCGCCGCATGGCCGGCTGACACCTCACCACGTACGACTACGGCCCTAGTTGGGCCGTGCAGAGGATTCCTGGGGGCTGACCCCAGACCCCAAGAACACTTCGGGCCCAACAAGGAGAGCAGGGAACCCAGATGGCGGAGCTCACGATCCGGCCGGAGGAGATCCGGGACGCGCTGGAGAACTTTGTCCAGGCGTACAAGCCGGACGCGGCCTCGCGCGAGGAGGTCGGTACGGTCACCCTTGCCGGCGACGGCATCGCGAAGGTCGAGGGCCTTCCCTCGGCCATGGCCAACGAACTGCTGAAGTTCGAGGACGGCACCCTCGGCCTCGCGCTCAACCTGGAAGAGCGCGAGATCGGCGCCATCGTCCTGGGCGAGTTCAGCGGCATCGAGGAGGGCCAGCCGGTCACGCGTACCGGTGAGGTCCTGTCCGTCGGTGTCGGCGAGGGCTACCTGGGTCGCGTCGTCGACCCGCTCGGCAACCCGATCGACGGCCTCGGCGAGATCGAGACCAGCGGCCGACGCGCCCTGGAGCTTCAGGCTCCGGGCGTCATGGCCCGTAAGTCGGTGCACGAGCCGATGGAGACCGGCTACAAGGCCGTCGACGCGATGACCCCCGTCGGCCGTGGTCAGCGTCAGCTGATCATCGGTGACCGCCAGACCGGCAAGACCGCCCTGGCCGTCGACACGATCATCAACCAGCGTGACAACTGGCGCACCGGCGACCCGAAGAAGCAGGTCCGCTGCGTCTACGTCGCCATCGGTCAGAAGGGCTCCACCATCGCCTCCGTGCGTGGTGCGCTCGAAGAGGCCGGCGCGCTGGAGTACACGACCATCGTCGCCGCCCCGGCGTCCGACCCGGCCGGCTTCAAGTACCTGGCGCCGTACACCGGCTCGGCCATCGGCCAGCAGTGGATGTACGAGGGCAAGCACGTCCTCATCATCTTCGACGACCTCTCGAAGCAGGCCGACGCCTACCGCGCCGTGTCCCTGCTGCTCCGCCGCCCGCCAGGGCGCGAGGCCTACCCGGGTGACGTCTTCTACCTGCACTCGCGTCTGCTCGAGCGCTGCGCGAAGCTCTCCGACGAGCTGGGCGCCGGTTCGATGACGGGTCTGCCGATCGTCGAGACGAAGGCCAACGACGTCTCCGCGTTCATCCCGACCAACGTCATCTCCATCACCGACGGCCAGTGCTTCCTGGAGTCGGACCTCTTCAACGCCGGTCAGCGCCCCGCGCTGAACGTCGGTATCTCCGTCTCCCGAGTCGGTGGTTCCGCGCAGCACAAGGCGATGAAGCAGGTCTCCGGCCGTCTGCGTCTGGACCTGGCCCAGTACCGCGAGCTGGAGGCGTTCGCCGCCTTCGGTTCCGACCTGGACGCCGCCTCGAAGTCGCAGCTGGAGCGCGGTCAGCGTCTGGTCGAGCTGCTCAAGCAGGCTCAGTACCAGCCGATGGCCACCGAGGACCAGGTCGTCTCCGTCTGGGCCGGCACCACCGGCAAGATGGACGACGTGCCGGTCGCCGACATCCGTCGCTTCGAGAAGGAGCTCCTGGAGTACCTGCACCGCAAGGAGCAGGGCCTCATGACCTCCATCAAGGAGGGCGGCAAGATGTCGGACGACACGCTCACCGCCGTCGCCGACGCCATCGCCGAGTTCAAGAAGCAGTTCGAGACCTCGGACGGGAAGCTTCTCGGCGAGGACGCTCCGCGCGACGCCGTCTCCAAGTGACGTAAGGAAGGGACCTGACTCATGGGAGCCCAGCTCCGGGTCTACAAGCGTCGCATCCGATCCGTCACCGCGACCAAGAAGATCACCAAGGCGATGGAGATGATCGCCGCCTCGCGCGTCGTCAAGGCGCAGCGCAAGGTGGCGGCCTCCACGCCGTACGCGACCGAGCTCACGCGCGCGGTCACGGCGGTGGGGACCGGGTCGAACACCAAGCACCCGCTGACGACCGAGGCCGAGACGGCGACCCGTTCCGCGGTTCTGCTCCTCACGAGCGACCGCGGTCTGGCCGGCGCCTTCAACTCGAACGCGATCAAGGCCGCCGAGCTGCTCACCGAGCGGCTCGTGGCCGAGGGCAAGGAGGTCGACACGTACATCGTCGGCCGCCGTGGTCTGGCCCACTACAACTTCCGCGAGCGCAAGGTCGTGGAGTCGTGGTCGGGCTTCACCGACGAGCCCACGTACGCGGACGCCAAGAAGGTGGCGGGCCCGCTGATCGAGGCCATCGAGAAGGAGACGGCGGAGGGCGGCGTGGATGAACTCCACATCGTCTACACCGAGTTCATCTCGATGATGACGCAGTCGGCCATCGACGGCCGTCTGCTGCCGCTCAGCCTCGAAGAGGTGGCGGAGGAGTCCGCGTCCAAGGACGAGATCCTTCCGCTGTACGACTTCGAGCCCTCGGCGGAGGACGTCCTCGACGCCCTGCTGCCGCGGTACGTCGAGAGCCGTATCTACAACGCGATGCTCCAGTCGGCTGCCTCCAAGCACGCCGCCACGCGCCGCGCGATGAAGTCGGCGACCGACAACGCGGGAGAGCTCATCAATACGCTCTCCCGACTTGCCAACGCGGCCCGCCAGGCCGAAATCACCCAGGAAATCAGCGAGATCGTCGGTGGCGCCAGCGCCCTGGCCGACGCGACCGCGGGGAGTGACAAGTAATGACGACCACTGTTGAGACGGCCGTTGCCACGGGCCGCGTCGCCCGGGTGATCGGCCCGGTCGTCGACGTGGAGTTCCCCGTCGACGCGATGCCGGAGATCTACAACGCCCTGCACGTCGAGGTCAACGACCCGGCGCAGGACGGCGTGAAGAAGACCCTGACGCTCGAGGTCGCCCAGCACCTCGGTGACGGCCTGGTCCGCGCCATCTCCATGCAGCCCACCGACGGCCTGGTCCGCCAGGCCCCGGTGTCCGACACGGGCGCCTCCATCACGGTGCCGGTCGGCGACTTCACCAAGGGCAAGGTGTTCAACACCCTCGGCGAGGTTCTGAACGTCGACGAGAAGTACGACGGCGAGCGCTGGGGCATCCACCGCAAGGCGCCGAACTTCGACGAGCTCGAGTCGAAGACCGAGATGTTCGAGACCGGCATCAAGGTCGTCGACCTTCTCACCCCGTACGTCAAGGGTGGAAAGATCGGCCTGTTCGGTGGTGCCGGCGTCGGCAAGACGGTGCTCATCCAGGAGATGATCTACCGCGTCGCCAACAACCACGACGGTGTCTCCGTGTTCGCCGGTGTCGGTGAGCGCACCCGTGAGGGCAACGACCTCATCGAGGAAATGGCCGACTCGGGCGTCATCGACAAGACCGCGCTGGTCTTCGGTCAGATGGACGAGCCGCCGGGCACCCGTCTGCGCGTGGCCCTCGCGGGTCTGACCATGGCGGAGTACTTCCGCGATGTGCAGAAGCAGGACGTGCTGTTCTTCATCGACAACATCTTCCGCTTCACGCAGGCCGGTTCCGAGGTCTCCACGCTGCTCGGCCGCATGCCGTCCGCCGTGGGTTACCAGCCGAACCTGGCCGACGAGATGGGTCTCCTCCAGGAGCGCATCACGTCGACCCGTGGTCACTCGATCACGTCGATGCAGGCCATTTACGTGCCCGCGGACGACCTGACCGACCCGGCCCCGGCGACGACCTTCGCCCACCTCGACGCGACGACGGTTCTGTCCCGTCCGATCTCGGAGAAGGGCATCTACCCGGCCGTCGACCCGCTGGACTCCACGTCCCGGATCCTGGACCCCCGCTACATCGCGGCGGACCACTACAACACCGCCATGCGCGTCAAGACGGTGCTGCAGAAGTACAAGGACCTCCAGGACATCATCGCGATCCTCGGTATCGACGAGCTCGGCGAGGAGGACAAGCTCACTGTCCACCGCGCCCGTCGTGTGGAGCGCTTCCTCTCCCAGAACACCCACGTCGCCAAGCAGTTCACCGGCGTCGACGGGTCGGACGTCCCGCTGGACGAGTCGATCACCGCGTTCAACGCGATCATCGACGGCGAGTACGACCACTTCCCGGAGCAGGCGTTCTTCCTGTGCGGTGGCATCGAGGACCTCAAGGCCAACGCCAAGGAGCTCGGCGTCTCCTGAAGCCGGTGACGCAGGTCGCTGACTTGCAGCTGTCTTCCTGACGGGGGGCGGGTGTCCCGCCCCCCGTCGTACGCCCACTAGACTTTGACCCAACACCCGGCAGCGAGTGCTTCCGGGTGGTGACCCGAGGAGCCCACCTTGGCTGCTGAGCTGCACGTCGAGCTCGTCGCCGCGGACCGCAGTGTCTGGTCCGGCGAGGCCACCCTGGTCGTCGCGCGCACCACGTCCGGCGACATCGGCGTCATGCCCGGTCACCAGCCGCTGCTCGGTGTGCTGGAGTCGGGCCCGGTGACGATCCGTACGACCGAAGGTGACACGATCGTGGCGGCTGTCCACGGCGGTTTCATCTCGTTCGCGGACAACAAGCTGTCGCTGCTGGCCGAGATCGTCGAGTTGTCGGACGAGATCGACGTCCAGCGTGCGGAGCGGGCGCTGGACCGTGCCAAGGCGGACGCGGACGCGTCCGCCGAGCGGCGCGCCGATGTCCGTCTGCGTGCGGTGGCGGCCCGCTGACCCCAGCGAGCCCTGTGACGTTCCTCAGCCGCGGCCCAGGCCGGAGATGATCTCCGGACCGGGTCGCGGCTGAGGCGATCTACAACTGTTTTTGCTGTTCCGTTATCAGGCGTTTGATTCCGTCGCGAAGCGAGGAGGTCGGTGCAGATGGTCCTCGTTCTCGTGCTGTGCGTAGTCGCGGTCGTCGTACTCGTACTGCTGGGGCTGTTCGTCTTCGGGCTGCGGCGCCGGCTGATCCAGCGCTCGGGCGGCACGTTCGACTGTTCGCTGCGGTGGGACGCGCCCGAACCGGGCGCCGACGACACCTCCGGCAAGGGCTGGGGCTACGGCATCGCCCGCTACAACGGTGACCGGATCGAGTGGTTCCGCGTCTTCTCGTACGCGCCCCGGCCGCGCCGGATCCTGGAGCGGGCCGCGATCGAGGTCACCGGGCGGCGTGCTCCCGAGGGCGAGGAGGAGCTCGCGCTCCTGTCGGACGCGATCGTCCTCGCCTGTTCGCACCGCGGTTCCCGGCTCGAACTGGCCATGAGCGAGGACGCGTTGACCGGGTTCCTCGCCTGGCTGGAGGCGGCGCCGCCCGGCCAACGCGTCAATGTGGCCTGAGAGCCCTTCCCGTTGGTCGGGGATCCCCCGGACGAGGTCCGGGGGAGGGTGAACGGGGCGTGGTCGCGCGGGATCTGTCCCGGACAGACAAGAAGCCGGGCTCACGGGGGGCGTTCCCGTGAGCCCGGCTTCGTCTGGTGGGGGAGTGGTTACTGGAGGCCGGAGTTGATCGCGGTCACCAGTTCGCCGTTGGACGTGTCTCCGGAGAACTCCCAGAAGAACGCGCCGCCCAGACCCTGGGACTTCGCCCAGGTCATCTTGGAGCCGATCGTGGCCGGGGTGTCGTACGACCACCAGTCGGAGCCGCAGTACGCGTACGCCGTGCCGGCCACCGTGCCGTTCGCCGGGCACTTAGTCTTCAGGACCTTGTAGTCCTCGATGCCCTGCTCGTACGTGCCGGCCGCCGGGCCCGTGGCCGTGCCGCCCGGCTCCTTCTGGGTGACGCCGGTCCAGCCGCGGCCGTAGAAGCCGATGCCGAGGAGCAGCTTCGACGCCGGGACGCCCTGCGCCTTCAGCTTGGCGATCGCCTCGGCGGAGGTGAAGCCCTGCTGCGGGATGCCGGAGTACGAGGTGAGCGGGGAGTGCGGGGCCGTCGGGCCCTTGGCCGCCCACGCGCCGAAGAAGTCGTAGGTCATGACGTTGTACCAGTCGAGGGACTGGGCGGCGCCCGCGTAGTCGTTCTTCTCGATCTTGCCGCCTGCGGAGGCGTCGGCGGTGATCGCCGCCGTCACCAGGTTGCTGCTGCCGAACTTGGCGCGGAGCGCGGTCGTCAGCTTCTTCAGGGCGTCCTGGCCGCTGGTGTCACAGGACAGGCCACAGGCGTTGGGGTACTCCCAGTCGATGTCGATGCCGTCGAAGACGTCCGCCCAGCGCGGGTCCTCGACGAGCTTGTAGCAGGAGTCGGCGAACGCGGCCGGGTTCTGCGCGGCCTGGCCGAAGCCGCCGGACCAGGTCCAGCCGCCGAACGACCAGATGATCTTCAGGTTCGGGTGCTTGGCCTTGAGCTGGCGCAGCTGGTTGAAGGCGCCGCGCAGCGGCTGGTCCCAGGTGTCGGCGACGCCGGAGACCGAGTTGGCCGCGGTGTACGCCATGTCGGTGTCGGCGTAGGCGTCGCCCATCGTGCACTGGCCGTTCTGCACGTTGCCGAAGGCGTAGTTGATGTGCGTGACCTTCGCCGCCGAGCCCGAGGTCTCCAGGTTCTTGGGGTAGTACTGGCGGCCGTAGACGCCCCAGTCGGTGAAGTACCCCATCTTGACCTTGCCGCCCGGGCCGGGGCCCGGGTCCGTGCCGCCGCCAGTGGTGTGGACCTTGACCGCGCCGGACGCGGGACCTGTCTGGTCGGCGGTGTCGCGGGCGCGGACCGTGTACGAGTAGTCGGTGCCGGCGGTCAGGCCGGTGTCGGAGTACGAGGTCCCCGTCACCGTCGCGACCTTGGCGCCGTCGCGCAGGACGTCGTAGTTCTTGACGCCCTTGTCGTCGGTCGCGGCCGACCAGGAGAGCTTGACGGACGTGTCGGTGATGCTCGACGCCGTCGGGGTGCCGGGCGCGGAGGGCGCCGCGTCGCCGGGGACGTCGCCGCCGTCGCAGGAGGCGCCGTTGAGCTTGCAGCCGGAGGGGGCGCCGGAGCCGGAGCCGTTGAACCCGAAGGAGACCGAGGCGCCGGGGGCGAGGGTCCCGTTCCAGGAGAGGTTCTTGGCGGTCCAGTGGTCGGCGGAGTTGGTGACGGTCGCGTCCCAGGCCGAGGTCACCTTCGTACCGGACGGGAAGTCCCACTCCACGGTCCAGGAACTGACCGACGTGGTGCCGGAGTTCTTGATGGTCCACTTGCCTTCGAAGCCGGTGCCCCAGTCCTGGGTCTTGGCGTACGTCGCGGTGACGGCGGTCGCCTCGGCGGCGGCGTGGGACGGGGTGGCGAGGCCGACAAGGGCGGCGGCGGGGAGGACGAGGGTGGCCAGGGCGGCGGTCGTTCGGTGGCGAAGTCGCTGTCTGGGTACGTCACTTGAGCGCATCGGGGGTGCTCCTCGGGTGTTTCGGGATCCGTGATGGGGGTGGAACCCTGCGACGCCCGTGAGCACCGGAGTGGGGGGATGTGCTCACCGCAGTGCGGCGAGAATAGAAAGGTCTGGACCATCGGTCAAGGTCTAAACCAATTATGGGTTTCGGCCAATCTGCGGAACAGGGGCTAAACCCCCAACTCCTGCGCCATCACGGCGGCTTGGACCCGGCTGCGCAGCCCCAGCTTGCCGAGGAGCCGGCTGACATGGGTCTTCACCGTGGCCTCCGCCATGTCGAGCCGTACGGCGATGTCCGCGTTCGGCAGTCCCTCGCCGAGGCAGCTCAGGACCTCGCGCTCACGCCGGGTGAGCGTCTCCAACTCGGGCGGAGCGGGCGGGCGTTCACGCCGCTCCGGGCCCGCCGCGAACTCCGCGATCAGCCGTCGGGTCACCGCGGGCGCGATCAGCCCCTCGCCGCCCGCGACGGTCCGTACGGCCTCGATCAGATCCTTCGCGTCGGTGTTCTTGAGCAGGAAGCCGGACGCGCCCGCGCGCAGCGCCCCGAAGACGTACGCGTCCAGGTCGAAGGTGGTCAGGACGAGGACGTCCGCCAGGCCCTCGCCGACCACCGCGCGGGTGGCCGAAACACCGTCGAGCCGCGGCATCTGCACGTCCATGAGGACCAGATCGGGCCGCAGCTCCCTGGCCAGCTCCACCGCCCGCTCGCCGTCCTCGGCCTCACCGACCACCTCGATGTCGGGGGCGCTGTTCAGAATGAGGACGAGCCCGGACCGCACGGCGGCCTGGTCCTCGGCGACGAGCACGCGGATCACGTCAACTCCCTTTCGGAGGCGGGACGGTCGAGGGGAAGGCGGGCGCGCACCGCCCAGGTCCTGCCCTGCGCGGAGTCCTCGGGCCCGGCCTCGAACGTGCCGCCGAGCAGCGCCGCCCGTTCCCGCATCCCGACGAGCCCGGCGCCCGAACCGGGCGCGCGCGGCCCGTCCCGGTCGCCGTACGCGCTGCTCACCCGCACCTCGACACGGTCGTCGGCCCGCTCCACGGTGACCGTGACCGGCCCGGGAGCGGCGTGCTTGAGGGCGTTCGTGAGGGACTCCTGGACGATGCGGTAGGCGGCCAGCTCGACCGGGGCCGGGAGCGCGTCCGTGTCGCCGAAGACGCTCAGGGCGACGTCGAGACCGTTCGTACGGGACTGCTCGACGAGGGCGGCGAGCCCGTCCAGGGTGGGCGCGGCGGCGGGCTCCGTGTCACCGCCCGCGTCGCGCAGGATACCGATCAGGCGGCGCATCTCGGCGAGCCCGTCGACGCTGTTCTCGCGGATCGTCTCCAGCGCGGTACGGGTCGTGGCGTCGTCGTCGATGGACAGCGCGGCGGTGGAGTGGATCGCGATCGCCGAGAGGTGGTTCGCCACCATGTCGTGCAGTTCGCGGGCCATCCGCGCGCGCTCCGCCGCCACCGCCTGCACGCGGTCCATCTCCGCGAGCAGCGCGGTCTGTTCGGCCCGCAGCCGCTCCGCCGCCGCGGTCTCGCGATGGCCGCGCACCAGCATGCCGGTGGCCGCGGGACCGAACGAGACGAGCCCCACCGCCGTGCCCACCAGGATCGCCTCCGGCCGCCGCCACCACGCCAGGAAGCCGAGCGTGAAGGCGACGGTGACCAGTCCGGTGCCGACCGGGAGGCGGCGGGCCGCCGCCGGGGTCCCGTACAGCGCGCCCGCGTACATCAGGTCCGTGTACATCAGGACCGTCGCCAGACTGCCCTGCGTGAACTGGTCGGCGACCAGCGCGACGGTCCCGGCGATCACGGCGAACCGAGGCCGCGTGCGGCGCAGCAGCTCCAGCCCCGCCATGACGCAGAGCGGCAGCAGCAGCCACGCCCCGTCGAACATCCGCCCCGTGTTCATGCGGAGCCCGATGCCCCACAGCGCGAGCCCGCCGAGCAGCCCCACGACGGCGATCCGTACGTCGTCGCGGTGCGGGCGGGGCAGGTCCGTGCGGTGCATGCCCCCATCCAACACGTACGGCGCGGCGCGGGCATGGTGCGCCGGGACGAAGCCGGGCCGGCCCGCGCTACATCGAAGGATGCAGTCGCGATTCCTCACTGGCGACGATGATCACGGCCGATCCGGCGGCGAGTCTGGAACCAGGGCACGGAGCGAGAGGAGCCCACCGTGATCGTCACGCTGATCATCGTCTGCGAGGTCGGCTTCTGGGTGCTGCTGGCCGCGGGCCTCGCGCTGCGCTACTGGGCGAAGATGCCCCGGGCGAGCGTCGCGGTGCTGCTGTGCGAGCCGCTCCTGGAGGCCCTGCTCTTCGTCGCCACGGCCGTCGACCTCAAGAACGGCGCCGCACCCGACTGGAAGCACGGCCTGGCCGCCGTCTACATCGGCTACTCCGTCGCCCTCGGGCACTCCACGGTGAAGTGGGTCGACGTCCGCGTCGCCCACCGCTTCGCGGGCGGCCCGCCGCCGTCCACGCCCAAGTACGGCGTGCCCCGCGCGATCCACGAGTGGAAGCTCGCCGCGCGCTGGATCGCGGCCGCCGTCATCGCCATGGGGCTGTTGCAGGGAGCGATCTGGTACGTGGGCGACGGCGGCGACACCGGGTCCATGGAGCAGTGGCAGCAGCGGATGCTGTTCCTGATCGCGATCAACGTGATCATCGCGCTGAGCTACACGGTGTTCCCGAAGAAGGAGCCGGCGGTGACCTCGGGACGCAGGTGAAATACGACCGCCGGGGCCTTGGCACCCGCCCCGGGCCGGCCCGACCATGCGGGCATGGACAGTGCCTTGCTGGCGGCTCTCATCGGCACCGTCGGCGGTGGTCTCGCCACGGCCGGCGCGGCGTGGCTCAAGGGGCGGACCAACGCCCGGACCGCCGCCCGGCTCATCTACGCGGAGCTGACCCGGGACAGCTCCGCCGTCGCCTACTTCCGGCAGACCGGGCACTGGATGGCGCCGAACCTGTCGCGCGCGGCCTGGGACAACCACGGCGAGCTGATCGCGCGCCGCCGCAGCAGCGAGTCCTTCGAGACGGTGCACCGCGGGTACGAGGCGCTGGAGCTGGCTCCGTTCCTCGCGGACGACGCGCTCTCGCCGGCCGTCCGCGACCAGTGGCTGCGCGGCGAGGTGGAGCGCCTCGCCGCGGCGATCCGGGAGATCGGCGCGCTCGCCCAGGTGTCGCGGCCGCAGGTGGAGCAGTGGACCCGGCGCCTGGAGGACGCCGGCCGCCCGGACGGCGGCGCGCCCCTGATCCGCACCGACACCGGAATGGTCCCGCTCACGCTCCTGGAACGCATCGTCGACGGCTCCGTGCCTCCGCTCGCGTACGAGGGCCTGGGCGTCGTGGTCAGCAACGGCGTGGTCGAGGTCAAGGCATGGGCGCGCGAGGAGGATCTCGCCGAGGTCGTCGTCTTCGACGCGGGCGGCGGCAAGGAACTGGACGCGCTGCCCCCGGTGCGCTGGAGCGGCCGGCCGCCGACCGGTGACGTCGCGGCCGACGAGGCGTACGACGGTCTGACGGCGGCCGCCCGGTTCGTGCGCGAGGTGCTGGGGCGGGACACCGTGGTCCAGAAGGGCGGCCCGCTCGCCGCGGCCGTCCACTACGACAAGGGGTTCAACAACTCCTTCTGGAACGGCTCCCTCATCGTGTTCGGCGACGGCGACAACAAGCTCTTCGGCCGCTTCACGCGCTGTCCCGAACTCGTCGGGGCCGAGGTGTGGCGCAGCCTGCCCGAGATGATGACGTCCTTCCAGTTCTACGGGGAGAACGGCGCGCTCAGCACGTCCCTCTGCGACGTCTTCGGCCTGCTGATCAAGCAGTTCTCCCTCGGCCAGTCGGTCGATGAGGCCGACTGGGTCCTCGGCGCGGGGCTGTTCGCCCCCGGCGTGCGAGGCGTCGGCCTGCGCTCCCTGAAGGCGCCGGGCACGGCGTACGACGACCCGACGCTCGGCAAGGACCCGCAGCCCGCCCACATGGACGACTACGTGCGGACCGACCGGGACAACGGCGGCGTCCACATCAACGGCGGCATCCCGGGCCACGCCTTCTACCGCCTGGCGGCCGCGCTCGGCGGCAACGCGTGGGAGCGCGCGGGCCTCATCTGGTGGGTCGCTCTCATCAGCGGCGAGATCGGCCACCGGACCCGCTTCGCCGACTTCGCCCGGCTGACCGTCGCGGCGGCCAGGGCCCGGTACGGCGACGACAGCGAGGAGCTGCGCGCCGTGCGGGACTCCTGGGACGCCGTCGGCATCAGGCCCTAGGTGTATCGATCACGAGCGTTGCCAACGCGTGCGGACGCGCCCTAGCGCTCGCCCCCGGGGACCCACAGCACGTCCCCGACCTCCTTGTTCGCGATCCGGGCCAGGATGAACAGCAGGTCGGACAGGCGGTTCAGGTACGTCGCCGTCAGCGGGTTCATCGTCTCGCCGTGAACCTCGAGCGCCGCCCACGTCGACCGCTCGGCCCGCCGCACCACCGTGCACGCCTGGTGCAGCAGCGCCGCGCCCGCGGTGCCGCCCGGCAGGATGAACGAGCGCAGCTTCTCCAGCTGGTCGTTGAAGCGGTCGCAGTCCGCCTCCAGCTTGTCGACGTAGAACTGCTCGACGCGCAGCGGCGGGTACTCCGGGTTCTCCACGACCGGCGTCGACAGATCGGCGCCGACGTCGAACAGGTCGTTCTGCACCCGCACGAGGACCTCGACGACCTCCTCCTCCAGACCACCGAGGGCGATCGCCGAGCCGATCACGGCGTTGGCCTCGTTGGCGTCCGCGTACGCCGAGATCCGCAGATCGGTCTTGGCGGTGCGGCTCATGTCGCCGAGGGCGGTGGTGCCCTTGTCTCCGGTACGGGTGTAGATGCGCGTCAGCTTGACCATGCGGTCAGCGTAGTGAGGCTCAGGCCCGCCGGAAGACACGTGTGCCCACCGTCACGGCGAACCCGGCGAACGCGACCGCGACCAAGGCCCCGTACAGCATGTCCGCCGTCGCGTACGCGCCCACGTACGCGTCCCGCATCGCGTCGACCAGATAGCGCACCGGCATGACGTGCGACAGCGCGTTCAGCCAGCCCGGCGCCAGCGCCATCGGCAGCATCAGCCCGGACAGCAGCATCGACGGCATCGTGACCGCGTTGATGACGGGTCCGAACTCCTGCGGCGTACGGACCCGGAAGGCGAGCGCGTACGAGAGCGACGCCAGGGAGACCGTCAGCAGCGCCACGAAGACGAAGCCGATGAGGATCCCGGCGAGCGGCGCGCGCAGGCCCATCGCCAGCGCGGCGAGCACGAGGAGCACCGCCTGGAAGAGGAAGAGCGCGGTGTCGCGCAGGACCCGGCCGAGCAGCAGCGCGAGCCTGCTCACCGGAGTGACCCGCATCCGCTCCACCACCCCGTAGTTCTTCTCCAGGATGATCCCGAAGCCGCAGAACGCGGCGCCGAACAGGCCGAGTTGGAGCAGCAGGCCGGGCACGAGCACCTGCCAGGAGCTGCCCGTCCCGCCGAGCGGCAGATCCGTGAGCAGCGGCCCGAAGAAGACCAGGTACAGCAGCGGCATGAGGATGCCGAACAGCATCTGGAACCGGGAGGAGAGGGTCTGGCGGGCGTACCGGCCGAAGATGAGGAGAGTGTCCGAGGCGAGGGTCTTCATCGCGTTCACACCGCCACCGGGATCGTGTCCACCGGAGCGGGACCGCGCCCGGTGATGGCCAGGAAGGTCTCCTGCAACGACGCGTCGATCGACCCGCCGTACGTCAGCTTCAGCGCGCTCGGCGTGCCCTGCGCCGCGACCACCCCCTGGTCCACGACGACGATCCGGTCCGCGAGGGCGTCCGCCTCGTCGAGGTAGTGCGTGGTCAGGAAGACGGTGGTGCCGTGCTCGTCGCGCAGCCGGCGCACCAGGTCCCACAGGTCGGCGCGGCCCGCCGGGTCGAGCCCGGTCGTCGGCTCGTCCAGGAAGAGCACGGCGGGGCGGTGGGTGAGCCCCATCGCGATGTCGAGGCGCCGCCGCTGCCCACCGGAGAGCGCCGCCGTCCTGCGGTCCATGAGCCCGTCGAGACCGAGATCGGCCGCCAACTCAGCTGCCCGCGCGACCGCCTGAGGCTTCGTCAGGCGGTGCAGGCGGCCCTGGGTGACGAGCTCCTCGCGTACGGAGAGATGTGGATCGGTGCCGCCGGACTGGGCGACGTAACCGACCGCGCGCCGCACCCCCGCCGGGTCGGAGACCAGGTCGTGGCCCGCGACGGTGGCCGCGCCGCCGGTGGGCGCGAGGAGTGTGGTGAGCATCCGCAGGGTCGTGGTCTTGCCCGCCCCGTTCGGGCCGAGGAAGCCGAGGATCTCGCCGGAGCGCACGCGCAGGTCGATGCCGCGGACGGCGTCGACCGTGCCGCGTTCGGTGGTGAAGGTCCGGGCGAGCCCGGACGTGCTGATGACCGTCATGCGGGCCAGAAAAACAGAGTCATTGAAATTTTGCAATGCCTCCAAAATTTCAGCGAAGCCAGCGAAGCCGTAGGATCGGCCCATGGCAGAAGGGCTCAGGGAGCGGAAGAAGCGTCAGACCAGGCAGTTCATCTCGGACGTCGCGACCGGTCTCTTCCTGGAGCGCGGCTTCGACGCCGTGACGATCGCGGAGATCGCCGACGCGGCGAACGTCTCCGTGAACACCGTCTACAACTACTTCCCGGCCAAGGAGGACCTGTTCCTCGACCGGTCCAAGGGCGTCGTCGACCGGATGTCCCGCTGGGTCCGCGGCCGGGGCCCGGGGGAGTCCGCGGCCGCCGCCGTCCTGCGCGAGCTGCGCGAGGAGATCGAGACGGTCTCGCCGCGCGTCGGCCTGATGGACGGCTACAGCGACTTCATGCGCGTCGTGCAGGCCGCCCCCACCCTGCGCTCGCGCCTGTGGGCGATCCAGCAGGAGGTCCACGACGACCTCACCGAGACACTCCGCCAGGAGGTCGAGGCCGCCGAGGACGATCCGCTGCCCGATCTGATCGCCGGTCAGATCGGCTGGGCGCACCAGACCGTCATGGCGGGCATCGGACGCCGCATGGTCGCCGGCGGCACCCCCGCCGAGGTCTCCCGGGAGATGCTCGACGTCCTCGACGACATCGAGGAACTTCTGAGCGAAAAGGTGCTCAACTACGCGGTCCGTGACGCCTGATGGTCCGGTGATGATCGATCACTGACCCGTCCGGTGTGATGTCCGTCATTCGAGACGTGACGCGCGTCTCTTGGCGGTCACAGGGCCCCTCACGGGCGCTAAGGTCCGCAAAAGAGCAATGTGAACAGTGGTTAAGCGGTATGCGGGTACGCGGTTAGGGGAGTCGCACGTGGCAGGGAAGCTCGCCGTCATCGGAGCCGGTCTCATGGGGTCCGGCATCGCCCAGGTCTCCGCCCAGGCAGGGTGGGACGTCGTACTGCGCGACGTCACCGACGAAGCCCTGACGCGCGGAACCGACGGCATCAAGGCGTCGTACGACAAGTTCGTGAGCAAGGGGAAGCTCGACGCCGCCGGCGCCGAGGCCGCGCTCGCCCGCATCACCACGACCACCGATCTCGACGCGGTCGCCGACGCGGACATCGTCGTCGAGGCCGTCTTCGAGAAGCTCGAGGTCAAGCACGAGATCTTCCGCACGCTCGACAAGATCGTGCGCGACGACACCGTGCTCGCCTCGAACACCTCCGCCATCCCGATCACCAAGATCGCCGCTGTCACGGAGCGCCCCGAGCGCGTCGTGGGCGCGCACTTCTTCTCGCCGGTGCCGATGATGCAGCTCTGCGAGCTGGTGCGCGGCTACAAGACCAGCGACGAGACGCTCGCCACCGCGCGGGAGTTCGCCGAGTCCGTCGGCAAGACCTGCATCGTCGTGAACCGCGACGTGGCCGGCTTCGTGACGACCCGTCTGATCTCCGCCCTCGTCGTCGAGGCCGCGAAGCTGTACGAATCGGGCGTCGCCACGGCCGAGGACATCGATGTCGCCTGCAAGCTCGGCTTCGGGCACGCGATGGGACCGCTGGCCACGGCCGACCTCACGGGCGTCGACATCCTGCTGCACGCGACGAGCAACATCTACACGGAGTCGCAGGACGAGAAGTTCGCGCCGCCGGAGCTGATGCGCCGGATGGTTGACGCCGGTGACATCGGACGCAAGAGCGGGCAAGGCTTCTACAAGCACGGCTGAACGAGGCGCGGCTGACGCCATGTCACCCCTCGGGGTGAATTCGGTATCGGTTCGCTTACAGACGGCAACTTATGACGCCTCAAGTCAGTCAGTTGCAGTGACATTCAGTTGCAGTGACATCCCAGATCACATGGATACCTCTCGTCACTCTTTCTCTTCTCGCACGGGGAGCGCATATGCACATCAGGGGCGACCACGTCGAGCTGGTCGTCGGGGGCCGCCTCGACGTCCGCAGCGCGGCGGACGCCCGTACGGTCCTGCACACCGCCGTCGACGACGGTCACGGTGATCTGGTGCTCGACCTGTCCGAACTCGACTCGTGGGACGCCACCGGACTCGGTGTCATCATGGGCGCCCACCGGCGCGCCGGCCGCTGCGGACGCCGCCTGGTGCTGCGCGACGTGCCGCCCCAGATGCAGCGCCTTCTGGTGGCGACCCGGCTGCACCGGATCCTGGCCATCGAAGGCGGCATCGGCGTGGAATCGCTGCCGCGCGTCTGAGCCGGTGGGAACCGGTCATTCCTGTGGGAAGCGCGCACAATCCTCATGAGACTGTGACGTCTCGGGCGGCGCGATACCCCGCCCGTTCATAGATACTGGGCGAAGGTCTAAGGTTCGGTCGCCCGCGGTACGACGAACCCACCGCGCGGGAACCGGACCAGAAGCGACAGCGCAGTGTGCACAGGCCGGGAGGGGTAGCGGCACACCACGCTTTTGGGGGGCTTTGACCATGGACCCGATGAACCGGGGACCGGAAGATTTCAGCCAGGACCGGCGCGACGACGTACACGATCGCGAGGGCCGCCAGCGCCCGCCGCGCGATCCCCTGACGCCCGACTTCGGACAGCCGTCACCCGCGCTCGCACGCACGGTGCAGCTCGTGTCCGGCGACTACCTGCTGACCGTCAACCCAGTCGACGGCAGCGAGATCGAACCCTGCCCGCCGGGCGAGCGCCCCGGCAGGCCCGTGAAGTACGACGCCGCGGAGCGCATCGAGTTCGCGCGCGCCGCCCGTCCGCCGCTGCCCGCCGGGCCCGCGCTGCCCCGACTCCCGCTCCTGGAGCGGCAGGAGGACCGCGAGCGGCTCGTCCGACTGCTCGCGCGCGGCCGGTCCGTCAGGCTCACGGGACCGTCCGGCTCGGGGCGCACCGCGCTGCTCGACCAGGTCGCCGAGGACTGCCTCGACATCGCGCCCGACGGCGTCGTCCGGCTCTCCGGACACCGGCGCTCGGCGAGCGACCTCCTGTACGACCTCTTCACCGCGGTCTACAACGCACCGCTGCACCGCCCCGACCGCGCCCTGCTGCTCGAACTCGTCCATGAGATCGGTGCCGTCGTCGTCCTCGACGACCTGGAGTTCGGCGGCGCCGCGCTCGACGAACTCCTCGAAGCGACGCCCGAGTGCGCCTTCCTGCTGTCCGCGACGCCCGACGTCGCGGCACCGTCCGCCGACTCCCACGTCGAGGAGGTCTTCCTCGGCGGGCTCGGCCGCGGCGGCAGCCTGGAACTGCTGGAGCGGGCCGTCGGCCGCGTGCTGACCGACGACGAGGCGCAGTGGGCCGGCGACCTCTGGTTCGAGTCCGAAGGGCTGCCGCTGCGGTTCGCGCAGGCCGGCGCCCTGCTGCGGCAGCGCGACCAACTCCGCGCCGATCCCGGCGCGTTCGACGAGTACGGGTACTACGAGGGACCCGAGGCGGCGCCCGTCGACGCGCCCTTCGACGCCGACGACGGACACGACGTACCCCTGCCCTCGCTCGCCGACGGGGCCGCGCCCGCCGCACTGCTCGCGTCCCGGCTCAGCCCGTCGGCCCGCGCCACACTCCGGTTCGCCGTCGCGCTCGGCGGCGAGATCCCGCACCAGGCGCACCTGCCCGCCCTCATCGGGGACACGCACGCCGACGCCGCCCTCGCCGAGCTGGTCTCCAGCGCGCTCGTCACCGCGGTCGGCGCCCGCTACCGCCTCGCGTCGAACGTGCAGACGCAGCTGGAGAGCGCGGGCTACGGCGACGACAGCGTCGAGCACGCCCGTACCGCAGCCCGGCACTACACGTGGTGGGCCGGGCATCCCTCGGTCGGCCCCGAGCGGGTCTGCGCCGAGTCCGACGCGGTGCTCGCCGCGCTCGCCGTGCTCGTACCCGTTCCGCGGGCCGAGGACGAGGGCAGCGACTCCGTGGAGCTGGCCCGCGCGGCCGCGCCCGCGTTCGCCGCGGGGCTCGCGTGGACCGCGTGGGAGCGGTCGCTGCGCTCGGGTCAGGAGGCGGCCCGGCTCGCCGGTGAAGTCTCCGAAGAGGCCTACTTCCACCACGAGTTGGGGATCCTCGCCCTGCTCGGCGGACAGCTCGACCGGGCCCGCGCCGAGCTGGAGGCCTCCATCGGCCTGCGTGGCGCCCTCGCCGACAAGCGCGGCACGATCGCCGGACGCAGAGCCCTCGCGCTGGTCGCGGACCGTTCCGGCGGCGCGCCGCCCGGCGGGCGCACGGCGGCCGGCGAGGAGGTCCCGGACGCGATGCACGAGGAGTCGGCGTCGCCGCCCGGAGGCGTGCCGGCCGTCTTCGCGATGCCCGAACAGCCGCGGGAACCGGACACGTTGGTGACCCGGCAGGGACCCCGCCGCCGACCGTCATCGGCGGCGGCAGGGCGCCGTCGCGCAAGTCCGTCGTCAGCGGCACCCGGCGCAATCTGGTCGCTGCCGGTGCGGGCGCGCTGCTCGCGGCCGTGCTCGGCACGGTCGTGACGCTCGGCGCCACGTCCGACAACGACCAGCCGCCCTCGGACAAGGTCAACACCAACCCGTCGGCCTCGGCGGGGGAGAACGGCGGGGACCTCGGCGCGGACAAGGCCGACAAGGGCGGCGGCGCGACGTCGTCGCGGCCGACCGATCCCGGGAAGGACGGCATCCCGGGCACGTCGGACGACCCGACACCGTCGAGCGGGACGAGCGGCGAGCCGTCGGACGACCCGAGCGGGACGAAGAACCCGGACGACCCGACGAAGTCGCCGAGCAAGTCCCCGTCGAAGTCGCCCACGACGAAGCCGCCGACGTCCTCCAAGCCGCCGACGACGAAGCCGCCGACGTCCGAGCCGCCGACCGAGGAACCGCCGACGTCCGAGCCTCCGTCGTCACCCCCGCCGCCCACGACACCGGACACGTCCGACACGGCGAGCGCGCCGGTGACCAGCAGTGCGCCGATCTCTCCGAGCGGGAGCGAGGCCAGTGCGAGCGGCACCGTGATGTAGCCGCGCGCCCGGCCACCGGCCACAGAAGAAGCCGCGGTCGCGTCCACTCCGTACCGGAGCGGACGCGACCGCGGCTTTTCTCGTGAACCTACGGTCAGAACAGGCGCAGCTTGTCGTCCTCGATGCCGCGCAGGGCGTTGTAGTCGAGGACCGTGCAGCCGATGCCGCGGTCCGTCGCCAGGACGCGGGCCTGCGGCTTGATCTCCTGGGCCGCGAAGACACCGCGCACGGGCGCGAGGTGCGGGTCGCGGTTCAACAGCTCCAGATAGCGCGTGAGTTGCTCCACGCCGTCGATCTCGCCGCGCCGCTTGATCTCGACCGCGACGGTCTGCCCCTCGGCGTCGCGGCAGAGGATGTCGACGGGGCCGATCGCCGTCATGTACTCGCGGCGGATCAGCGTGTAGCCCTCGCCGAGCGTCTCGATACGGTCGGCGAGCAGCTCCTGGAGGTGCGCTTCCACACCGTCCTTGATGAGGCCGGGGTCGACGCCGAGTTCGTGCGAGGAGTCGTGGAGGATCTCCTCCATCGTGATGATGAGTTTCTCGCCCGCTTTGTTGATGACGGTCCAGGTGCCTTCGTCGTCACCCGTGCCCTCCTTCAACGTGCACGGCGGTGACATCCAGTTGAGGGGCTTGTAGGCCCGGTCGTCCGCATGGATGGAGACACTCCCGTCCGCTTTGACAAGGATCAGGCGGGGTGCCGACGGGAGATGGGCGGTGAGCCTGCCCGCGTAGTCCACGGAGCAGCGGGCGATGACGAGACGCATGGTGGGCAACGCTACTCGACTCCCGCCCGTCGACGCGATTCGCCCACCCGACTCCCGCCACCGCCCTGCCTGAGCCTCTTCCGGGCACCCCTTTGATCCCAGAAGTCGCCCGTTCGTTATTGGCCGGTTGTGAGCGAACCGTGCGCCCTACGCCCTGTTGCCGTCCGGACGTGTTGCTTACCGTAGAAGCAGGAGGTCGCGGACCGTGCACGCTGCGTGTTCGAGGGGCTGTACGTGCCGCGAGTTCCTGGCCTGTCCGTCAACCCCCGCTCCCCGGGGGTGCGAGAGGAGTACCCATGTCGCTCGACGTCTCACCGGCACTGTTGGAACAGGCCGAGCGAGGCGAGGTCGACGAAGCGGAATTCGTCGACTGCGTCCGGATCTCCCTGCCTTACGCATGGGAGATGATCAGCTCTTTGGTGGCCCAGCTGAAGGTCGACGGCGGAGCGTTCGCCGACAACCAGACGCCGCCGCCGGACGAGCAGGCACGTGGGCAGTTGCTGCGTGCACTCGCGAGTGACGCGATACGCGGCGCGCTGCAGCGGCACTTCGGTGTACGGCTTGCGTTCCAGAACTGCCACCGGGTCGCGGTGTTCCCGCTCGACCCGGCGGTGGACGAGACTCTGGCCCGCTTCACCTCGGTCCGCAACCAGCTGCTCAACCAGTCGCCGGAGCTGCGTGACTGCTGACTGCTGACGGCGTAACACGGCTGCTTGCCGCCCCGTGCGCGGGAGGTGCATCTGTACCGGGCGGCAAGCACCACATCGACTCGACGGTCGGTCAGCCGAGTTGGGGGAGCACCTCGGCTCCCAGACGGCGTACGTTCTCCTCGGTCGCGGCGAGATCGCCGGAGCCCTCGACCAGCAGTGCGAAGCGTGTGATCCCGGTCCGCTCGGACGTGGCGGCCAGCCGGTCCGCGCACACCTGGGGCGTTCCGACCGGGTGGATGCCGCAGAGCATCTCCGTGTACGCGTGCGGATCGCGCATCGCCCGCACCCGCCCGTCGACGGTGACATGGGCGTCCAGGCCTCGTTTCAGCCATCCCGGCATCGCCTTCAGAAGTGCCTCGCGGGCCTCCGCGCCGTCGTCGGCGACCTGGGCGACACCGGCGCAGACATGGGGCGCCTCCAGGATCCTCGCCGCCGAGTGTCCGGCCTCGCGCGCGCAGCGCCGCCACAGGCCGACCATGTCCGCCTTCTCCTGGTCGCCCACGTGCATGCCGAGCAGCATCGGCAGTCCCCGCTCGGCGGCGAGCCGCACGCTCTTCGGTGACGTACAGGCGACGACGACCTCGGGCCCGTCCGGATCCGTGTCACCTATCGCCTCGGCGGGACGGGGCACGACCGGTACGTCACGGAAGGCGAAGCGGTCGCCGTCGCCGGAGACGCTGGGCTCGCGCAGCCAGCGCAGCAGCAGGTCGAGCGATTCCGGGAAGCCCTCCTCGTACGCCTTCAGGCCCGCGCCGAAGACCTCCAGGTCCACCCACGGTCCGCCGCGGCCCACGCCCAGCGAGAACCGCCCGCCGGAGGTGAGGTGCAGCAGGGCCGCCTGCTCGCCGAGCGCCACCGGATGGACCGTCGGCAGCACGCTCACCGCGGTGCCGACGCGCAGCGTGCGCGTGCGGCCGAGCAGCAGGGCGGCCAGGGTGATCGCCGACGGGCACGTCCCGTACGGCACGAAGTGGTGTTCGGCGAGCCACACCGAGTCCAGGCCGGCCTCCTCGGCGACCTCGGCCGACCGCACCGCCCGGTGCAGCGCCTCCCCCTGCCCCTGGCCCGGGAACTGGGCGGCCAGTACAAACGTTCCTACGCGCATCGCACTCCTGCCTTCCTTAGCGCCGACGCGGGCACTCCCCCTGACGGCATTAACGGTTGGCAAGTGCCAAGGACACGGCTTGGCATGAAGATTGACGGATTTTCCTCAGAATCCCGATGGGGGCCGGTGCGGGACGAGGAGCGGGTACCCCTGCCCCGTCGGGCTACGCTGGACGTCACTCCTGCTCCGTACAAGCACCCCCGTGAGGTGAGCCGTGTCTCCGCGCCGCAACCGCCCCAAGGACGGCGGACCGTCCAGCAACAGCGAGGACGAGGGGCGGCGCTACGGCGGGTTCCAGTCCAGCGAGGACTGGCAGGGTGAGCAGTGGAGCGTGCGCCACGTGGCGGGCGCGAGCGCGGCGGGGAAGACGTACCGCTGCCCGGGGTGCGACCAGGAGATCCCCTCCGGTGTCGCGCACGTCGTGGCCTGGCCGCAGTTCGGCGGCGTGGACGACCGCAGACACTGGCACAAGGCCTGCTGGAACGCGAAGGACCGCCGCACCACGAAGGTGCAGCGGTCCAGGAACGCGCCTCGCTACTGAAGACCGTGCCGGCGGCGTCCTTTACACGTCGCGGCTGTTGAGCGACAGGAACGCGCCGCCGAGGGCGACCACCGTGACACCGATGATGATCCACAGCGGGTCCCAGCCGGTCGGGCCCGTGCCGGTCACCGAGTTGTCGTAGAGCACGGCGAGCTGGCTGGGGATCGAGTACTCCAGCAGGGCCTGCTGAAGGTCCTTGAGCGAGTCCGTGAACATGAAGATCGCCAGGACCAGCGGCAGCAGCACGACACCGATCATGATGGTGATGGCGCCGGCGGAGTGCCGCACCAGCGTGCCGATCGCGAGCCCGAGCAGCCCGAGCAGCGCCACGTACAGACCCACGCCCACGGTCGACTTGAACCACTGGCCGCCGGTGGGCGAGTCGACGCCCACGATGCCGACCTGGAGCGCGCCGACGAGCGCGGCGACCACCGTGGTCAGGACGAAGACCAGGGCGAAGAACACGATCGCCTTCGCGGCGAGCACCCGGCTGCGGCTGGAGCAGGCCGTCATCGTCGTACGGATCATGCCGGTGCCGTACTCGGACGCGATGGTCAGCACGCCCAGCGTGATCACGCACAGGGTGCCGAGCAGCACGCCGAAGAAGCCGAGGCTCAGCACCTCCTCGCTGCTGGGATCCGCGGCGCCGTCGGTGGAGGCGACGACCGCGGCCGCGGCCAGGCCGATGCCCACCATGAGCACGATCATCACGCCGAGCGTCCACATCGTGGAGCGCACGGAACGGATCTTCGTCCACTCCGAGGCGAGCGCGTCACCGAGGTGGGCACGGCGCACCGGGATCGGCGAGGCGTACCCGGGGCCGGACATCAGCGGCTGCTGCTGCGGAGCGGCGTAGGGCGGCGGGGGCGGCGTGCTCATCGGGCGTCCTTGTCCATCGTCGGGGCGGCGGCCGCGGGCGGGGCGGCCGGGGGCTGCTGCGGGGCGGTCGCGTACGGGTTCGCGACCGGGGCCTGCGGCTGCTGCGGCTGCTGCGGGGCCTGGGGCGGCGGCGGGGCGTACCAGCCCGGCTGGCCCTGGCCCGCCACCGGCATCTGCTGCTGCGGCACCATGCCCGGCGCGAGCGGCTCGTGCAGACCCGCGCGCTGGTCGACGGTGGAGCGGTAGTCGACGGCGCCCTGCGTCATCCGCATGTACGCCTCCTCCAGCGAGGCCTGGTGCGGCGACAGCTCCCACAGGCGTACGTCCGCCTCGTGGGCGAGGTCGCTGATGCGCGGCAGCGGCAGCCCCGTGACGCGCAGCGCGCCGTCCTGCTCGGGCAGCACCTGGCCGCCCGCCTCGGTCAGCGCGGCGCCCAGCTTCTCGCGCAGCTGCGGCTCGGTGTCCGGCGTACGGACCCGGGCGAAGCCCGCCGAGTTGTGCGCGATGAAGTCGCCGACGCTCATGTCCGCGAGCAACTGCCCGCGCCCGATCACGATCAGGTGCTCGGCGGTGAGGGCCATCTCGCTCATCAGGTGCGAGGAGACGAAGACCGTACGGCCCTCCGACGCGAGCTGCTTCATCAGATTCCTGACCCAGAGGATGCCCTCGGGGTCCAGACCGTTGACCGGCTCGTCGAAGAGCAGCACCTGCGGGTCGCCGAGGAGCGCGGCGGCGATGCCGAGGCGCTGCCCCATACCCAGCGAGAACCCCTTCGAGCGCCGCTTGGCGACCTCCTGGAGACCGACGACACCGAGCACCTCGTCGACCCGGCGGGCCGGGATGCCGGAGAGCTGCGCCAGGCTCAGCAGATGGCTGCGGGCGGTCCGGCCACCGTGCACGGCCTTCGCGTCGAGCAGGGCGCCGACCTGGCGCGGCGCGTTCGGGAGCTTGCTGTACGGATAGCCGCCGATCGTCACCTGGCCCGCGGTCGGCTGGTCGAGGCCGAGGATCATGCGCATCGTCGTCGACTTGCCCGAACCGTTCGGTCCGAGGAAGCCGGTGACGGTCCCCGGCCGCACCTGGAAGGAAAGGTTGTACACGGCTGTCTTCGCGCCGTAGCGCTTCGTCAGGCCGACTGCCTCGATCATTCTCCGCACCCATCGGAAGTTCTGAACGGTTCTGAAAGGTTCAGGACGTCGGGGCGCACGCCCCCGTAAGAGTTAGGAGGATATCTGTGTGCTGACGGTTCCGGCCAAGGCCTGGCAAAGCCTCACGAGCGTACGAACGGCGTCACGCGTCCCGCTTCCTCAGGAGCGCGTAACCGATGAGCAGCGCCGCCGCGACCCACACCAGCAGGATCGCGAGACCGCCCCACGGGCCGTAGGGAGCGTCGTCGTCCGGCGGGGTCACCACCTGCATGATCTTCAGGCCCGCCTGGTCGGGGAAGTACCGGGCCACCTTCTTCGTCGCCGAGACGCTGCCGAGGATCGGGGAGACCAGGAAGAAGAACGGCATCAGGATGCCGAGCGAGAGCATGGGGGAGCGGAGCATCGCGGCGACGCCCATGGAGAACATCGCCATCAGCGTCATGTAGACCGCGGCGCCGAACACGGCACGCAGCACGTTCGGGGCGCCGAGGTCCGTGCTGTGGTCGCCGAGCATCATCTGGCCGAGCCAGAACGACGCGAAGCTCGTGACGAGGGCGACGACGAGCGTGAGCGCCGCGGCGACGGCCACCTTGCAGAACAGGAACGTGCCGCGCTGCGGGACCGCCGCGAGCGACGTGCGGATCATGCCGGTGCTGTACTCGCTCGCCACCACCAGGACCCCGAAGACGACCATCGCGAGCTGGCCCAGCGTGAGGCCGGAGAAGGAGACGAAGGTCGGGTCGAACGCCAGCTGGTTCTCGGCGGAGAGGTTCTTGAACTCGTTCTTCGACAGGGCGCTGATCAGCATGCCGAGTCCGACGGAGACGATGACGGCGAGGCTGAGCGTGAGCGCCGTCGAGTTCACCGACTTGATCTTGGTCCACTCGGACCGGAGGACCTGGGCCGCGGCCATGTCAGGCCCCCTTCTCGTTGTCGCCCTGCTGCCAGCTGCCGCCCCAGCCGGGCGCGGCCGGTGCCTCGGTGTGCGCGTGGTACTCGACCGACTCCGCCGTCAGCTGCATGAACGCCTCTTCGAGGGAGGCCTGCTGCGGACTGAGTTCGTGCAGGACGAGCTGGTGGCTCCCGATGAGCTCGCCGAGCTCCTCGGCGGAGTGGCCGTCGACCTCCAGCGTGCCGTTGCCCGCCTCGACGACGGTGACCCCGGCCGCGTGCAGCACGTCGAGGAGCCGCTCGCGCTGCGGCGAGCGCAGGCGTACGTAACTGCGCGAGTTCTCCCGGATGAAGTCCGCCATGGAGGTGTCGGCGAGCAGCCGGCCCTGGCCGATGACCACCAGATGGTCGGCGGTGAGCGCCATTTCGCTCATCAGGTGCGAGGAGACGAAGACCGTACGGCCGCCCGCCGCGAGCGACTTCATCAGATTGCGGATCCAGTGGATGCCCTCGGGATCGAGCCCGTTGACCGGCTCGTCGAACATCAGGATCTGCGGGTCGCCGAGGAGCGCGCCCGCGATACCGAGGCGCTGGCCCATGCCGAGCGAGAACCCCTTGGCCTTCTTGCGGGCCACCGCCGTGAGACCGACCGTGTCGAGGACCTCGTCCACCCGGCTCCTGGGGATCCCGTTGGACTGCGCCAGACACAGGAGGTGGTTGTGCGCGCTGCGACCGCCGTGCATCGCCTTCGCGTCGAGCAGGGCGCCGATGTGGCGCAGCGGGTTCTTCAGCTGGGCGTAGTGCTTGCCGTCGATCCGGGCCGATCCGGCGCTCGGGTTGTCGAGGCCGAGCATCATCCGCATCGTCGTGGACTTGCCCGCGCCGTTCGGGCCGAGGAAGCCGGTGACGATGCCCGGTCGTACGGAGAAGGTCAGATTGTTGACGGCCGTTTTCTCGCCGTAGCGCTTCGTCAGCCCCTCTAGCTCGATCATGCGGCCACGCTAGAACGGGCAAAAGCCCCCTGCCACTCGGAAGCGGCAGGGGGCTGACGGGCCGTCAGTGCACGACCCGTGAACCACTAGCGGGACTGCTGAGCAGGAACCCCACGCGAGATCGGCTCGTCCTCGACCGGCGCGCCGGCGGCGGCCACGGCCGCACCGGTCAGCGTCGCCAGCATCTCGCGGACGTTCGTCAGCTGCGCGTTGATCGAGTCGCGGCGGTTCGTCAGGGCGGCCAGCTCGCGCTCGGATTCCGAGCGGATGCGGTCGGCCTTGGCGTTGGCGTCCGCGACGATGTCCTCGGCCTGACGCTGCGCCGTCTCCACCGTCTGACGGGCGCGACGCTCGGCGTCCGTACGCAGCTTCTCGGCCTCCAGGCGGAGCTGCTCCGCGCGGTGCTCGATCTCCGCGAGGCGCTTCTCGGCCTTGGCCTGACGCGACGCCAGGTCCCGCTCGGACTGCTCGCGGCGCTTGGCCAGGTTCGTCTCGAAGTCCGCGGCGGCCTGGGCGGCCTTGGCGCGGGTCTCCTCGAAGAGAGCGTCCGCCTCCTCACGCTTGGACTGCGCGTCCTTCTGTGCCTCGGTGCGCAGCTGGGAGGCGTCGCTCTTGGCCTTCTCGACGATCCGGACGCCCTCGTCCTCGGCCTTGGCCTTGCGCTCCGCGGCGAACGACTCCGCGTCGTTGCGCACCTGCTGGGCCGCCGACTCGGCGAGCTCGCGGTGCTGCTCGGCGGCGCGGCGGGCCTCCTCGCGCAGGTCCTTGGCCTCCTCCTCGGCGAGACGGAGGATCTTCTCGACGCGCGCGCCGAGGCCGGCGTACGACGGCTCCGCGTCGTTCACCTGCGCCTGGGCGTTCTGCGTCTCGAGGTGGAGTTCCTCGATGCGCTTTTCCAGAGCAGTGATACGAGCGAGAGCGCTGTCACGGTCGGAGACGAGCTTGGAGATACGTTCGTCCACCTGAGCGCGGTCGTACCCACGCCGCACAAGCTCGAAGCCGTAGGGGGAAGTGTCGCTCATGGGGTTCCTGTCGAATGAGACCGGTGAGGTGATAGAGGGAATCCTAGGGGTCCGGGCGGCGTGTCATCGAGCAGATGCCTGTTTGATCTGGAGAATGTCACCCCTTTTGAGTGGCGTACCGGTGGAGGGCTTGCCAGAAGCAGGGCCGAAGGTCCTTGAGAAGCACGACAGTTGCCCTGCTGGCTAGCCCTCGGCCCCCTTGCCACCCGATCGTGTGGCGCCGGCCGCTGCGCCCGCCTTGACGCCCGAGTCCTTGCCCCCGCCGGACGGTGCCTCAAAAGATTCCAACGCCTCCAGCACGTCCTGGACACGGGAGATCTCGGCATTGATGTCCTCGCGGCGCCTGACCAGGACGTCGAGTTCGCGCTGACCCTTTTCGATCATGGCGGTGGACTCGGCACGGGCCTCGGCCAAGATCTTTTCGGCTTCGCGCGACAGCTCGGCCTTTTTCTGCTCGGCCTCCTTGAGCAGGCCCTCCGCCTTTTTCACCGCCGCGATACGGACCTTGCCCGCTTCCGAATTGGCGTCGTTCAGCAGGTCCTTGGCCTTGGTCTGCGCCTCGGCCAGCTGCTCCTCCGCCGCCTTGACCAGGGCGTCGCACCGCTCGCCCGCGTTCTTCATGGTCTCGGCGGACTCGCGGCGGGCCCGCTGGTGCAGCTCCTCGATCTCGCCCGTGATGCGGTCGCGCAGCTCCTCGGCCCGCTCCCTTATCTGGGTCGCGTCCCTGCGGGCACCGACAAGCAGCTCGTCCGCGTCCGTACGGGCCTTCTCCACCAGGGCGTTGCCCTCGACGGTGGCCTCGGAGACCAGCCGCTCCGCCTCGTTCCGCGCGGCGCCGACCATCGTGTCGGCCTGCGCCTCCGCCTCCGCGGTCGTCTTCTGCGCCGCCTCCTGCGCCTCGCGGGTCAGCTTGTCGGCCTCCGCTGCGGACTCCGTGATGAGCGTGTCGACCTGCTCCGCGGCCTCCGTACGCCGCTGGTTGGCGTCCTTGCGGGCCTCGTCCAGAGTGCGCTCCGCCTCGTCGCGCGCGGCCGCCGTGACGCGCTCGGCCTCCTGCGCGGCCTCCGCCTTGACGCGCTCGGCCTCCGTGCGGATCCGCTCCGCGTGCTGCTGGGCGGAGCCGACCGTCTCGGCGGCCTCGGCACGCAGCCGCTCCGCGTCGCCGGACGCGTCCGAGATCAGCTTCTCGGCCTGGGCGACGGACTCCGACCGCACCCGCTCGGCCTCCGCGCGGGTCTCGTTCGTCAACTGCTCGGCCGCGGCCGTCGACTCGGCCCGCAGCCGCTCCGCCTCCGTGGCCGCGTCGCCGACGAGCTTCTCGGCCTTCGCCGTCGACTCGGCGCGGACCCGCTCCGCCTCCGCGTTCGTATCCGACGTCAGGCGCTCGGCCTCGGCCGTCGCCTCGGTGATCAGGGTGTCCGCCTGGGCTGCGGCGTCCGACCGGATCCGGTTCGCGTCCTCGCGGGCCTCGGCACGGGTGCGCGACGCGTCCTGGTCGGCGCCCGTCCGCAGGTCGGCGACCTCGGTGCGGACCCGCTGCGCGTGCTCGGACGCGTCCGTACGCAGCCGCTCCGCCTCGGCGATCGCCTCCGAGACCGTGCGCTCCGCGAGGGACTTCGCGGCCTCGGACTCGGCGGCGGCCTCGCCGCGGATCCGGTTCGCGTCCTCGGTGGCGCGCTCGCGCTCCTGGTAGGCGTCCGTACGGACCCGGTCCGCCTCGTCCTGCGCCTCCTGCCGCGTGCGCTCCGCCGCGTGCTCGGCGGCGCTGCGCAGCCCGGCGATCTCCTCCTGCGCCTGCTCCTGGAGCCCGGCCACGGAGTCGCGGACCTGCTGCGCCGTCTGCTCGGCGGCGCCGACCATCTCGGTCGCCCGCCGGTCCGCCTCCTCGACGAGCCGCGCGGCCTCGGCCTGCGCCTCGTCGACCCGGGCGCGCGCCACCGCGAGGAGCTCCTCGCTCTGCTCGCGGGCCCGCTCACGCTCCTGGTCGGCCTCCTGGCGCGCGCTGCCGAGCGTCTCCTCGGCCTCGCGGCGGCGCCGGGCCGCCTCCTCCTGCGCGGCCGCCAGCGTCTCCGCGGCCTCCGCCGCGATCCGCTCGGCGGCGCTCTGCGCCTCGGCGCGGTGCCGGTCCGCGGACTCCTGCGCCTCCGTCTTGAGCCGCTCCGCCTCGCTCGCCGCCTCCGACCGCAGCCGTACGGCGACGGTCTCGGCCTCGGCGCGGATCGTCGACGCGTCCGACGCGGCCTCCGTACGAAGGCGCTCCGCCTCCGCCTCGGCCTGCGCCTGCAACGTACGGACCCGCTCGGCGGCCTCGGTGCGCAGCCGCTCCGTCTCGTCGGCCGCCTCACGGCGCAGCCGCTCGGACTCCGCACGCGCGTCGGTCAGCGTGGTCTCGGACGCCGTCAGGCGCTCCTCGGCCTCCGTGTGCAGGCGGGTCAGCTCGCGGGCCGCCTCCTCCTGCCGGGCGCTTATGGCCCGCTCCGCCTCGTCCTTGAGCGTCTGCGCGGCGCGCTCCGCCTCGGCCCGGGTGGCCTCCGCCTGCTCCTCGGCCTCGGCGCGGTGCCGGTCGGCCTCCGCGCGTGTGCGCTCCAGGGTCTCCTCGGCCTGCTTGCGCAGCGACGTGGCCCGCTCGATCGCCTCGGTACGGACCCGCTCGGACTCCGCCGTCGCCGCACCGCGCAGCTCGTCCGCGTCCGCGCGCGCCTTGCCGAGCAGCTCCTCGGCGGTCTTCGCCGCCTCCTCGATCTGCTGGACGGCCTCGCGGCGGGCCTCGGCCCGGATCCGCTCGCCCTCCTCGACGGCCTCGGCCCGCAGCTGCTCGGCCTCGCCGCGCAGCCTGCGCGCCTCCTCCTGCAACTCGACCGTCTTGGCGCGGTACTCCTTGGTGTCGTCCTTCGCCGTGCCCTTGAGCTGCTCGGCGATGTCGTGCGCCTCGGACCGCAGCCGGTCCGCCTCCGCCTCGGCCTCGGCGCGGATCCGCTCGGCCTCCTCGGCGGCCGCCCGCGTCGTCGACTTCGCCTCCTCGGACGCCTTGTTCAGCACGTCCTCGGCGGTGCGCGCGGCCTTCGCGAGCTCGCCCGCGGTCTCCTCGGCCGTGACCGTACGGGCCTTCTCCTTGGCCTCCGCGATCAGCTTCTCGGCCTCGTCGCGCGCGGTGGCGACGATCTGCTCGGCCTCCGACTTGGTGGTCTCGGCCTCCTTGGTCGCCTCCTGCACCAGGCGGGCGACCTGCTCCTTGGCCGTACGCGTGCGCTGCTCGTTGGCGGACTCGGCGCTCGCGAGCTGCTTGGCCGCGGCCTCCTTCGCCTCGGTCAGCACCTTCTCCGCCTCGGCGCGGGCCGCGCGCAGCGCCTGGTCGGCCTCGCTGATGCGCTGCTCCGCGGCGCGGCTCAGCTCCGTGGCCTGGCGGCGCGCCTGGTCGGACTCCGCGGTCGTGGTGGAGCGCAGCTGCTCGGCGTGGTCGGTGGCCTCCTGGGCCTGCGTCGACGCCGCGTTCAGCAACCTCTCCGCGTCCTGGCGGGCGCGGGCCAGCGTCGCCTGCGCCTCGGCCCGTGCGCTCTCCGCCTCGGACGTCAGCCGCCGGCGGGCCTCCGCCGCGACCCGCTCGGCCTCGGCGCGGGCCGCCGCCAGCGCCTGGTCGGCCTCGGCGCGCGACTCGTCGAGCAGGCGGCGGGCCTGCTGCTCGGTGCGGGCACGCAGCTGCTCGGCCCACTGCACGTTCTCGTTGACGTGGTTCTCGACCGTGCGGCGGCGCTCCGCCAGCTCCTGGTCGAGCTGCTGGCGCCGGTTGACCGCCTCGGTGTGCAGCTCCGCCTGGAGCCGGGACTGCTGCTCGGCGTGCTCCTGGAGGATGCGCTGCGTCTGCGCCCGCGCCTCGCGCAGCTCGCGCTCGGCGTCGGCACGGAGCTGGTCCGCCTGGATCTGGGCATTACGGAGCAGCTGCTCGGCCTGATAGCCGATGTCAGCTCCGTCGTAGGCAGGCCGGGACGCGAGGCTGCGGCGCGCCTCGTGCAGCTTGGCGCGCAACACCTCCACCTGGTAGCCCAGGTCATCGGCGTGCTGGACGGCCTTCTCCCGCTCGGTCTTCAGCCGGTCCATCTCGGCTTCGAACCGCGAGAGATGGTCGGTCTCAGCCGGCCGTCGGCCGTCCTGGCTCTCGTAGCCCCGCACTGCGCGGTCCCATCCGTCCCCTGGTCGCAAGTACTTCCTTACGAGCCCCTGTCCATCCGCCGAACGGGGCCCCCGGGGAATGGTGTCAGATCGAAAACGGCGGCGCTGTCGGACCACCCGGCTTGTGCCAGTGAGCTGCCCGACCGCCCCGACCCTCGTCCCCCGATACCCGGACCCCGGCCCACGGCTGCCTGTTGTCCCACGGGACCCGACAGCCGTCCCCCAACCCTACCGGCCCGAGTATGTGGAGGTCAGTGCTCCGCCGACTCCTGCGGTGCCGCGGTGACGAGTTCGGTCAGTACGCCGTGGCAGTCCTTGGGGTGCAGGAACGTGATGCGCGACCCCATCGAACCGCGCCGGGGCTCGTCGTAGAGCACGCGCACACCCTTGCCCCTTATGGCCGCCGCGTCCCCGTCGACGTCCGCCGTGCCGAAGGCGATGTGGTGCACGCCCTCACCGTTCTTGGCCAGCCATTTACCGACCGCGGAGTCCTCGCGGGTCGGTTCGAGAAGCTGGAGGTAGGAGGCGCCGCCGTCCGACGTCTCGTTGATCTTGAGCATGGCCTCGCGTACGCCCTGCTCCTCGTTGACCTCCGTGTGGAAGACCTCGAAGCCGTACGTGGCCTTGTAGAACTCGACGGTGGCGTCGAGGTCGTGGCAGGCGATCCCGATGTGGTCGATTCGCGTCAGCATGCTGTAAGTGCAGCGCGGTCCGGGGTGGTTACGCAACGTGCGCGCGATCACACCGCCGTGCCGATGACGTGTGGGGTACCGCTCAGTACATTCGAGTAAACCCTCGTTCACTCCTCATCTCCAAGGGGCCGTGCCTCATGTCTGGAACGACCACGCGTGAATCGAATGCAGCCACCTCAGTGATCGTCGCGGGCGCGCGGACGCCCATGGGCCGTCTGCTCGGCTCGCTCAAGTCCTTCTCCGGAGCCGACCTCGGCGGCTTCGCGATCAAGGCCGCCCTCGACCGTGCGGGTATCGGTGGCGACCAGGTGCAGTACGTGATCATGGGCCAGGTGTTGCAGGCCGGGGCAGGGCAGATCCCGGCACGCCAGGCCGCCGTCAAGGCCGGCATCCCGATGAACGTGCCGGCGCTGACCATCAACAAGGTGTGCCTGTCCGGCCTCGACGCCATCGCGCTCGCCGACCAGCTCATCCGCGCCGGCGAGTTCGATGTCGTGGTCGCCGGCGGCCAGGAGTCCATGACCAACGCCCCGCATCTCCTGCCGAAGTCCCGCGAGGGCTACAAGTACGGCGCGATCGAGATGCTCGACGCCATGGCGTACGACGGGCTGACGGACTCCTTCGAAGGCATCCCGATGGGCGCCTCCACCGAGAAGCACAACACCCGGCTCGGCATCGAGCGCGGCGTGCAGGACGAGATCGCCGCCGCCTCGCACCAGCGCGCCGCCGCCGCCCAGAAGAACGGCCTGTTCGAGGCCGAGATCACGCCCGTGGAGATCCCGCAGCGCAAGGGCGAGCCCGTGCTCTTCAGCAAGGACGAGGGCATCCGCGCCGAGACCACCGTCGAGTCCCTCGGCAAGCTGCGCCCCGCCTTCGCCAAGGACGGGACGATCACCGCCGGCACCGCCTCCCAGATCTCGGACGGCGCCGCCGCCGTGGTGGTCATGAGCAAGGCCAGGGCGCAGGAGCTCGGCCTCGAGTGGATCGCCGAGATCGGCGCGCACGGGAACGTGGCCGGGCCCGACAACTCGCTCCAGTCGCAGCCCTCCAACGCCATCCAGCACGCCCTGAAGAAGGAGGGGCTGGGCGTCGAGGACCTCGACCTCGTCGAGATCAACGAGGCCTTCGCCGCTGTCAGCGTGCAGTCGATGAAGGACCTCGGCGTGTCCTCGGAAAAGGTGAACGTCAACGGCGGCGCGATCGCCCTGGGTCACCCGATCGGGATGTCCGGCGCCCGTATCGTGCTGCACCTCGCCCTGGAGCTGAAGCGGCGGGGCGGCGGCGTGGGCGCGGCCGCGCTGTGCGGTGGCGGCGGTCAGGGTGACGCCTTGATCGTGCGGGTACCCAAGAGCTGACCGGTTCGGTCTGTTTTCGGTGGCTGTCGGTGAGTGGTCTCAGTAGAGCGGAGCTGTGATGCAGGACGTCCCCACGTTGGTCGCCCAGGCGCGGGAGGGCCGGCCGCGTGCCGTGGCCCGGCTGATCTCGCTCGTGGAGGGGGCGTCCCCGCAGCTGCGCGAGGTCATGGCCGCGCTGGCTCCGCTGACCGGGAACGCGTACGTGGTCGGGCTCACCGGGTCGCCGGGCGTCGGCAAGTCGACGTCCACGTCGGCCCTGGTGAGCGCGTACCGGCGGGCCGGGAAGCGGGTCGGGGTGCTGGCCGTCGACCCCTCGTCGCCGTTCAGCGGGGGCGCGCTGCTCGGGGACCGGGTGCGGATGTCGGAGCACGCCTCCGACTCCGGCGTCTACATCCGCTCGATGGCCACCCGCGGGCATCTGGGCGGGCTCGCCTGGGCCGCGCCGCAGGCCATTCGGGTGCTGGACGCGGCGGGCTGTGACGTCGTGCTCGTGGAGACCGTCGGTGTCGGGCAGTCCGAGGTCGAGATCGCCTCCCAGGCCGATACGAGTGTGGTGCTGCTCGCCCCCGGGATGGGGGACGGGATCCAGGCCGCGAAGGCCGGGATCCTGGAGATCGGCGACGTGTACGTCGTCAACAAGGCCGATCGGGACGGCGCCGACGCCACCGCTCGCGAGCTGAACCACATGCTCGGGCTCGGTGAGGCGCGCTCGCCCGGCGACTGGCGGCCGCCGATCGTGAAGACCGTCGCGGCGCGCGGCGAGGGGATCGACGAGGTCGTCGAGGCGCTGGAGAAGCACCGGGCGTGGATGGAGGAGCGCGGAGTGCTCGCCGAGCGGCGGGTGGCGCGGGCCTCGCGGGAGGTCGAGACGATCGCGGTGACCGCGCTGCGGGAGCGGATCGGGGACCTGGCAGGGGATCGGCGGCTCGGGGCGCTGGCCGAGCGGATCGTGGCGGGGGAGCTGGATCCGTATCGGGCCGCTGATGAGCTGGTTGCTGGGATCACCGCTGGGTGAGGGTGAGAGGGGCCCGTCGCGGAGCGTTGTGGAGTGGGGCGGGGACGTGCCGGGGTACCTCCTCGGCCGGATGGGTCGTCTCGTTTCCGGACGACCGATGTCGGGCGTCCCGCGCTGTATTCCTGCGGAGTCCTGCGGGGGTACCCCGGCACGTCCCCTCCTGTCTCGTACGCGGGCTCGCGTCGGTGGGTGGTCAACCACGGGGTCGCGTTGTAATTTGAGGCCCATGTTCTCTCTGTGTGCGTAGAACTCCGGTGCGGTCACGCCTCGTTGAGATCTCACGCCTGCCTGGAGGAACCCCGTCATGTACGCCGCTGTACTGCGGACTCCGTATGCCCTGCGCACCTTCTGCGCCGCCCTCGTCGGGCGGCTGTCGTACGGGATCGTCTCGCTCTCTGTGATGTTGGCCGTCACCGATGTCACCGGCTCCTACGCCGTCGCCGGTGCCGTGATGGCCGTGTTCGGCGGCGCCAGTGTGCTGCTGTCGCCGCTGCGCGCCCTGCTCGTCGACCGGTACGGACCGCGCCGCGCCCTGCCCCCGATGGCTCTGGTGTACGCAGGGTTGCTCGGGCTCTTCGCCGTTGTCGTCACTGTGCGGTCGGGGGTGCCTGGGTGGGTGTTGGTCGCGTGGGGAGGGTTGGCGGGTGCCTCCACTCCGCCGCTCGGGCCCGCCATGCGTACCGTCTGTGGGCAGTTGTTCGGTGATCGGCGGCTCTTGCAGCGCGCCTACAGCCTCGACGGCGTTGCCGAAGAGGTGCTGTTCGTCAGCGGGCCGTTGCTCGTGGGCGTGCTCGTGCTCGTCGCGCCCGCGGCCGCTGGCGTCGCCCTGAGCGCCGCGCTGGTCGCCGTGGGGACGCTGGCCTTCGTGGCCATGCCGCCGGTGGGTGCCGTCGGGCCCGTGCCGCGCGGCGAGCGTCGTCGCGCGGGGGTGGCGGTGGCGGTGACGGTCGGCTCGTACGGCGGCTGCGGCAGCCCGTGGTCGTGACGCTCGGTGTCGGGCTGGCCCTGGGCGCCGCCGACCTGCTCGTGCTCGCCTCCGCCGAAGCGCAGGGTCGGGCCGGTGCCGCCGCCTGGGTGCTGGCCGCCCTGTCCGCCGGCAGCGCGGTGGGCGGACTCCTGAACGGGGCCGTCGACTGGCGTGGCTCCGCCCGACCTCGGCTCGCGGTCCTCGCCCTCGGCCTTGCCATGGCTCTGGGCGCCGCCGCCCTCGCTCCCGGGCTGCTCACGCTCGCTCTGGCCGCCGCCTGCGCCGGGTTCTTCGTCGCCCCCGCGCTGACCACCGCCTACCTCATCGCCGACGAGGCGGCCGGTCCCGCGTTCCGTACGCAGGCCGGCGCCTGGGTCAACACCGCCGTGAACGCCGGGAGTTCGGTCGGCACTGCGGCCACCGGCGCGCTCTTGGCGCATGTTCCGGTGGCCGTGTGTTTTCTGATCGCCGGCGCCGCCCCCGCCGTCACCGCCCTGGCTACGGCGATCCATCCGGCAGTAGCGGAAGCGGTGGAGACGGGGGATGCCGTCGGCTCGGCGTCGCAGGGCGCTACCGCGGAGGCGTGAGCGTGCCATCGGTTGGATGAGTCCGGAGGGGGCCCGTCAGTCCGGAGGGGGCCCGTGGGCCCGTGGGGCTGGTGGGGTCCGTCGCCTGTCCCGCCTGTCCCGCCGGTCCCGTCGCCGGTCCCGCCGGTCCCGCCGGTTCCGTCCGTTCCGTCCGAGCGTCAGTCGTCCTCGCCGTCGTCGTCCGACGCGTGGTCGGGGGTCACGGTCGCCGTGTCGAGGTTCACGTGCCAGTTTCGCTCGGTGCCGTTCTTGGACGTCGTCTCCACCTCCCAGGTCTTGACCGTGCCGTCGTCGTCCGCCTCCACGGACGTCACCGTGCCCTTGGCCGCTGCCGCCTTCGCCGCGTCCTCCGCCGACGTGGGCGCGTCCTTGAGCGTCGCCGCCACGCGGGCGGCGTTGTCGTCCCCGTCGTCCCCGTCGTTGTCCTCGTGCTCCACGTAGGAGTTGAGGATCTTCGTCGTGCCCGGGTCCACGTCGATGTGGTGCCACTTGTTGTCCTGGCCGATCACATCGACGTCCCAGACCAGGTTGCCGTCGTCGGAGTCGAGCTCGGCGCCCGTCGCGATGCCCGGCGTGTGCCGGAGTGCCGCCGTGATCGCGTCCGCGGCCGTGACCTTCGCCCGCTTCGCCTCGGTCGCGTCGTCGTCCGCCACCCGCACGCTCGACTGCTTGGCACGTGTCGAGCCGTCGTCGTCGGCTACGGCCACGGTGGTCGCGGCTCCCGCGCCCAGCAGCGCTACGGCGGCGGTGGCGGCGATGACGGTGGTACGGCGCTTCATGTGTTCTCCCCGGTGTCGTGTCGACTCATCGGTTGCTGACGGGGTTCACACTGCCGGGGTGATCCTGAAGCTCCGCTGAAGAAGGCTGAAGGACGCTTCAGGTTCGACCTGCGAACCTGAGACGCATGCGCCTGTTGATCGTGGAGGACGAGAAGCGGCTGGCCCTGTCGCTCGCCAAAGGGCTCACCGCCGAGGGGTTCGCCGTGGACGTCGTCCATGACGGCCTGGAGGGGCTGCACCGCGCGAGCGAAGGCCCGTACGACCTGATCGTTCTCGACATCATGCTGCCCGGCATGAACGGGTACCGGGTCTGTGCCGCCCTGCGCGCCGCCGGTGACGACGTGCCGATCCTCATGCTCACCGCCAAGGACGGCGAGTACGACGAGGCCGAGGGGCTCGACACCGGGGCCGACGACTATTTGACGAAGCCCTTCTCGTACGTGGTGCTCGTCGCCCGCGTGAAAGCGCTGTTGCGGCGTCGGGGGTCCGGGCGGGCCGCTCCCGTCATCGAGGTCGGCGGGCTGCGCGTGGACACCGCCGCCCGCCGGGTGCTGCGCGGCGAGGACGAGGTCGTCCTGGCGGCGAAGGAGTTCGCGGTCCTCGAACACCTGGCGCTGCACGCCGGCGAGGTGGTCTCCAAGGCCGACATCCTGGAACACGTCTGGGACTTCGCCTACGACGGCGACCCGAACATCGTCGAGGTCTACATCAGCGCCCTGCGCCGCAAGCTCGGCCCCGGGCTCATCCGCACCATGCGCGGCGCCGGCTACTGCCTGGAGGGGCGGTGAAGCGGCTGGGGTCCGTGCGGGCGCGGGCCACGCTCGGCGCCATGCTCGTCGTCGCCGTGACCCTGGCCGCCGCCTGCGTCGCCGTGCTGCTCTCGCTGCGCGGCAACCTCACCGCGCAGGCCGACGGGCAGGCCGACTCCGCCGCCCGTGACGTGGCCGCCCAGATCACCGCGGGCACCGCCTACGCCGATCTCGAACTGCCCGACGGCGAGGATCACCCGGTGCAGGTCGTCGACCGGGACGGCCGGGTGCTCGCGGTCAGCGACGACCTGGAGGCGATCAGCGGCACCGGCGTTTCCGGCGTGAGCCCGGTCGCTCGCCCCGGCGGGCGCGGCGATGACGACGACGCGGACGACGACGACCCGGAGGCCGGTGAGGTCGGCGAGATCACCGGGCACAGCACCGGCAGCGCCACCGTGGACGGCGACGTGGACGAGTACCGGTTCGCCGAGGCGGAGGTCGGCGACCGGCGCGGGGAGACCGTCCTGGTCCACGCGGGCGCCTCGCTCGACGCCCGGAAGGACGCGGTGGGGAGCGCCGGTCTCGCCATGGCCATCGGGTTCCCGCTGCTCGTCGCGGTGGTCGGCGGGACGACCTGGCTGGTGACGCGGCGCGCCCTGCGGCCCGTGGAGGGGATCCGCGCGGAGATGGCCGCCATCACCGCCTCGCAGGACCTGGGGCGCCGGGTGCCCGAGCCCGACACGCACGACGAGGTGGCCCGGCTTGCCCGGACGACGAACGAGACGCTGGCCGCGTTGCAGGACTCCGTGGAGCGGCAGCGGCGGTTCGTCGCGGACGCCTCGCACGAGCTGCGCAGCCCCATCGCCTCGTTGCGCACCCAGCTCGAGGTCGGCGCCGCCCACCCGGAGTTGCTCGATGTGGACGGCGCCGTCGAGGACACCGTACGACTTCAGGAACTGGCCGCCGACCTGCTCCTGCTGGCCCGGCTCGACGCGGGGGAGAAGCCGTCCGGCGCGTCCGTGGACCTCGCCGCCCTGGTCCGCGAAGAACTGTCGCAGCGCACCGGCGACCGGGTCCCGGTCGACGTAGAGGTGCGGGGGAGTGCTCAGGTCACCGGATCGCGCGGGCAGTTGGCCCGTGTCCTCGGCAACCTGGTGGACAACGCGCAGCGGCACGCCCGTACCGGGGTCCGGGTCGTCGTGGGCGTCGAGGAGGGCCGCGCGACGGTCACCGTCACCGACGACGGGGACGGGGTGCCGCGGGCGCAGCGGGAGCGGATCTTCGAGCGGTTCGTGCGGCTCGACGACGCGCGGTCCCGGGACGGCGGCGGGGCCGGTCTGGGCCTGGCCATCGCCCGGGACGTGGCCGAGCGGCACGGTGGCACCCTGACGGTGCGCACCGCGCCGCAAGGCGGCGCGCTGTTCGAACTCAGCCTGCCTGTGGGCCGGGAAAGTCCTTAGCCAGGCGGGGTGCGGAGAAGGTCGGCGGTCCTCCGCACCCCTGGGCGTTCGCAAAGGTCACGGTTTGCCGCGCTGCGAACGCAGGTGCTCGGCGATCGGGCTCAGCGCCTTGTGCAGGTCGGTCAGCTCCTGCTTCGAGACGAGTCCGAGGAAGTGCTGTCGTACGGACGCCACATGGTGCGGGGCGACCTTCCGCATGGTCTCCAGGCCGAAGTCGGTGAGCACGGTGTACAGGCCGCGCCGGTCCGACTCACAGTTCTCGCGGCGCACCAGACCCGCGTTCTCCATGCGGGTGATCTGGTGCGAGAGCCGGCTCTTCGACTGAAGGGTCGCCGCGGCCAGATCGCTCATCCGCATCCGGTGATCTTCGGCCTCGGAGAGGTTCACGAGGATCTCGTAGTCGTTCATCGTCAGGCCGAACGGCTGGAGATCCTTCTCCAGCTGGTAGTTGAGCAGCCTGTTGACCTCCAGGTGGGTGCGCCAGGCGCACTGTTCCTCGTCGGTCAGCCACTGCGTGGCCGTGTCGGTCTCCATGGAATCGATTCTACCTAAGAAGTTGAAAGGCGAACGAATGTGGGGGTGGTGACACGGTCACGCGTTCGACCGGCGTCACACTCCGCAGACTACCGCTCACAGCCCGAAGCGACGCTGGAGGTCTCCCAGCTGTCCGGGAAGGCGCGGTTGCTGTGGCTGACCTGTGGGGGTTCCGTGGCCACCGCCCGGAACGCCCGCCTGGTGAGGTACGTCACCCGTCGCCTGTTCAGGCATCAAGGACTCGCTGGACTGGAGCAGGACCGTCCCCGCGCCCACGAACTCGAACTGGTGCTCCTCGCCGGAGACGCCGCCCACGCCCGTCATCGCACGTAGGCCGCCGATCACGCCGGTCAGATAGCCGTGGTCGTAGTGATGGCAGGGCGACGGGCAGTCCGCCCAGCCGACGAGCGCCTGTGGATCTACGCGCAGAGGCGGTTCCATGAAGACGACGGGACCGTTTGAAGCCGCTACGAATTTGCCGGTGCCAATGAGTGTCAGGAAGCCGGGAACGATCGACTGCTTCAGCGCGAGAGTTGGCTGAAAAGCGAGCAGATTCCCCGCGCGGATGGTCAGATTGCCGTCATCCAGGTCGTACGAGTTCACGTCGAAGGCCCGGTCCGCGAGCAGCATCTTGCCGCTGCCCTCCGCCACGACCCAGTCGCTCGCGTGCAACGGCGAATGGAACGACGTGCGGACCAGCCGGTCGAGCCGGCCGTGCCCGATGCCGTTGAACTCCATCCGCCCGTAGTAGGCGATCATCTTGCCCTTCTGAAGGAACCACTGGCTGCCCTTGAGTTCCACGCAGAAGGTGTAGTTGTTGACGTTGTCGTCGACCGGGAGCGTCGCCGGGTCGTAGACCGTGGGGCCCGTGGTCACAGCTTCTCCTCCGACGCCTGGACGTACACCGCACCGCTCCCGCTCAGCTCCAGCTGGAACGCCTCGCCGCTGCCGCGGCCCACCATGTCCCGCCAGCCCAGCGCCGTGGACAGCTTGTTGCGCACGTCACCGTGGTGGGCGACGTACGCCTGCGGGTCGACGTGGACGGCCCGGCCCGGAGTGATGGGCACCTCGATGACGCCGCCGTGTGCCATGACGGCCACCGAGCCGTGCCCCTTCAGCGTGGTGGTGAACAGGCCCTGGCCGCTCACCTGCCCGCGCACCATGCCCATGACGCCGCCCTGCGAGCCCATGAACATGGTCCCCTGCTGAAGCGTCCCGTCGAAGGCGAGGAGCCGGTCCGCCTCGACGTACAGGGTGTCGCCGGTCAGCGTGATCACCTGGACGTGGTGGCCGCCGTGCCCGAACAGCACGGTGCCGCTGCCCTCCACGGTCATCAGCGGCGTCGCCTCGTTCGCGACCCGCCGCCCGAGCATGGACATCAACCCCCCTTGCCCGCCTTGCAGGTTGGGGGTGAAGGAGACGTCGCCCCGGTACGCGAGCATCGCCCCGCGCTGGCTGTAGAGCCGCTGCCCGGGGACCACGGTCGCCTCGATCATCTTCGCGTTGATCTCACGGAAGACCGCCATCGTCATACGTCCCCCGCGATCGTGTTGCGCTCACTGGGCTGTACGTAGACGAGCCCGTCGCCCTCGAAACGGATCTGGAACGCCTCGCCGCCGCCCTCCCCGAAGAACGTGCGGAAGGTCACCCCGGACTGGAACGACTGCCGCAGGTCGCCCTGGTGCGCGATGTACGCGCCCGGGTCGACGGTCAGCGGGTAGTCGCGGCCGACCCGCAGCACGACCGCGGGGCCGTCGCTCATCAGCGCCGCCTGCCCGTGCCCCTCGACGGTTGTCGTGAACAGTCCGTTGCCCTGGGAGGCGCCGCGCATGCCGGTGAACGTGGTCCCCGTGCGCAGGCCCGCCTCCGTGCACAGCAGATTGCTCGCCTCGACGTACAGCTTGTCCCCTCTCAGCTGTACGAGGTTGATCTCGCTCGCCCGGTCCGCGAACCAGCACGTGCCCTCGCCCTTCACCTCCATCACGGTCATCTGCTCACCCGTGATGCGGCGGGTCACCATCCCCCGTATCCCCTCGCCACCCCCGCTCAGCTTCTTGAACGCCATCCGGCCGTCGTAGGCGACCATCGATCCGTTCTTCGCCTTGACGCTGTCGCCCGTCATGTCGACGGCCAGCATCTTGCTGCCCTGGAGTCGGAACGTTGCCACGACGACGACGGTAGCGGGGCGGGGGAGCCCCCCGACAGGGTTCGAGAGCCCTGATGCCACAATGGGAAACGCTTGTGCGTACATTCACAAGATCGATCGCGCATGCGTCAACCGCCCTGCTCGCCGCTTCTGCCGAAGGTGCCCCGTGGACCTCAAGACCGCCTCCGCCCTCCGACGCCTCCGCCTGGTCTCCGCCCCGGAGGCCGTCTCCTTCATCCTGCTGCTCGTCTGCTCGGTCCTGAAGCGGACCACGGACTTCAACGCGGTGCCGGTGATGGGCATGGTGCACGGCGTGCTGTTCGTGCTCTACGTGATCTTCTGGGCGGACGCCTGGAACCGCGCCAAGTGGGGCCTCGGCACGGCCGCCCTCTACTTCGTGCTCTCCGTCCTGCCCACCGGCGGCTTCTTCGCCGAGCGCAAGCTCAAGCGCGAGGCCGAGGCCGCGGTGAACGCGACCATCGCCTCCCGCGCCCGCAAGGAAGGCGTCGTGAACGCATGATCGTCGCCTTCTCCGTGACCCCGCTCGGCGTCGGCGAGGACGTGGGCGAGTACGTCGCCGACGCCGTCCGTGTCGTCCGTGAGTCGGGTCTGCCCCACCGCACGGACGCGATGTTCACCTCGATCGAGGGCGACTGGGACGAGGTGATGGCCGTCGTGAAGCGCGCGGTCGCCGTCGTCGAGGAGCGCGTTCCCCGCGTCTCGCTCGTCCTGAAGGCGGACATCCGCCCCGGGGTCACCGACGGTCTGACGTCCAAGGTCGCCACCGTGGAGCGGTACCTCTCCGAGTAACTCGCGGCCCACTTACCTCACTCGTACGCCCCTTCTGGTTCGACACGCCGACAAATCTCACCTTTTGTGAGGGTATCGGCACGCTCGATCACCAGAACCTGGAGGGCACAGTGCGGCCTGAGGGCTACGACTACGACACCTACAGCAGGCTCGCGGGGCCGCTCACCGAGCCGCCCCGCGACGGCGGCTACAAGGTGCAGTACACATCGCTCCTCTCGCGTGAGCCGCACCGAATACGCGCGGTCCTGCTGATGACGCTCGCGCCCCTGCTCACCGGGCTGCTGCTCGCCTACCTCGTGTGGCCCACCCACTGGGTGGAGCGCGAGGGCGGGGACCGCTGGCTCGTCGAGCTCGACATCGTGATGCTGGTGTCGATCGGGCTGATCGGGCTCTTCATGCTCGTCAACGTCACCTCCATCGCCCACGCGACGCTGGTCGCCAGGGACCCCGTCCCGGTGACCCCCGAGCCGGGCACCCGGGTCGCGTTCCTCACGACGTACGTCCCCGGCAAGGAACCCCTCGCGATGGTGCGGGCCACCCTCGAAGGGGCCGTGCGCCTCACCCACGACGGACCGCTCGACGTCTGGCTCCTCGACGAGGGCGACGACGCCCTGGCGAAGGCCCTGTGCGCCGAGCTCGGCGTGAAGCACTTCACCCGCAACGGCGTCCCGGAGTGGAACCAGAAGAAGGGTCCCCACAAGACCCGTACCAAGCACGGCAATTACAACGCCTGGCTCGCGATGCACGGCGACGACTACGAGTTCTTCGCCTCCGTCGACACCGACCACGTGCCGCTCCCCGAGTTCCTGGAGCGGATGATGGGCTACTTCCGTGACCCGGACGTCGCGTTCGTGGTCGGGCCGCAGGTCTACGGCAACTACACGTCGCCGGTCACCAAGGCCGCCGAGTCGCAGCAGTTCCTCTTCCACGCCCTGATCCAGCGCGCGGGCAACCGCTACCGCGCCCCGATGTTCGTCGGCACCAACAACATCATCAGGATCTCGGCCCTGAAGCAGATCGGCGGGCTCGTCGACTCCATCACGGAGGACATGGCGACCGGCTTCGAGATCCACCGGCACCGCAACCCCGCCACCAAGAAGCACTGGCGCTCCGTCTACACGCCCGACGTGCTGGCCGTCGGCGAGGGGCCCGCCTCCTGGACCGACTTCTTCACGCAGCAGATGCGGTGGTCGCGCGGCACGTACGAGACGCTGTTCAAGCAGTTCTGGAAGGCGCCGTTCTCGATGCCGCCCGGCCGGCTGTTCTCGTACACGATGATGCTCGTCTACTACCCGATGACGGCCGTCAACTGGCTGCTCGGCGTGCTGAGTTGCGTGCTCTTCCTGTGGTTCGGGGCGAGCGGCACGGAAGTCTCGGCGTCCGTCTGGCTCATGCTCTACAGCGACGCGGCGGCCCTCCAGATCGGCCTCTACCTCTGGAACCGGCGGCACAACGTCTCGCCGCACGAGCCCGAGGGGTCGGGCGGTCTCGCCGGTATGGCGATGTCGGCGATCTCCGCACCGATCTACCTGAAGTCGTTGGGTGCCGCGCTGCTGCGCCGCCCCAGCCGGTTCGTCGTCACCCCCAAGGGCGGCGACGCCAGCCCCGACCGGGTCCTGACCTTCCGTATCCACCTCTTCTGGGCGACCGTGCTCGCCGCGTCCCTCGCGGCGTCCGTCGTCCTCGCGCACAGCCACGTGGCCATGCGTACGTGGGCGGTCCTCGCCCTGTGCATCGCGCTCGCGCCCCTCGTGGTGTGGGCCGTCGGACAGCGCCGCACGGCGCCCGCCGCGCAGAGCGAGCCGGAGCCGGCCCTGACCGTCGCGCCCATCGCCCCCACGCCCACCCGCGTCTCCAGCTCGAGCACAGGAGGGAACTGACCCATGGCCTACCGGCCTTCCCCGCGTACGAAGAAGACGGTCCTGGGAGCGGGTGGCATCGCCCTCCTCGTCGGCCTGAACGCCCCGGCCGCCTGGAACTTCGCCTCCGAGCAGTACTACGACTGGAAGATCGCCCAGCCCGGCTACAAGGCCAAGTACGGCTCCTGGTCGGCGGTCGACATCCCCGACGAGTTCCGCACCAACGCCATCCACGCCGCCCTGCTGCACACCGGCAAGGTGCTGATCGTGGCGGGCTCCGGCAACGAGCAGAAGAAGTTCGACGCCGGGTCGTTCGACACGGTCCTGTGGGACCCGAAGGCCAACACCTTCAAGAAGATCCCCACCCCGGTGGACTTCTTCTGCTCCGGGCACGCCCAACTCCCCGACGGACGCATGCTGGTGGCGGGCGGCACCGCCCGCTACGAACTGCTCGACGGCGAGGTCAAGCGGGCCGGCGGCGGCATGCGCGTCAAGAACGAGAACCCCGACAAGGCGGTGGTCCTGAAGAAGGGCACCACGTTCCGCTCTCCGTCGGGCGTCGAGTACGTCTCGAAGTTCGACGTCACCGTGCCCAAGGCCCAGCGCAGTTACGACATCACGTACAACGCGGCCGGGGTCATGCAGCCCTGGAAGACGAAGGTGAAGGCGAGCGAGGCACGCGTCTTCGTCGAGGCGGCCGCCGACGGGCAGGAGTTCGTCACCGACAAGCAGGCCCAGTACGAGATCGAGGGCCTCAAGGGCGACGACGCCGACAACACGTACGGGCTCTCCGAGAAGATCACCACGGAGAAGCAGGACTTCCAGGGGATCAAGGCGGCCTACGAGTTCGACCCCGTCGCCGAGAAGTACATCCCCGTCGACCCGATGGAGAAGGCCCGCTGGTACCCGACGCTGGTCGGCCTGGAGGACGGCAAGGTGCTCGCCGTGTCCGGGCTCGACGACGTCGGGGTCATCGACCCGGGTGACAACGAGATCTACGACCCGAAGACCAAGAAGTGGACGATGGGTCCCAAGCGGTACTTCCCGACGTACCCGGCGCTGTTCCTGACGAAGGGCGGCAAGCTGTTCTACCCGGCGTCCAACGCCGGGTACGGGCCCGCCGACAAGGGGCGCGAGCCGGGGCTCTGGGACCTGAAGACCAACAAGTTCGAGAAGGTGCCGGGGCTGACCGACACCGACCAGACGGAGACGTCGGCGTCACTCCTGCTGCCGCCCGCGCAGGACCAGAAGGTCATGATCATGGGCGGTGGTGGCGTCGGCGAGTCCAAGAAGGCGACGTCGCGCACCGCGGTCATCGACCTGAAGGAGGACAACCCGTCCTTCAAGACCGGGCCCCGACTCCCGCAGGGGACGCGGTACTTGAACTCCGTCATCATGCCGGACGACTCGGTCTTCACGTCGAACGGCTCCAGCGACTACCGCGGGCGCAGCGACAGCAACATCCTCCGTGCGCAGTTCTACGACCCCAAGGACAACGTGTTCCACGACGCCGCGTCCCCCAAGGTCGGCCGCAACTACCACTCCGAGGCGCTGCTGCTGCCCGACGGGCGGGTCGTGACCTTCGGCTCCGACCCGCTCTACGACAACCAGCAGAACACCAAGCTCGGCCACTTCGAGCAGCGCATGGAGATCTTCACGCCGCCCGCGCTGCACCGGGGCGCCGCGCAGCGCCCGGTCCTCGGGGACGGTCCCGAGACCCTGGCGGACGACCACACGGCCACGTTCCGGACGGAGCAGGCCGCGTCGATCACGAAGGCGCGGCTGATGCGGCCTTCCGCCGTGACGCACACGACGGACGTGGAGCAGCGGTCGATCGAGCTGGGCCTGAAGAAGGGCGAGGGGTCGGTGACGGTGGACGTCCCGAAGGACCCGACGCTGGTTCCTCCGGGCTGGTACATGCTGTTCGTGTCGGACGCCGACGGAGTGTCGTCCGAGGCGAAGTGGATCCAGGTGAAGTAGTCGGCGGACCAGGTGCCCCGGGGCTCAGCCCGCCGCGTTGCGGGCGAGCCCCAGGGCGTAGTCGGCCCACCACGTGCCCGCGTTGGGTCCGCCCCGGCACGTGCCGTCCGACTCGCCGGGCCGCTTGACCCACAGGTACGCGTCGATCAGCGGGTCACCGGTCCGCGTGGTCGGTGAGGCGCCGAGTGCCCGGCCCGGCGGGTTGCACCAGGAGTCGGCGCCGCCGTCGGCGTAGGGGCCCGCGCCGTTGCGGCTCGTGTCCACCACGAAGTGCGCGCCGCCGAGCAGTTCGGAGAGGCCGCGGCCGTACGCCGAGCTCGACTGGTCGGTCTGGAAGTTGGACACGTTCAGCGCGAAGCCGTCCGCCTTGGCGATCCCGGCGCGGCGCAGCGGCTCGACGAGTTTGGTGGCGTCCGGGATCCAGGCCGGGTTGCCGGCGTCGACGTAGACCGTGGTGTTCGGCTGCTTCTTCAGGCGGTCGATCGCGGCGGAGATCAGCTCGTAGCGCTGGTCGTGGTACTCGGCCGGGGTGCAGCCGTCGACGATGTGGCCGAGCGCGTCGGGTTCGAGGACGACGAGCGCCTTCGCGTCGCCGATGCCCGTCGCGAACGCGTCGATCCACTGGTAGTAGAAGTCCGCGCTGTGCGCCCCGCCCGCGGAGTGCTGCCCGCAGTCCCGGTGCGGAATGTTGTACGCGACCAGGACCATGGTCTTGTCCGCCTTCGTGGCCTGCGTGGCGGCCTCGGCGATCGCGGGGCGCGGATAGTCGCCCGGTACCCACATGGCCTGTGGGCGCTGGGCGATGCGCCGGATGACGGCCGCGTCCGAGGCGCGGCCCTGCTTCTCCCACTGGTCGGCCTGGACGGCGGCGGCCGAGGCGGGGTCGACCCAGAACGGTGACGCGTCGGAGTCGTGGGTGGGCGCGGTCCGGCCCGCGGCCTCGGCGGCCGGGTCGCGGCCGGAGTCGGAACCGCCGCCCGAGCAGCCGGTGGCGAGGGCGGTCAGGAGCAGCGCGGCGGCGGCCGTGCCGAGGGTGAGTGCGGGCCTGCGGACGGACGGGACGGACATCAGGACCCCTGGAGTCGGAGCGCGTGGACCAGTGGCGGAGCGATACCGGGCAATCGTTGCATAAGGGATCTTCGTTACGGTGTATTAGGGCGTGGCGGGCGCCGGGGGCCCAAAGGCCGAGACGGGGCTGACCACGATGTGACCGGCCGGTAAGGTCGTGGGCGTGCCGAAGCCGCTCAGCCTTGCTTTCGATCCCATCGCCCGCGCCGACGAGCACTGGAAACAGCGGTGGGGATCCGTGCCGTCCATGGCGGCGATCACCTCGATCATGCGCGCGCACCAGATCCTGCTCGCCGAGGTCGACGCCGTCGTCAAGCCGTACGGGCTGACGTTCGCGCGCTACGAGGCGCTGGTGCTGCTCACCTTCTCCAAGTCGGGCGAGCTGCCCATGTCGAAGATCGGCGAGCGTCTGATGGTGCATCCGACGTCGGTCACGAACACCGTCGACCGGCTCGTGACGTCGGGCTTCGTCGACAAGCGACCCAACCCCAACGACGGGCGCGGCACGCTCGCCACCATCACCGACAAGGGCCGCGAGGTCGTGGAGTCGGCCACCCGCGACCTGATGGCGATGGACTTCGGACTCGGCGTGTACGACGGCGACGAGTGCGGCGAGATCTTCGCGATGCTGCGCCCGCTGCGGGTGGCGGCCCACGATTTCGAGGACGAGGGCTGAGGCGACGGGCTGGCGTTCTCGCCGGTTTTGGGTCCGGTTAGGCTCGTAGGCATGAAGAAATCCGTGCTGACCCGCTATCGGATCATGGCTTACGTGACCGGCGTGCTTCTCGTCCTCCTCTGCCTCGGCATGATCGCCAAGTACGCGCTCGGCATGGACGGCGCCGCCGACGTCACGCGCGTCATCGCCATCGCGCACGGCTGGCTGTACGTGATCTACCTCGTCTTCGCCTTCGACCTGGGCTCCAAGGCGAAGTGGCCGGTCGGCAAGCAGCTGTGGGTGCTCATCGCGGGCACCATCCCGACCGCCGCCTTCTTCGTCGAGCGCAAGGTCTCGGCCGAGCTGGAGGCCAAGGTCTCGGACGACGGCACCCGCCTCGCCAAGGCGTAGCACCCCGGCATCCCACCGCTCGCACGATGTGCGGGCGGTTCGCCATCGACATTTACTAGGACGTCCTAGTAAATTCGAAGGTATGGGAAGCAAGGACGCTGACGCCACCGCCGGTACCGCCGCCATCGAGGAGGGCCGCCGTCGCTGGCAGGCCCGCTACGACGCCGCCCGAAAGCGCGACGCCGACTTCAGCACGCTCTCCGGGGACCCGGTCGACCCCGTCTACGGGCCACGGCCCGGGGACACGTACGAGGGCTTCGAGCGGATCGGGTGGCCCGGCGAGTACCCGTACACGCGCGGTCTCTACCCGACCGGCTACCGGGGCCGCACCTGGACCATCCGCCAGTTCGCCGGGTTCGGCAACGCCGAGCAGACGAACGAGCGCTACAAGAAGATCCTCGCGAACGGCGGCGGCGGGCTCTCCGTCGCCTTCGACATGCCGACGCTGATGGGACGCGACTCCGACGACCCGCGCGCCCTCGGCGAGGTCGGGCACTGCGGCGTCGCGATCGACTCCGCCGCGGACATGGAGGTCCTCTTCCAGGACATCCCGCTCGGTGACGTCACGACGTCGATGACGATCAGCGGGCCCGCCGTGCCCGTCTTCTGCATGTACCTGGTCGCGGCCGAACGGCAGGGCGTCGACCCGGCCGTCCTCAACGGCACGCTCCAGACCGACATCTTCAAGGAGTACATCGCGCAGAAGGAGTGGCTCTTCCAGCCCGAGCCGCATCTGCGCCTGATCGGCGACCTGATGGAGCACTGCGCGTCGTCCATCCCCGCCTACAAGCCGCTCTCGGTGTCCGGGTACCACATCCGCGAGGCCGGTTCGACGGCCGCGCAGGAGCTGGCGTACACCCTCGCCGACGGCTTCGGCTACGTGGAGCTGGGGCTGAGCCGCGGACTCGACGTCGACGTCTTCGCGCCGGGCCTCTCCTTCTTCTTCGACGCGCACGTCGACTTCTTCGAGGAGATCGCCAAGTTCCGCGCGGCCCGGCGTATCTGGGCGCGCTGGATGCGGGACGTGTACGGGGCGCGCAGCGAGAAGGCGCAGTGGCTCCGCTTCCACACCCAGACCGCCGGCGTCTCGCTGACCGCGCAGCAGCCGTACAACAACGTCGTCCGCACGGCCGTGGAGGCGCTCGCGGCCGTGCTCGGCGGGACGAACTCCCTGCACACGAACGCGCTGGACGAGACCCTCGCCCTGCCGAGCGAGCAGGCGGCCGAGATCGCGCTGCGCACACAGCAGGTGCTCATGGAGGAGACCGGCGTCGCCAACGTCGCGGACCCGCTGGGCGGCTCCTGGTACGTGGAGCAGCTCACCGACCGCATCGAGGCCGACGCCGAGAAGATCTTCGACCAGATCAAGGAGCGGGGCCTGCGGGCGCACCCCGACGGGCGGCACCCCATCGGTCCCGTCACCTCCGGGATCCTGCGCGGCATCGAGGACGGCTGGTTCACCGGGGAGATCGCCGAGTCGGCGTTCCAGTACCAGCAGTCCCTGGAGAAGGGCGACAAGCGGGTCGTCGGCGTCAACGCCCACCACGGCTCCGTCACCGGCGACCTGGAGATCCTGCGGGTCAGCCACGAGGTGGAGCGCGAGCAGGTCCGGGCCCTCGGGGACCGGAAGGCGGGCCGCGACGACGCCGCGGTGCGCACCGCGCTGGACGCCATGCTGGACGCCGCGCGCAGCGGCGCCAACATGATCGCGCCGATGCTCGACGCGGTGCGCGCGGAGGCGACGCTCGGCGAGATCTGCGGCGTGCTGCGCGACGAGTGGGGCGTCTACACCGAGCCGGCGGGCTTCTGACCAGCCACTTCGCGTGTCGGTCCGGACGGACTGGGTAGGCGCGGGCACGTCAACTGTCCCGCGCACCCCAGGAGTTCCCCGTGCCACGCTTCGCGCTCGACCGCACCACGACCACCGTCGGTGTCGCCGTCCTCGCCCTCGCCGGAGGGATCGCCATCGGCGGCACCGGGGCGGTGAGCGCGAGCCCGCCGGCCGAGCCGAAGGTGCAGAACTCCTTCGACTCGCTGGGCGCCGACGTGCGCGCCGCGAAACTCCCGTCGGGCCGCACCGCCCACTACACCGACTCGGGTCCGGCCGACGGCACCCCCGTGCTCTACATCGGCGGCACCGGGACCAGCGCCCGCGCCGTCCACATGACCGACTTCTTCCGGACCACCAGACAGGATCTGGGGCTGCGGATGATCACGGTCGAGCGCAACGGCTTCGGGGACACCGACTACGACCCGAAGCTCGGCGCGGCCGACTACGCCGAGGACGCCCTCGAAGTCCTCGACCGGCTCGGCGTCGAGCACTTCAAGGTGGTCGCCATCTCCGGCGGCGGCCCCTACGCCGCCCAGATCGCCTCGCGCGCGCCCGAGCGGGTCAGCGCCCTGCACCTCGCCGCCGCGCTGCCCCCGTACGGCGACAGGCCCGCGTACTGCGCCCTCACCGACGACCGGCTGAGGGCCGCGGTCGAGGACCAGATCAAGGACCCGCGCGTGTGGTGGGCCTTCCCCGACGACAGCCCCGTCCACGCGATCCCCGGCTTCGCCGACACCGCGTACGAGGACGGCGCGCGGACCTACAACCAGCGCGGCCAGCAGGCCGATCCGGCGCCGCAGGTGCACGAGCAGCGGCTGTACTGCGACCGGCCGGGCCCCGACGTGTCGAAGCTCGGGGCACCGGTGTTCCTGTACCACGGGGACAAGGACACGACGGTCCCGGCGAGCACGCTCGCCGCCTGGCGGTCGGCGTTCACGGGGACGACGGTGAAGACGCGGACGTACGCCGACTCCGCGCACGACGTCCAGTACCGCCACTGGGACCAGATCCTGGTCGACCTGGCCGGCCGGTCCGACCGGACCGTCGTCTGCCTCTCGCGGCGCACGCGCGCCCTGCCGGCCGCGGAGGCGGACGCCCTGGTCGCCAAGGACCGTGCCACCCTGGGCAGTTGCGCCTGGAACGACTGACGCCCGCCGGACAGGCCCTAGCCGGCCGCGGCCGCCAGGCCGCCCAGGAGGAGGAGCGTGAACCGGCGGACCCACTCGGCGTCCACCGGCTCCGCGCTCACCAGCGTCCGGTGCACCACCGCCCCCGCCGCCACGTCGAAGATCAGGTCCGCGGTGCGGGCGGCCGCGGCGGGGTCCGGCGCCGCCGGAAGCTCGCCGCGCTGCTCCGCGCGGGCCCGTCCCTCCAGGACGAGACGTTTCTGCCGGTCCACGATCGACGTACGGATCCGCTCCCGCAGCGGAGCGTCCCGGGTGGACTCCGCGACCACCGCCATCAGCGCCGTCTTCGTCTCGGGGCGGTCCAGGATCGCCGCGAACTGAAGGACCACGCCCTCGATGTCGGCCGCGAGGGAACCTCTGTCGGGCAGTTCGAGTTCATCGAAGAGGACGGCCACCGCGTCGACCACGAGCTCGTTCTTGCCCGCCCAGCGGCGGTACAGGGTCGTCTTCGCGACGCCCGCCCGCGTCGCCACGTCGCCGAGCGTCAGCTTCGACCAGCCGAGCTCCACGAGCGCCGCACGCGTCGCCTCCAGGATCGCCTCGTCCGCCGCGGCGGACCGGGGGCGACCTGTACGGGGCGGCGTGCGGCTCTGCATGGTCAAGGACCATACCGGCCGGTAGGCGCCGGGGCGCGGGTGAGGCAGATCACCGGGGTTCGGGCCCCACGCGCCGGGGCCGGCAGTTACGCTACGACTCGTAGCGAAAGCGCGAACTCGTAACGGTCGACTCGGATCTGCACCCCGAGCCGGTCACGACGAGCGGCACCCACTGGTGCCGGGTGGGGACCCGGTACCGAAACGCCCGGCCGAGTCCGCTCCGTGTCTCTCATTGCGTCTCGCAATCCGGCGGGAGGCCCACGGAGCCGGACCCGGCCCACAACCGTCCGCGGAAGGGGGAGACTGTACGCATGCAGCCACGGAACATGTCCATGAGCGGAGTCGTCGACCTCGCCGCGGTGAAGGCGGCCCAGGAGGCCAAGGCGAAGGCGGAGCAGGCGCGCGCCGAAGCGGCCCGGCAGGGCGGCGGCCCGGCGGCCGTCCCGGCGTCCAGTCTCGTCATCGACGTAGACGAGGCCGGCTTCGAGCGCGATGTACTCCAGCGTTCCACCGAAGTGCCCGTCGTCATCGACTTCTGGGCCGAGTGGTGCGAGCCCTGCAAGCAGCTGAGCCCGCTGCTCGAGCGGCTCGCCGCCGAGTACAGCGGCCGGTTCGTCCTCGCCAAGATCGACGTCGACGCCAACCAGATGCTGATGCAGCAGTTCGGGGTCCAGGGGATCCCCGCCGTCTTCGCCGTCGTCGCGGGACAGGCACTGCCGCTCTTCCAGGGCGCCGCCCCCGAGGCCCAGATCCGGGGCACGCTCGACCAGTTGATCCAGGTCGCCGAGGAGCGCTTCGGGCTCACGGGCATCACCGTCGACCAGAACGCGGAAGGGCCCGCGCCGGTCGTGGAGGCTCCGGCCGGTCCGTACGACTCCCTTCTCGAAGCGGCCGTTCAGGCTCTGGACGCGGGCGACATGGCCGGCGCGATCCAGGCGTACAAGAACGTGCTGTCCGACGACCCGGGCAACACCGAGGCCAAGCTCGGCCTCGGCCAGGCCGAACTCCTCCAGCGCGTCCAGGACATGGACCCGCAGGCCGTCCGGAAGGACGCGGCGGAGCGCCCCGGCGACGTGCGGGCCCAGATCGCGGCCGCCGACCTGGACCTGGTCGGCGGGCATGTCGAGGACGCCTTCGGTCGGCTGGTCGACGCGGTGGCGCGTTCGGCGGGCGACGACCGGGACGCCGCACGGGTCCGCCTCCTCGAACTCTTCGAGGTCGTGGGCGGCGACGACCCCCGGGTGACCACGGCTCGTACGGCTCTGGCCCGGGTTCTCTTCTGAGCCATCGGTGACCAGTCCCTAAACGCCGCGGCTTGTGGTGCCGGGGTGAAAATTCTGTCCCCAGGGGCGCACAGCGGTCGCGCTTTACCAAAACTTGGTAAAGGCGGCCGCTGTTACTTGGAGTAAGTCGGGGGGCTTCTTCTGTCCGGATCCGTACCGGATTCCGTGTGTATGGCAACTCACTTGACAGCACCCAGCGTCGTCGGTCGATGCCGGGTGGTCGTGGTTCGGTTATCCGTCCGTTACCCGTGAGTAACGAACCCCCTTGTGCGAGCGGCTGGAATGCACCACGATCGGGCACGCTCGGTCCACTCCCCACCGTCCGTCAGCCATTCGGGCCGTGGGGTTCTGGGTCCCCACCGAGTAGGTCGTCGGCGAACCAAGGGGAGCGTCGGCGGTCTCAGGACAGGGGGGTCTCAGCCATTCGGCTGGGCCTGTCCGGCAGGTTGCGCGTGATGGCTCAGGTGCGACCAGTGGTTGTCGCTCGGGGGTGATCGCCGGTGATCAGGGTGCAGAGGACCAGTACCTCCGATACGGGCGCTCTCCTTCCCGAGGACGTAGCACTTCTCCCATCCCTGCCCGGCTGAGCCGCCGTAAGTGGCAGTCAGGGTCAGGAGATGTACGTCCGAGAAGGAGGAAAAGTCGTGAATTCCATGATTCGTGGCGGAACCAGATGGAAGCGGTTCGCCGTAGTCATGGTGCCGAGCGTCGCGGCGACAGCCGCGATAGGCGTGGCCCTGTCCCAGGGTGCGCTCGCGGCATCGTTCAGTGTGTCGGGTCAGTCGTTCAAGGTGCACGTCGACAAGCTCGACGCCGACGGCATGATCCAGTACGGCGCCATCGACGCGGAGAAGAACGGGACCCCTCACCCGGTCTCGGTCTCCGCGTTCAACTCGGCCGACCTCACCAACATGTGCCAGTCCGTGGTCACCCACGTGCCGGTTCTCGGTGACGTGACGCTGGTGCTGAAGGCCGGTGGCGGCGGCAAGCCGGCGCATGCCGACAAGATCTACATCGACGTCGCGCAGCTCAAGGCGGATGCCGAGTTCACCGACATCAACATCGGTGTGGCTGCCGGGTCCTCCAGCAAGGGCCCCGGCATGAAGGGGGGCAAGGAGCAGTCCGACCCCAATGGCTTCGCTCAGGAGGCGTCCCACGCCACCCTGACCGACGTCGACCAGACCGCCTGGGCGACGAGCGCCGGCACCTTCAAGCTCAACGGGCTGAACATGAGCCTGAAGAAGGGCAGCGGCAAGGGCATCGAGTGCTACTAGGCCTCACCGCCTAGCGATTCCCCTCGCCGTATCGCGCCTCACGGAAGGGCGCGGGGACATGGCCCGCTCGATTCGGCCGCGGTCCCCGTGCCCGTACCGCACACATCACCACCGAACGAAACGCCAGTCCTGAGGAGCTGTACGACATGAGCGCCGAAGCGCAAGCAGGGTTGGGCGACAGGTTCGGCCACGCACGCCGGACGTTCCGCACTTGGCGCGGCCAACGCCCCTTCTGGGCAGGCATGTTGACCGTGCTCGGTGGCATCCCGATCATGTATTTCCCGTACGCGAACCTGACGCTCGGCTCGATGACGATCCGGATGGCCACCACGGCCGGTGCGGGATCTCTGATCATCGGTGTCCTGCTCGTCGTGCTCGGCCTCACGATGTGGTTCCAGTACCACTCCCGCATCTTCGCGGGTGTCGCGGCGATCCTGCTCGCTCTGGTCTCCCTTGTCGTCTCCAACTTCGGCGGATTCGTCATCGGTTTCCTGCTGGCCCTGGTCGGTGGCGCCCTCGGTATCTCGTGGGCCCCTGCCACGCCGCAGGCGGAAGCGCCGAAGGGCGACGCCGGCGAGGGGATGGCCGTCGTGCCGCCCGTCGCGGACGCCCCCCATCAGGTCGCGGGCGCAAATGACGAGTCAGGAACAAGCCCGGATGACGGGACGAACGGGAGGCACCGTGCCGGCTGACGAGGTGCACCACGAGGACTCCGTGGAGGAGCCCCGTGCGAGAACCGGGCCGCGACACGCGGCGCCGCGGAAGCATCTGTTCACCAGGCTGCACATGCCCGCGGGCAAGGCCATAGCCATCGCGGCGATGCCCACGGCCGTCCTGATGGGTATGGGCCTGACGCCCACGCTGGCGCTGGCCAAGGACAACCCGACGAACTTCTCGGCCGACGACTACAAGGCGTGCGCCGACGCCGTCGAGGCGGAGCGGGACGGCAAGACCGCCACCGACGACAAGAACGAGGCCACGGAGTCCGCCACTCCGACGCCGTCCCCGTCCGCGTCCGCATCCAAGGACAGCGCGGACGGCGCGGACGGCGACAAGGACTCCGCCGCGGGCTCCACGGACGGCAAGGACACGGCGAAGCCGACGCCCACGCCGTCCGCCTCCGCGTCGACGTCGACCGACAGCAAGGACGCGGCCACCCCGTCGCCCTCGCCGTCCGAGACGAAGAACCCGCTCGACCCGCTGGGTGTCGGCGACGCGCTCAAGGACCTGTTCACGCCGGACGACAAGGAGTCGGCGAGCCCGACCCCGTCGCCGTCCGCGTCAGCGTCCTCGTCGTCCGGCGACCTCGGCGACACCGTCAAGGACACGACGGACGCGGTCGAGGGCACGGTCAAGGACACGACCGACAAGGCCGGGGACGCGGTCAAGGACACCACGGACACGGTCGGCGACGCGGCGAAGGACGCCACGGAGAAGGCCGAGGACGCGGCGACCCCGTCGCCGAGCGCCACCGGCATCCCCGAGGACTGCCCGGTCGCCACGGACGCGGCGGGTGCCGACGAGGAGACCCCCGTCCGACTGCCGAACGCCAGCTGGAAGTTGGAGGCCAGTTCGCTCCTGCTCAAGGGCGCGGACTACAAGGGCCTCGTCGACGTCAAGATGGCCGACGGCACCACCAAGCGCGTCATGAAGTACGTCATCTCGGACGGGACGGACATCGGGGATCTGCACCAGATAGCCCCCGGCCCGAACGGCAAGTCCTTCCACATCCGGTCGGACAAGGGCTCGACGTCCACGATCCGCGACGGGAAGACGACGATGTACACGGAGGAGCTCTCGGGCAATCTGCTCGGGCTCATCCCCATGACGTTCAACGCCAAGAACCCGCCGCCGATCAACCTGCCGATCCTGTACTTCACCAACGTGAAGGTGACGCAGGCGGCGCAGTTCGGCGGCACCCTGCACGTCCCCGGGCTGCGGAGCACGATCGAGGACAGCTGACTGTCCCCACAGAACTTTTCCGGGAGCCGCACACGACTGAGGGCGCCCCCCATCGGGGGCGCCCTCAGTCATTGCCGTGTGCGTGCGTCAGTCGCGCTGACCGCCGCCGAGGTGGTGCACCCGGACCATGTTGGTGGTGCCGGGGACGCCGGGGGGCGAGCCGGCCGTGATGACCACGGTGTCGCCGTCGTTGAAGCGGCTGAGCTTGATCAGCTCGGCGTCGACCAGCTCGACCATCTCGTCCGTCGAGTCCACGTGCGGCACGACGTACGACTCCACGCCCCAGCTCAGCGCGAGCTGGTTGCGGGTGCTCTCCTGCGTGGTGAAGGCCAGGATCGGCTGGGCCGCGCGGTAGCGGGACAGCCGGCGGGCCGTGTCACCGGAGTGCGTGAAGGCGACCAGCGCCTCGCCGTCCAGGAAGTCCGCGATCTCGCACGCGGCGCGGGCCACCGAACCACCCTGGGTGCGCGGCTTCTTGCCCGGGACGAGCGGCTGGAGGCCCTTGGAGAGCAGCTCCTCCTCGGCCGCCTGGACGATCTTCGACATCGTCTTGACGGTCTCGATCGGGTACGCGCCGACCGACGACTCGGCGGACAGCATGACCGCGTCGGCGCCGTCCAGGATCGCGTTCGCGACGTCGGACGCCTCGGCGCGCGTGGGGCGCGAGTTGGTGATCATCGACTCCATCATCTGGGTCGCGACGATCACCGGCTTGGCGTTGCGGCGGCACATCTCCACGAGGCGCTTCTGCACCATCGGGACCTTCTCGAGCGGGTACTCGACGGCGAGGTCGCCACGGGCCACCATCACCGCGTCGAACGCCGCGACGACGCCCTCCATGTTGGCGACGGCCTGCGGCTTCTCCACCTTGGCGATGACGGGGACCCGGCGGCCCTCCTCGTCCATCACCTTGTGGACGTCCTTGACGTCGTTGGCGTCGCGCACGAAGGACAGGGCGACCATGTCGCAGCCCATCTTCAGGGCGAAGCGCAGGTCCTCGATGTCCTTCTCGGACAGGGCCGGGACGTTGACGGCCGCGCCCGGCAGGTTGATGCCCTTGTGGTCGGAGATGACACCGCCCTCGATGACGATCGTCTTGACCCGCGGGCCCTCGACGTCCATCACCTTGAGCTCGACGTTGCCGTCGTTGATCAGGATCTGGTCACCGCGCGACACGTCGCCCGGCAGCCCCTTGTACGTCGTGCCACAGATCGACTTGTCGCCGGGCACGTCCTCGGTGGTGATGGTGAACTCGTCACCGCGCACCAGCTCGACGGGGCCCTCGGCGAACGTCTCCAGGCGGATCTTCGGACCCTGGAGGTCGGCGAGCACGCCCACGGCGCGGCCCGTCTTGGTGGCGGCGGCACGGACACGGTCGTAGCGACCCTGGTGCTCGGCGTGGGTGCCGTGGCTGAAGTTGAAGCGGGCCACATTCATGCCGGCCTCGATCAGCGAGACGAGCTGCTCTTCGGAGTCGACGGCGGGGCCCAGCGTGCAGACGATTTTGGAACGGCGCATGGGGGCGATCCTATCGGTTTGTTTCGCTACGGAATATTCCGTCTGGTGGAATCTACAAATGGGCGGTTGTGCGCTCAGGCGTGACGACGGTCACTGTCACCGACCAGCGCGTACGTCTGCCGGGCGATCTCCAGCTCCTCGTCGGTCGGCACCACGGCGACAGCCACCCGGGCGTACTCGGGCGAGATGATCCGGGCCTCGTCGGAACGTACGGAATTGAGCTCCCCGTCGACCGTGAGGCCCAGCTCCTCCAGACCCGAGACCGCAGCCTCGCGCACCGGCGCCGCGTTCTCGCCGACCCCCGCCGTGAACGCGACCGCGTCCACCCGGCCGAGCACCGCGTAGTAGGCCCCGATGTACTTCTTCAGGCGGTGGATGTAGATGTCGAAGGCGAGCCGCGCCTCCTGGTCCCCCTCGTCGATACGACGGCGGATCTCGCGCATGTCGTTGTCGCCGCACAGGCCGATCAGGCCCGACTTCTTGTTGAGCAGGACGTCGATCTCGTCCGCCGACATGTTGCCCACCCGCATCAGATGGAAGATGACGGCCGGGTCGACGTCTCCTGAACGGGTACCCATCACCAGGCCCTCAAGCGGTGTCAGGCCCATCGACGTCTCCACGCACACCCCGCCGCGCACCGCCGACGCCGAGGCGCCGTTGCCCAGGTGCAGCACGATGACGTTGACCTCCTCCGGCTCCTTGCCGAGGAGCTCGGCGGTCCTGCGCGACACGTACGCGTGCGACGTGCCGTGGAAGCCGTAGCGCCGGATGCGGTGCTCGTCGGCGGTCTTCACGTCGATCGCGTAGCGCGACGCCGACTCCGGCATCGTCGTGTGGAACGCCGTGTCGAACACCGCGACCTGCGGCAGATCGGGGCGGAGCGCCATCGCCGTACGGATGCCCGTGAGGTTCGCCGGGTTGTGCAGCGGCGCCACCGGGATGAGCCGCTCCACCTCCTTGAGCACCGCGTCGTCGATCACCGTCGGCTGCGTGAAGAACTTGCCGCCGTGCACCACTCGGTGACCGATCGCGGCCAGCTCGGGGGAGTCCAGGCCGAGCCCGTCGTGCGCCAGCTCGCCGGCCACCGCCTTCAGGGCCTCCTCGTGGTCGGCGATCGGCCGGTTCTGCTCCCGGCTCTCCCCGCCGCCGCCGGTCAGCGGCGTGTGCTTGAGCCGGGAGGTCTCCTCGCCGATCCGCTCGACGAGGCCCTGGGCGAGCCGGGCGCCGTCGCGCATGTCGAGCAGCTGGTACTTGACCGAGGAGGAGCCGGAGTTGAGGACGAGGACTCGGGTCGCAGTCACGGAGGGGGTGCCTTTTCGTCGGGTACGAGGGTCAGGTGGCCGGCGTCTGGGCCTGGATCGCCGTGATGGCCACGGTGTTCACGATGTCCTGCACGAGCGCGCCGCGCGACAGGTCGTTGACCGGCTTGCGCAGCCCCTGGAGGACCGGGCCGACGGCGATCGCGCCGGCCGACCGCTGCACGGCCTTGTACGTGTTGTTGCCGGTGTTGAGGTCCGGGAAGATCAGCACGCTCGCCTGGCCCGCGACCGCGGACCCGGGCAGCTTGGTGGCCGCGACGGACGGCTCGACCGCCGCGTCGTACTGGATCGGCCCCTCGATCCGCAGGTCGGGGCGCGCGCCCTTGACGATCTCCGTGGCCTCGCGGACCTTGTCGACGTCGGCGCCCGACCCCGAGGTGCCCGTGGAGTACGACAGCATCGCGATCCGCGGGTCGACGCCGAACTGGGCCGCCGTGCCGGCCGACTGCGTGGCGATGTCGGCGAGCTGCTGGGCGTTCGGGTCCGGGTTCACGGCGCAGTCGCCGTACACGAGGACCTTGTCGGCCAGGCACATGAAGAAGACGGACGACACGATCGCGGCGTCCGGCTTCGTCTTGATGATCTCGAACGCGGGGCGGATGGTCGCGGCCGTGGAGTGCACCGACCCCGACACCATGCCGTCGGCGAGGCCGCCCTGGACCATCAGCGTGCCGAAGTAGTTCACGTCGGCGACCACGTCGTGGGCCAGCTCGACGGTGACGCCCTTGTGGGCGCGCAGCGCCGCGTACTCGCCGGCGAAACGCTCCCGCAGCTCGGACGTCTGCGGGTCGATGAGCTGCGAGTCGGCGAGGTCGACGCCGAGGTCGGCCGCCTTCTTGCGGATCTGCTCGACCGGGCCGAGCAGCGTGAGGTCGCAGACGCCGCGGCGCAGCAGCACGTCGGCGGCGCGCAGCACCCGCTCCTCGGTGCCCTCGGGCAGGACGACGCGACGCTTGTCCGCGCGGGCCTGCTCCAGGAGCTTGTGCTCGAACATCATCGGCGTCACCCGATCGGAGGACGGGGCCTGGATCGTCTTCAGGAGCCCCGCCGTGTCGACGTACCGCTCGAAGAGACCGAGAGCCGTCTCGGCCTTCCTCGGGGTCGACGCGTTCAACTTCCCTTCCAGGGCGAAGAGTTCGGCCGCCGTGGGGAAGGAACCGCCGGCCACCGCGACCACCGGGGTGCCCGGCGCCAGCCGGTCGGCCAGCTTGAGGATCTCCTCGCCGGGCCGCTCGTTCAGCGTCAGGAGCACGCCCGCGATCGGCGGCGTGCCCGCGCTGTGCGCGGCCAGCGAGCCGACGACGAGGTCGGCGCGGTCGCCGGGGGTCACGACCATGCAGCCCGGCGTCAGGGCGTTGAGGAAGTTCGGCAGCATGGCGCCGCCGAAGACGAAGTCCAGCGCGTCGCGCGCCAGGCCCGCGTCGTCACCGAGCAGCACCGTGCCGCCGAGGGCCTGGGTGATCTGGGAGACGGTCGGCGCGGACAGGGCGGGTTCGTCGGGAAGGACGTAGCAGGGGACCGGCAGCCGGTTGGAGAGCCGCTCGTGCATCTCGTCGCGGTCGTCCGGCGCGACCCGGTTCACGACCATCGCGAGGACGTCGCAGCCCAGGCCGTCATAGGCGCGGTAGGCGTTGCGGGCCTCGGCGCGCACCGAGTCCTCGGGCTGCTTCCTGCCGCCGACGACCGGGAGGACGGAGGCACCGAACTCGTTGGCGAGCCGGGCGTTGAGGGCCAGCTCGTCCGGCAGCTGGGTGTCGGCGAAGTCCGTGCCGAGCACGAGGACGACGTCGTAGTCGCGGGCCACCCCGTGGAACCGGTCGACGAGACGCGAGACCAGTTCGTCGGTGCCCTGCTCGGCCTGGATCGCGGACGCCTCGTGGTACTCGAGGCCGTACACGCTCGCCGGGTCCTGCGAGAGGCGGTAGCGGGCCCGCAGCAGATCGAAGAGCCGGTCGGGACCGTCGTGGACCAGTGGCCGGAAGACCCCCACCCGGTCGACCTGGCGGGTCAGGAGTTCCATGACTCCCAGCTCGACGACCTGGCGGCCGTCGCCCCGGTCGATCCCGGTCACGTACACGCTGCGCGTCACGCGTGCTCTCCCTCTCTCTCGGTCCCTCGGTGCCTCGGCCCCTCGTACCTGCCGGCCCCGCGCCTTCGCGAAGCAAAAAATGGCCGTATCGGAAGCCGTGCCCCCTTGACAATACCTCCGGGCATGGCTAGGTCGCCCGCCGGACAAAGGGCCTGAACAGCAGGGTCCTCGTGCCCGTTCCGACCGTGCCGAAGCTCCCCATGTGGCCGTCCGCGAACGCGGTGCCTCTCCGAGCGTGGAAGAATCGGCATGGCTCAGACGTACCAGTAGCGAGCAGGAGACACAGCCAGATGCGTATCGGAGTTCTCACCGCAGGCGGCGACTGCCCTGGCCTGAACGCAGTGATCCGGTCGGTCGTGCACCGCGCCGTCACGCACTACGGCGACGAGGTGCTCGGCTTCGAGGACGGTTACGCGGGGCTGCTCGACGGGCGCTGGCGCCCGCTCGACGTGAACGCGGTCACCGGCATCCTCGCCCGGGGCGGCACCATCCTCGGCTCGTCCCGTCTGGAGCGCGACAAGTTCCGCGCGTTCTGCGACAACGCCAAGCAGCTCGCCGAGGAGATCGGCTTCGACGTCCTCATCCCCATCGGCGGCGAGGGCACGCTCACCGCGGCCCGGATGCTCGCCGACGCGGGCCTGCCGGTCGTCGGCGTCCCGAAGACGATCGACAACGACATCTCCTCCACCGACCGCACCTTCGGCTTCGACACCGCCGTCGGCGTCGCCACCGAGGCGATCGACCGTCTGAAGACCACCGCCGAGTCCCACCAGCGCGTGATGGTCGTCGAGGTCATGGGCCGGCACGCGGGCTGGATCGCCCTGGAGTCCGGCATGGCCGGCGGCGCCCACGGCATCTGCCTGCCCGAGCGGCCCTTCGACCCGGCCGACCTGGTCAAGATGGTCGAGGAGCGGTTCGCCCGCGGCAAGAAGTTCGCCGTCATCTGCGTCGCCGAGGGCGCGCACCCCGCCGAGGGCACCATGGACTACGGCACGGGCGCCATCGACCAGTTCGGCCACGAGCGCTTCCAGGGCATCGGCACCGCCCTCGCGTACGAGCTGGAGTCCCGCCTCGGCAAGGAGGCGCGGCCCGTCATCCTCGGCCACGTCCAGCGCGGCGGCACGCCCACCGCGTACGACCGCGTGCTCGCGACCCGCTTCGGCTGGCACGCCGTGGAGGCCGCGCACCGCGGCGACTTCGGCCGGATGACGGCGCTGCGCGGCACCGACATCACGATGGTCCCGCTCGCCGAGGCCGTCACCGAGCTGAAGACCGTCCCCAAGGACCGGATGGACGAGGCGGAGTCGGTCTTCTAGACCCGCCCCGCGTCCCCTACGGATCACGGATCACGGATTGCGGATCCTGGACCAGAACTCGTCCAGGATCCGCTCCAGGAACTCCCGCCCCGCGTCCCCCGACCCGCGCGAGGGCCCACCGCCCCAGCTGAGCGTCGCGGCCATCAGCGCCTGGTACTCCAGGTGCATCTCGTGCAGCACGTCCTCGGCCTCGCGCCGCGGCACCGGCACGAGCCGGGACAGCGGCTTCACGTACGCCTGCCAGCGGGTGGTCGCCGCCGAACGCAACAGGTCCGCGAGCTGCCCGTCCCGCCCGGTCACCGTCGCGAACGGGCGCGGCGCGAGACGCAGCACCTGGGCGAGCGCCGCCGACTGCCGCTCGTTGCCCCGCCACTCACCGGTCTCCTCCATGTGCAGATACGAGTGGATCTCCAGCCCCACCGCACGGGCCACGTCCTCCGGCGCCAGGCCGTACGCCAGCCGGTGCTCGCGCAAGGTCCGCGGCGCGCCGATGAGTTCACCGGGGGAGCACCACAACGCCCCGGCGAGCGCGGTCAGTTCGGCCGGTGTGGGTGCCGCCTCCCCGTGCTCCCAGGCGATGACCAGGTCGGGCGTGACGTGCGCGAGTCCGTAGGAGGCGCGCATGCCGTACGCGACATGGCCCGGTGCCATCCCGAGCGCCTCACGCAGGCGTCGGGCGGCAGGGGCGTTGAAGGGCGGGGTGGGCTGGTTGGCCGCGGGCGTGTGCTGCACGGGCACAAAGTAGGGGGGAACCGGGCGCTTGGCTACGGTGCGTTCGCCTTGGGTCACATGTCGTAGGAACGTACAGGTCCCGCCCTCGCTCATCCCTTCATGGCGCCACCGAGCGCGAAGCCGCCGCCGAAGCGCCGGGAGACCAGCACGTACAGCAGGATCACCGGGGTCGAGTACAGGATCGAGAACGCGGCGAGCTGACCGTAGACCACCGTCCCGCGGTTGCCGAAGAAGTCGTTGATGCTGACCGACGCCGGCATCTGGTCGGGCGAGAGCAGCAGCATGAACGGGACGAAGAAGTTGCCCCACATCATGGTGAAGGAGAACACCGTGACGACGGCGACACCCGGCCCCATCAGCGGCAGCACGATCCGGATCAGCGACTGGAAGGTGTTCGCGCCGTCGGTCCAGGCGGCCTCCTCCAGCTCCTTCGGGACACCGTCCATGAAGTTCTTCATCAGCCAGATGGCGAACGGGAGTTGGGACGCGGTGAAGAAGTAGATCGTGCCCGACATCGTGTCGATCAGGTTGACCTGCACGAAGAGCGCGTAGACCGGGACCATCACCGCCGTGATCGGCAGACACGTCGCGAAGAGCGTCGTCGTGAGGAACGGGGTGTTCAGGCGCGAGCGGTACCGCGAGAGCGGATAGGCGGCGAGCGCCGCGCAGACCACGGTGAGCAGCGTCGCTCCGCCGCACAGGATCAGCGAGTTGAGCAGCGGCGTGAACGTGATGTCGGGCTTCAGGACCGCGTCGAAGTTGTCCAGCGTCGGATGCGCGGGCAGCTTCACCCGCAGGTTCGCGTCGGCGTCCACCGAGGAGAGCAGCACCCAGGCCAGCGGCAGGACGAACGCGGCCCCCACCAGGACCAGGGCCACGTCCGCCGTGAGGCGCCTGCGGTTACGGGTCTTCACTCAAGCCTCCGTACGCAGCAGCCGCATGTAGACCAGCGAGAACAGGGAACCGACCACGAGGAGCAGCAGGGCGACCGCCGTGCCGTAGCCGATCATGCTCTTCTGGAAGGCCTGTTCGTACATGAACAGCGGCAGCGTCTGGCTCCGGTTGCCGGGACCGCCCCTGGTCATCACCCAGATCAGACCGAAGACGGACAGCGTCTGGAGCGTGTTCAGCATGAGGTTCGTGCCGATGGAGCGGCGGATCATCGGCAGCGTGATGTGCCACAGGCGCTGCCAGGAGTTCGCGCCGTCGACCTCGGCGCTCTCCGTGACCTCTTTCGGGATCTCGGAGAGCGCCGCCGAGTAGACGAGCATCGAGAAGGCGGTGCCGCGCCACACGTTCGCGAACGACACCGCGAGGATCGGCAGCGTGAACAGCCAGTTCTGGGACGGGAGATGGAGCCAGTCCAGGATGGCGTTGAGGGTCCCCTCGCGGCGGAAGAACGCGTACAGGAGGAACCCGGCGACGACCTCCGGCAGCACCCACGCCGTCACCACGACGGCGCCGGTCACGGTCCTGACCGGTTTCGAGGCGCGCTGCATGAGCGCCGCGAGCGCGAGCCCCAGCGTGTTCTGGCCGACGATCGACGACAGGAACGTGAAGACGAGCGTCAGCCGCACCGCGTTCAGGAACGCGTCGTCCCTGAACGCGGCCGTGAAGTTGTCGAACCCGACGAAGGACGACTCCGCCTGGCCGGTGAGCTGGAGATCGGTGAAGGCGATGTAGGCGCAGTACGCGATCGGGCCCGCGAGGAACAGAACCATGAGGATCGTCGCCGGAGCGACCGGCAGCGCGCGCAGCGCGGTCCTGGCACGGGTCACGGCTTGCTGACGACCTTGCCGTCGGCCGCCGTCTTCAGCTGCTCGTCGTACGTCGACGCCGCCTCGTCGACCGACGCGTCACCGGTCGTCACCGACTCCATCGCCTCCTGGATCGCCGTCGAGACCTTCGGATACGCGGGATACGCCGGGCGGTAGTGCGTGCTCGCGACCAGATCCGTGAAGAACTTGATGCCGGGCTGCGCCTTCACGTACGCCGGGTCGGCGGCGACGTCCTTGCGCACCGCGATGCCGGAGTTGGCGATGTACCAGCGCTGCGCGTTCGCCTTCGTCTGCATCGTCTTGACGAAGTCGAACGCCAGGTCGGGGTTGGCCGACTTGGCCGGGATCGCCCACGTCCAGCCGCCGGACATGGAGACCTTTCCGGGCGCCTGGCCGTGTTGCGTCGGCATGTGCGCGAGACCCAGCTTGTCGGACCACTCGGGCCACTCGTGCCCGGACCCCTTCAGCCAGTCCTGCGGCAGCCAGGACCCGTCGAGGTTGATGCCGAGCTTGCCCTCCGGCAGGAGTTCACCGCGCACGCTCGTGGCGAGGTTCGGGTCGAGGGCGTCGGACACGTCGGGCCCGAGCTTCTCCTTGAACACCGTCTCCACGAACTCCAGGCTGTCCTTGAACGCCTTCGACCCCGCGATCCACTTGTTGCTCGACTTGTCGTACAGCGGGTCGGCGCTGTCCGCGCCCTCGGTCCCGTACAGCAGCATCTCGAAGCCCTGCATGGTCGCGGCCTCGCCGTTCGGCTTGCCGCTGTAGACGTTCAGCGGGGTCACGCCCGGCACCTTCTTCTTGATGGCGCGGGCCGCGTCCAGGACCTCGTCCCAGGTCTTGGGCTGCCACGGCGTCGCGATGCCGGCCGTCGCGAGGATCGCCTTGTCGTACCAGAGGCCGCGGGTGTCCGTGCCGTCCGGGACGCCGTACGTCTTGCCGTCCTGCGCCTTCGCCGCCGTCTTCGCCGTGTCGATGAACTGGTCCCAGTCCGACCACTTGTCGAGATACGTGTCCAGCGGCCTCAAGTACCCGCTGGTGATGTCCGAGTTGATGAGGAACGTGTCCTCGTAGACCAGGTCGGGCGCCGTCTTGGGGGAGCGGAGCATCTGCTGGAGCTTCGTGTAGTACTCGGAGTCCGGAGCCTTGATCGGGACCAGCTCGACCTTCTTGCCCGGGTTGGCCTTCTCGAACTGCTTCTTCATCGCGGCCAGATACGTGTCCATGACCTTGATCTGGTTGTCCGTGGACTGCTTGAACGAGACCTTGATCGTGTTCGAGTCGCTTCCGGAGTCCCCGCCACAGGCGGTCAGCGTTCCGGCGGCGAGCAGGGCGGTGGCGACGAGGAGAGGGGCGGTGGGGCGCACGGGCACGACCTCCTACGGAGCATCGCGGGCTTCGTTGTCCGCGGGGCTGCCCGTGAACGTACGGTCCGGTTCCGATCAGGGTCAATGGGTGTGCAAGGGACCCCACCGATGCCGTGACAACGTTGTTATCCAGGGGGTCACAGCCGTCACGCAAGGACCGGCCGCGGGCTACTTCCAGGTGTAGACGAACTCCGGGCGGCCCACCTGCCCGTACTGCGGACTGCGCACGGCCCGACCGGAGTCGACCAGGTACTCCAGATAGCGACGGGCCGTGATCCGCGAGATGCCGACCGTCTCCGCGGCCGACGCGGCGGTCACCCCGTCCGGCGCCGCCTCCCGCACGGTGTGCGTCACCCGCTCCAGGGTCGGCGCGCTCAGCCCCTTCGGCAGCGCGGCCGGCGCGGGCGAGCGCAGATGCGCCAGCGCCCGGTCGACCTCGTCCTGCCCCGTCGCCTCACCGGTCGACATCCGGTACTCGGCGTACAGCACCAGCCGGTCGCGCAGCGTGGCGAACGTGAAGGGCTTCAGGACGTACTGCACCACGCCCAGCGAGACCCCCTCGCGGACCACCGCCAGATCACGGGCCGAGGTCACCGCGATCACATCGGCCTGATGGCCCGCCGCGCGCAGCGAACGCGCCAGCGCGAGCCCGTGCCCGTCGGGCAGATGCAGATCGAGCAGGATCAGGTCCACCGGCGTGCGCTCCAGGGCCCGCCGCGCCTCGGCGGCCGTGTGCACCCGGGCGACCGTACGGAAACCGGGGACCCGGTCCACGTACAGGGCATGCGCGTCCGCGGCCACGGGATCGTCCTCGACCACCAGGACCCTGATGCCCCCGTCGCCGCTCATGCGCGCGCCTCCCGTACCGAGTCCGTCCGCTGTTCGGGCACCGCACCCGACAGCGGCAGCCGCACCGTGAACGTCGCCCCGCCGTCCGGCGCCTGGGCCAGCTCCAGCGTCCCACCGCCGCGCCCCGCCGCCTGCCGGACGAGCGCCAGGCCGAGGCCACGACCGCCGGGCCCGGCCGGCTTCGTCGACCAGCCCCGCTCGAACACCGCGTCGGCGTGCTCCGGATCCACCCCGGGACCGGTGTCCGTGACCCGCAGCAGCAGAGCGTCGGCGTCCGCGCGGGCCGTCACGGTGACGCGGGCGCGCGGCGAACCCTGCGCCGCGTCGACCGCGTTGTCGATGAGATTGCCGAGCACCGTGACCAGGTCGCGGGCGGGCAGCGTCTGCGGCAGCAGCCCGTCGTCGATCCGGGTCTCGCCGGACACGACGAGCTCCACCCCGTGCTCGTTGGCCTGCGCCGCCTTGCCCAGCAGCAGCGCGGCGAGCACCGGCTCGCTCACCGCGCCCACCACCTGATCGGTCAGCGCCTGCGCCAGCTCCAGCTCCGCCGTGGCGAACTCGACGGCGTCGTCCGCACGCCCCAGCTCGATCAGCGACACCACCGTGTGCAGCCGGTTCGCGGCCTCGTGCGCCTGCGACCTGAGCGCCTGCGTGAACCCCCGCTCCGAGTCCAACTCGCCCATCACCGACTGGAGTTCGGTGTGATCCCGCAGGGTCACGACGGTGCCCCGCCGCTCCCCGCTCGCCACCGGCGACGTGTTCACGACGACGACCCGGTCGGCCGTCAGATGCACCTCGTCGACCCGCGGCTCGGCGGCGAGCAGCGCCCCCGTCAGCGGCGCGGGCAGCCCCAGCTCGGCGACGCCCCGCCCCACGGCCTCCTCGCCCGTGCCGAGCAGCTCGCGCGCCCCGTCGTTGATGAGAGCGACCCGCCGCTGCGCGTCGAGCATCACGAGCCCTTCGCGCACGGCGTGCAGCGCGGCCTGGTGATAGGCGTGCATCCGGCTCAGCTCGGCCGCGTTCATGCCGTGCGTGTGCCGCCGCAGCCGGGCGTTGATCACGTACGTGCCGATACCGCCGAGCACCAGCGCGGCGATCGCGACCCCCGCCACGGCGAGCACCTGCCCGCGGGCCTGCGCGGTGATCTCGTCGATGGTGATTCCGGCGCTCACCAGACCGACGACCCGGTGCTCACCCCCGTACACCGGCGTGACGACCCGCACCGAGGGACCGAGCGTCCCCGTGTACGTCTCCGAGAACGTCCGCCCCTTCAGCGCGGGACCGATGTGCCCGAGGAACCGCTCACCTATCCGGTCCCTGTCCGGGTGCGTCCAGCGGATCCCGTCCGTGTCCATGATCGTCACGAAGTCGACCCCGGTGTGCCGCTGCACGTCGCTCGCGTACGGCTGGAGCCGCGCGGTCGGATCCCCCGCCCCGGTGATCGCCTCCCGCACCGAAGCGGAGTCCGCCACCGCCCGCGCCGCGGCCGTCGCCTGCCGCCGCGCGGCCGTCTCGGCCTGACCCCGGTCACTGAGATACGTGAACAGCGCGCACCCCGCGACCACGACCGCGACCAGGACGGCCTGCATCGCGAACAGCTGGCCGGCCAGGCTGCGGGGACGGGGGAGGCGCATGCGCCCAGTCTGCCTCGTCGCCACCTGCTCGTATCAGCGCGAACTAAATGAACGGAAGGGTGACGCCCCTCACGGCCTGGGAGATAGTCGCCGGGATCCGCAGACCGTGAGCCGCACGGCCTGTGCGTACGTGAACCTTCACGACCGTTCCAGTACGCCGACGTCGTCGTCAGGAGAAACCGTGGCCGAGACCGGGCAAGCAACCACGACCCCACCCGCCAGGCGGGACCGCACGCACTACCTCTACATCGCCGTGATCGTGGCCGTGGTGCTCGGCATCGCCGTCGGCTTCATCTGGCCCGACTTCGCCAAGGAGCTCAAGCCCGTCGGCACGGGCTTCGTGAACCTGATCAAGATGATGATCTCGCCGATCATCTTCTGCACGATCGTCCTCGGCGTCGGCTCGGTCCGGAAGGCCGCCAAGATCGGCAAGGTCGGCGGCCTCGCCCTCGCCTACTTCCTCTGCATGTCCGTCGTCGCCCTGGCCATCGGCCTGATCGTCGGCAACATCCTCGACCCCGGCTCCGGCATGCACCTCACCGAGGCCACGAAGGACGTCGGCCAGACAGCGGCCAAGGACGCCGCCGAGGGCCCGGTCGACTTCGTCCTCGGCATCATCCCGACGACGCTCGTCTCCGCCTTCACGGAGGGCGAGGTCCTCCAGACCCTCCTGGTCGCCCTGCTCGTCGGCTTCGCGCTCCAGGCCATGGGCCGCGGCGGCGAACCGGTCCTGCGCGGCATCGAGCACATCCAGAAGCTGGTCTTCCGCGTCCTCGGCATGATCATGTGGGCCGCCCCGGTCGGCGCGTTCGGCGCGATGGCGGCCGTCATCGGCGAAACCGGCGTGGACGCCCTCAAGGCCCTGGCCACCATCATGATCGGCTTCTACGTCACCTGCGCCCTGTTCGTGGGCATCGTCCTCGCGGCGATCCTGCGCCTGGCGACCGGCTTCAACATCTTCTCGCTCCTCAAGTACCTGGGCCGCGAGTTCCTCCTCATTCTGTCGACGTCGTCCTCGGAGTCGGCGCTGCCGCGGCTCATCGCGAAGATGGAGCACCTGGGTGTGAGCCGCCCGGTCGTCGGCATCACCGTCCCGACGGGGTACTCCTTCAACCTCGACGGCACGATGATCTACCTGACCATGGCGTCCCTGTTCATCGCCGACGCCATGGACCAGCCGATGAGCATCGGCCAGCAGATCGGTCTGCTCCTCTTCATGATGGTCGCGTCGAAGGGCGCGGCGGGCGTCTCGGGCTCCGGCATCGCGGTCCTCGCGAGCGGCCTCCAGTCCCACCGGCCCGGTCTCGTCGACGGCGTCGGCCTCATCATCGGCATCGACCGCTTCATGAGCGAGGCCCGCGCCCTGACGAACTTCGCGGGCAACGCCGTGGCCACCCTCCTCATCGGTACGTGGACCGGAGAGGTGGACCGCGACCGCGTACGGCGCGTCCTCGCCGGCGATCTGCCCTTCGACGAGCGCACGCTGCTCGACACGGGCGACGACGACGCCAAGGACGTCCCCGCAGCCCGTGACGGCGGGTCCGGCATGGAGAAGGAGCCGGTCGGAGCGTGACCTCCGCGCGGCGGGGTCCGGTGCGACGCGTCGCACCGGACCCCGCTTTTGTACTACCGCCGGACGTGGCGTAGAGTCCTGCGAGTTGTCCGGGAGCCACGAGCTCCACCAGGCGCCTGGACGGCACCTCCCGCCGCTGATGCGGCACCCAAAACACCAGCACGATCTCCTTTCGGGATTGTTTTCGGCATGCCCGAATTCGATTTCGACCCCGATTAGGTACGGGGGCGGGAATCCGCTAATGTTCTGGACGTCGGAACGGCCCAACAGCCGCGAAGACAAACCCGGTTGACTGGGAATCAGGCCCGAAAGAATCTGATAGAGTCGACACCGCAGGAAGGCCGAAAGGCCGGAAAGCGAAAAGCAGGACCAGCAAGACCCCGAGGAAATCAGATCGGAAAGATCTGATAGAGTCGGAAACGCAAGACAGCAAGACCGAAGGGAAGCGCCCGGAGGAAAGCCCGAGAGGGTGAGTACAAAGGAAGCGTCCGTTCCTTGAGAACTCAACAGCGTGCCAAAAATCAACGCCAGATATGTTGATACCCCGTCTCCGGCCCTTTCGGGTCGAAGATGAGGTTCCTTTGAAAAAGTCCTGTCGGCCTCTAGTGGGTTGGCAGGCGCACAGCGAGGACGCTGTGAACGACCGGGATTATTCCTCCTGGTTGTTCCGCTCTCGTGGTGTCACCCCGATCACGGGGAAACATTCACGGAGAGTTTGATCCTGGCTCAGGACGAACGCTGGCGGCGTGCTTAACACATGCAAGTCGAACGATGAAGCCCTTCGGGGTGGATTAGTGGCGAACGGGTGAGTAACACGTGGGCAATCTGCCCTTCACTCTGGGACAAGCCCTGGAAACGGGGTCTAATACCGGATACCACCTCTCCTCGCATGGGGGGGGGTTGAAAGCTCCGGCGGTGAAGGATGAGCCCGCGGCCTATCAGCTTGTTGGTGAGGTAGTGGCTCACCAAGGCGACGACGGGTAGCCGGCCTGAGAGGGCGACCGGCCACACTGGGACTGAGACACGGCCCAGACTCCTACGGGAGGCAGCAGTGGGGAATATTGCACAATGGGCGAAAGCCTGATGCAGCGACGCCGCGTGAGGGATGACGGCCTTCGGGTTGTAAACCTCTTTCAGCAGGGAAGAAGCGAAAGTGACGGTACCTGCAGAAGAAGCGCCGGCTAACTACGTGCCAGCAGCCGCGGTAATACGTAGGGCGCAAGCGTTGTCCGGAATTATTGGGCGTAAAGAGCTCGTAGGCGGCTTGTCACGTCGGTTGTGAAAGCCCGGGGCTTAACCCCGGGTCTGCAGTCGATACGGGCAGGCTAGAGTGTGGTAGGGGAGATCGGAATTCCTGGTGTAGCGGTGAAATGCGCAGATATCAGGAGGAACACCGGTGGCGAAGGCGGATCTCTGGGCCATTACTGACGCTGAGGAGCGAAAGCGTGGGGAGCGAACAGGATTAGATACCCTGGTAGTCCACGCCGTAAACGGTGGGAACTAGGTGTTGGCGACATTCCACGTCGTCGGTGCCGCAGCTAACGCATTAAGTTCCCCGCCTGGGGAGTACGGCCGCAAGGCTAAAACTCAAAGGAATTGACGGGGGCCCGCACAAGCAGCGGAGCATGTGGCTTAATTCGACGCAACGCGAAGAACCTTACCAAGGCTTGACATACACCGGAAAGCATTAGAGATAGTGCCCCCCTTGTGGTCGGTGTACAGGTGGTGCATGGCTGTCGTCAGCTCGTGTCGTGAGATGTTGGGTTAAGTCCCGCAACGAGCGCAACCCTTGTTCTGTGTTGCCAGCATGCCCTTCGGGGTGATGGGGACTCACAGGAGACCGCCGGGGTCAACTCGGAGGAAGGTGGGGACGACGTCAAGTCATCATGCCCCTTATGTCTTGGGCTGCACACGTGCTACAATGGCCGATACAATGAGCTGCGATACCGCAAGGTGGAGCGAATCTCAAAAGTCGGTCTCAGTTCGGATTGGGGTCTGCAACTCGACCCCATGAAGTTGGAGTTGCTAGTAATCGCAGATCAGCATTGCTGCGGTGAATACGTTCCCGGGCCTTGTACACACCGCCCGTCACGTCACGAAAGTCGGTAACACCCGAAGCCGGTGGCCCAACCCCTTGTGGGAGGGAGCTGTCGAAGGTGGGACTGGCGATTGGGACGAAGTCGTAACAAGGTAGCCGTACCGGAAGGTGCGGCTGGATCACCTCCTTTCTAAGGAGCATCTAGGCTGCCAAGCTTGCTTGGTGGTCCAGGGCCATTACGTCGGCAAATGTTCGACGGTGGTTGCTCATGGGTGGAACGTTGATTATTCGGCACACTTGACCTGCTCTGGTCGCAAGTACTGCTTCGGCGTGGAAAGCGAATAGGACAGGCGAGGGTGTCGGGCACGCTGTTGGGTATCTGAGGGTACGGATTTCGATCCCGACCTCAATGCCGGCCCCGGTAAAAATCTGCTTCGGTGGGTTGTGACGGGTGGTTGGTCGTTGTTTGAGAACTGCACAGTGGACGCGAGCATCTGTGGCCAAGTTTTTAAGGGCGCACGGTGGATGCCTTGGCACCAGGAACCGATGAAGGACGTGGGAGGCCACGATAGTCCCCGGGGAGCCGTCAACCAGGCTTTGATCCGGGGGTTTCCGAATGGGGAAACCCGGCAGTCGTCATGGGCTGTCACCCATACCTGAACACATAGGGTATGTGGAGGGAACGCGGGGAAGTGAAACATCTCAGTACCCGCAGGAAGAGAAAACAACCGTGATTCCGGGAGTAGTGGCGAGCGAAACCGGATGAGGCCAAACCTTGTATGTGTGAGACCCGGCAGGGGTTGCATGCAGGGGGTTGTGGGATCTCTTTGTCACAGTCTGCCGGCTGTGAGACGAGTCAGAAACCGTTGATGTAGACGAAGGACATGCGAAAGGTCCGGCGTAGAGGGTAAGACCCCGTAGTCGAAACGTCAGCGGCTCGTTTAAGAGACACCCAAGTAGCACGGGGCCCGAGAAATCCCGTGTGAATCTGGCGGGACCACCCGTTAAGCCTAAATATTCCCTGGTGACCGATAGCGGATAGTACCGTGAGGGAATGGTGAAAAGTACCGCGGGAGCGGAGTGAAATAGTACCTGAAACCGTGTGCCTACAAGCCGTGGGAGCGTCGCGCAAGGAACTTGTTCCTTGCGTCGTGACTGCGTGCCTTTTGAAGAATGAGCCTGCGAGTTTGCGGTGTGTTGCGAGGTTAACCCGTGTGGGGAAGCCGTAGCGAAAGCGAGTCCGAATAGGGCGATTCAGTAGCGCGCTCAAGACCCGAAGCGGAGTGATCTAGCCATGGGCAGGTTGAAGCGGAGGTAAGACTTCGTGGAGGACCGAACCCACCAGGGTTGAAAACCTGGGGGATGACCTGTGGTTAGGGGTGAAAGGCCAATCAAACTCCGTGATAGCTGGTTCTCCCCGAAATGCATTTAGGTGCAGCGTCGTGTGTTTCTTGCCGGAGGTAGAGCACTGGATAGGCGATGGGCCCTACCGGGTTACTGACCTTAGCCAAACTCCGAATGCCGGTAAGTGAGAGCACGGCAGTGAGACTGTGGGGGATAAGCTCCATGGTCGAGAGGGAAACAGCCCAGAGCATCGACTAAGGCCCCTAAGCGTACGCTAAGTGGGAAAGGATGTGGAGTCGCAGAGACAACCAGGAGGTTGGCTTAGAAGCAGCCACCCTTGAAAGAGTGCGTAATAGCTCACTGGTCTAGTGATTCCGCGCCGACAATGTAGCGGGGCTCAAGCGTACCGCCGAAGTCGTGTCATTGCGATATATACCCCCAACGGGGATCGTGATGGGTAGGGGAGCGTCGTGTGCCGGGTGAAGCAGCCGCGGAAGCGAGTTGTGGACGGTTCACGAGTGAGAATGCAGGCATGAGTAGCGATACACACGTGAGAAACGTGTGCGCCGATTGACTAAGGGTTCCTGGGTCAAGCTGATCTGCCCAGGGTAAGTCGGGACCTAAGGCGAGGCCGACAGGCGTAGTCGATGGATAACCGGTTGATATTCCGGTACCCGCTGTGAAGCGTCAAACATCGAATCCAGTGATGCTAAGGCCGTGAAGCCGTTCCGGACCCTTCGGGGAATGGAAAGTGGTGGAGCCGCCGGCCCAAGTTGGTAGTAGGTGAGTGATGGGGTGACGCAGGAAGGTAGTCCAGCCCGGGCGGTGGTTGTCCCGGGGTAAGGGTGTAGCCCGTTATCTAGGTAAATCCGGATGACATGAGGGTGAGACCTGATGCCGAGCCGATTGTGGTGAAGTGGATGATCCTATGCTGTCGAGAAAAGCCTCTAGCGAGTTTCATGGCGGCCCGTACCCTAAACCGACTCAGGTGGTCAGGTAGAGAATACCGAGGCGTTCGGGTGAACTATGGTTAAGGAACTCGGCAAAATGCCCCCGTAACTTCGGGAGAAGGGGGGCCATCACTGGTGATTGGATTTACTCCATGAGCTGGGGGTGGCCGCAGAGACCAGCGAGAAGCGACTGTTTACTAAAAACACAGGTCCGTGCGAAGCCGTAAGGCGATGTATACGGACTGACGCCTGCCCGGTGCTGGAACGTTAAGGGGACCGGTTAGTGCACTTTCGGGTGTGCGAAGCTGAGAACTTAAGCGCCAGTAAACGGCGGTGGTAACTATAACCATCCTAAGGTAGCGAAATTCCTTGTCGGGTAAGTTCCGACCTGCACGAATGGCGTAACGACTTCTCGACTGTCTCAACCATAGGCCCGGTGAAATTGCACTACGAGTAAAGATGCTCGTTTCGCGCAGCAGGACGGAAAGACCCCGGGACCTTTACTACAGTTTGATATTGGTGTTCGGTTCGGCTTGTGTAGGATAGGTGGGAGACTTTGAACCAGCCACGCCAGTGGTTGGGGAGTCGTCGTTGAAATACCACTCTGGTCGTGCTGGATGTCTAACCTGGGTCCGTGATCCGGATCAGGGACAGTGTCTGATGGGTAGTTTAACTGGGGCGGTTGCCTCCCAAAGAGTAACGGAGGCGCCCAAAGGTTCCCTCAGCCTGGTTGGTAATCAGGTGTTGAGTGTAAGTGCACAAGGGAGCTTGACTGTGAGACCGACGGGTCGAGCAGGGACGAAAGTCGGGACTAGTGATCCGGCGGTGGCTTGTGGAAGCGCCGTCGCTCAACGGATAAAAGGTACCCCGGGGATAACAGGCTGATCTTCCCCAAGAGTCCATATCGACGGGATGGTTTGGCACCTCGATGTCGGCTCGTCGCATCCTGGGGCTGGAGTCGGTCCCAAGGGTTGGGCTGTTCGCCCATTAAAGCGGTACGCGAGCTGGGTTTAGAACGTCGTGAGACAGTTCGGTCCCTATCCGCTGCGCGCGCAGGAGTCTTGAGAAGGGCTGTCCCTAGTACGAGAGGACCGGGACGGACGAACCTCTGGTGTGCCAGTTGTCCTGCCAAGGGCATGGCTGGTTGGCTACGTTCGGAAAGGATAACCGCTGAAAGCATCTAAGCGGGAAGCCTGCTTCAAGATGAGGACTCCCACCCCCTTTGAGGGGTTAAGGCTCCCAGTAGACGACTGGGTTGATAGGCCAGATCTGGAAGCCCGGTAACGGGTGGAGGTGACTGGTACTAATAGGCCGAGGGCTTGTCCTCAGTTGCTCGCGTCCACTGTGTTGGTTCTGAAACCATGAACAACCGTCGTAGTCATAGGCCACGACTCCGGTTGACAGTTTCATAGTGTTTCGGTGGTCATAGCGTGAGGGAAACGCCCGGTTACATTCCGAACCCGGAAGCTAAGCCTCACAGCGCCGATGGTACTGCAGGGGGGACCCTGTGGGAGAGTAGGACGCCGCCGAACAAGTTTTAGGGAAAAGCCCCGTGCCTCTGGCACGGGGCTTTTCTGCGTTCCGGGGCAAGAGAGGGAAGCGAAGAGAGGGAAGCGAGCGGTGCACTGACGTCTGTTTCTCTTTGCGTTTTTCTCTTTATGCTCAGGCTTTCGCTCAGACCGACTCTGCGGCCAGCCGTTCCGCGTCCTTCGTCGGATAGCCGACCGAAGCGAGCACCGTGACGACCGCCGCGCGACCCGCGTCCGCCGCCGGGAGGGCTCCGTCGTTGACGGCCTCCATCAAGCCGAACAGCACCTGTTCATGGACGTACGCCAGAGCCTCCGCCGAGAGTGGCGACGTGAACTCGCCGTTGTCCAGGCCCTGCTGGACCAGGCGGACGCACTCGTGGCGGACCGGCGTGAGGCGCTGTCTGATGCCCTCCATGGCGACACTGCGCTGGGCCAGATTCACCAGAAGCCGGTAGCGGTCCGCGATCGGCCAGACCGACAGGATCGAGCGGGCCACCGCCTCCGCCGGATCGGCGATCCCCTCGCGGCCGGCGCGATGCGCCTCGGCGACCGCCTGCGCCGCGTCGTCGACCAAGGCGCCGACCAGCGCGTCCCGGCTCGGGAAATGGCCGTACACCGTGCGGCGCACCACCCCCGCGGCGCGGGCGATCTGGTCCATCGACGCCTCGGGATCACGCAGCAACTCGGCGAGTGCCACGTCGAGGATGCGGCGGCGGTTGGCATCGGCCCGTACAGAAGTCACGCCGCACATTGTCACACCCCGAGACCCGGGTACCCCTCCCGCGTGCGTATTTGCACACTGCTGTGCAGCGACGTAGATTGCACAGCAGTGTGTAATTGCTCAAGCCTGTGCAAGTGCTGGCTTGGGCCTGTTCTGCTTCTCTGGAGGGTCTCCGCGCCATGCGCCTCGTCATGAACGAGCCGGTCGACACGATGGACCGGCCGTACGCCCGCCGCTGGTGGGCGCTGCTCGTGCTCTGTCTGAGCCTTTTGATCATCGTGATGGCCAATACGGCGCTCACGGTCGCGGCGCCCGACATGACCCAGGATCTGGGGCTGTCCAGCGCCGATCTCCAGTGGGTCATCGACGGCTACACGGTTCCGTATGCCGCGCTGATGCTGTTGCTGGGTGCCATCGGCGACAAGTACAGCCGGCGGGGCGCCCTGATCCTGGGGCTGCTCGTCTTCGGTGGTGGCGCCATCTCGGGGTCGCTCGTCGACAGTTCCGGCGGGGTCATCGCGGCGCGCGCCGTGATGGGTGTCGGGGCCGCCATGATCATGCCGGCGACGCTCTCGCTGCTCGCGGCGACGTTCCCGCGGGCCGAGCGGGCCAAGGCGATCGTGCTCTGGACCGCGACGGCCGGACTCGCCATCGCCGCCGGGCCGTTGGTGGCCGGAGCGCTGCTGCGCAGCCACGGGTGGGCGTCCACCTTCCTGATCAACGTGCCCGTCGCCGCCGTCGCGATCGTCGGCGCGCTGGTCCTCGTACCGCCGTCGAAGGCCGCGCGGCACGGACGGATCGACTACGTCGGCGGGCTGTTGTCCGTCGTGTGGGTCGGCGCGCTCGTCTACATGATCATCGAGGGGCCGCACTTCGGGTGGGGCGTCAAGGCGATCAGTGCGGCCGTCGTCGCCGGTCTGGCGCTGGTGGGGTTCGTGGTGTGGGAGTTGCGGCACCCGCGGCCGGTGCTCGACGTGCGCCGGTTCGCCGACCGGCGGTTCGCCGGGTCGAACCTGGCCGTCGCGCTCTTCTTCCTCGCCGTCTTCGGCGCCTTCTACTACCTGACGCAGCACTTGCAGTTCGTGCTCGGCTACGACGCCTGGGAGACCGGCGTACGGATGCTGCCGCTGGCCGGTGCGGTGTTCGTCGGCTCGGCGCTCACCGGGTACCTCACGCCGCGGATCGGCATGAAGATCACGGTGACGGCGGGCATGGTCGGTGGTACGGCGGCGCTCGCGCTGCTCACCCGGGTCGACGCCGGATCGGCGTACGGGGACTTCGTGCTGCCCCTCGTCATCCTGGGTCTGGCCATCGGTCTCGCCCTCTCGCCCTGCACCGACGCGATCATGGGCGCCTTCCCGGAGTCGGAGCTCGGGGTCGGCGGCGCGGTCAACGACACGTCGCTGGAACTCGGTGGCTCGCTCGGCATCGCGATCCTCGGGTCCGTGCTCGCCGGTTCGTACTCGTCGCATCTGTCCGACGCCGCGTCCGGTACGAAGCTGCCGGGTGACGCGCTGGCCACGGCGCAGGACTCGGTGGGCGCCGGGTACGCGGTCGCGCAGCGGATCGGGGAGCAGGCCCACAAGGTCGCCGAGCAGGCGGCCGGTGCGAGTGACCCGCAGCAGGCGGCGCAGCTCAAGGCGCAGGCCGGTCAACTCGCCGACGGGGCGCGGACGATGGTCGACGCGGTCGGCTCGTCGTTCTCGGACGCCGTCGCGCACACCAGCGTGATCGGGGCCGTGATCCTCGGCGTCGGCACGGTGGTGGTGGGGGTGCTGCTGCCCGGGAAGGGACGCGGCGCCGGTTCCGGGTCGGCGGAGGAGGCCGGTGCCGCGGAGCGGGAGCCCGTGGACAGCGGGGTCTGAGGCCGACGCCAGGGATTGTCAGTGGCGGCTTCTAGGGTGTGAGTTGTCGGTGGCCGATGGGGGACCGACGTGATGCCGGACGCCGTACCTCTGCCCAGGGAGCTGCCATGACGACCTTGCCCGACCGACCCAACTCCGCGCTCGTCGTGATCGATGTGCAGAACGGGGTGATGGAGTGCTCGATCGACAGCGACGCCGTCATCGCCCGGATCGCCTCGCTGGTGGACCGGGCGAGAGCCGAGGGTGTGGCCGTGGTGTGGGTGCAGCACTCCGACGACGGGCTGAAGTTCGGCAGCGACGCCTGGCGGTACGTCCCGGAGCTGGGGGAGCCCCGGGACGGTGAGGCGCTGGTGCACAAGACGTACCGGGACTCCTTCGAGGACACCGATCTGGAGGAGCGGCTCGCGGAGCGCGGGGTCGGCCGCCTCGTGGTGGCCGGCGCCCAGACCGACTTCTGTGTGCGCTCCACGCTCCACGGCGCGCTCGCGCGGGGCTACGACGTGACGCTCGTCGGCGACGCGCACACGACGGAGGATCTCAGCGAGCACGGGGCGCCCGCACCCGCCCAGGTCATCGCGCACACGAACCTGTACTGGGCGGGTCAGACGGCGCCGGGGCGGTCCGTCGCCGTCCTGGACGCGGACGAGGTGGTCCTTTCGGAGATCTAGGCCCTGCCCGAGGGGGCGGCGGGTTCGCGTTCCACCGGCAGCCACAGCTCCGCGTCGGCCTCGCGGCCGTCCGGGGACATGCGGGTCCGGAGGATCTCGGGTCCGGGTCGGGTGCGGTACGGGTTGGAGGGGAACCACTCCGTGTACGTGTCGCTCCACAGCCGTTGGAGGGCCTCGGGGGCCGGTCCCGATGTCGTGAAGACGGCCCAGGTGCCGGCCGGCACGGGCAGGACGGCGGTGCCCTCGGGGGCGGGCGCCGAGGTGATCACCCCTTGGTAGTAGTCGAGTTCGGTGCCCTCGGCGCGGCCGGGGTCCAGGTCGTCGCAGACCGCGACGATGCCGTGCGGTTCGGCGTCGGAGAGTTTCTCCAGACGGTCCAGGAGGCCTCGGTCGATACCTCGGACGAAGTCGATGATCGCCTGGTTCGGGCCGAGGTGGACCAGGGGGACTCGCGCCCTGGGGCCGACCACGGTGAACGCGGGACGTTCCACCACCCGGTATCGCATGCTGCTGCTCCCTTCTACGGTGAGGCGGAAGGAGAGCCGGGGCTGCGAGACGAGGGCGGCGCCGGTGCGGCGGGCCTCGCCGGGGCCGACGCCGTGCAGCGTGCGGAACGCGCGGGCGAAGGCCTCGCCCGAGCCGTACCCGTAGCGCAGCGCGACCGTCAGCAGGGGCTCCTCGCCCGCGAGGACCTCGGCGCCGGCGACCGTGAGCCGCCGGCGCCGGACGTACTCCGACAGCGGCATGCCCGCGAGTGCGGAGAACATCCGGCGCAGGTGGTACTCCGAGGTGGTGGCGATCCGGGCGAGTTCGGCCACGTCCAGCGGCTGGTCGAGACGGTGCTCGATGTGGTCCATGGCCTCGTTGAGCCGGTCAAGCACGCCGGTCTCCTTCCGATTTCTGTGCTCACCACGCTAGGAGCGGGCGTCGGCGCGGGCCCGACATCCTGTGCCCGATCAGGTCGGGTCAGGTCTGTTCGAGGGCGGTCAGTTCGTCGGGGGTGAGGCGGAGGGCTCCCGCGGCCACGTTCTCCGCGAGATGGTCGGGATCGCCGGTGCCGGGGATGGCAAGCACGTTCGGGCCCTGGTGGAGGGTCCAGGCGAGCCGCAGCTGGGCGGGGGAGACGGCGTGCGCCGCGGCGATGTCCCGTACGGCGGGGGAGTCGGTGGAGCCGGTCGCGCCCGCGTGGCCGCCCTGGCCCGCGATCGCGAAGAACGGGACGAAGGCGATGCCCTGGTCGGCGCAGGAGCGCAGGAGTTCGGTGTCGCCGGGGCGGACGGTGCCGAGGCCGAAGCGGTTCTGGACGCAGACGATCGGCGTCACCTTCTGGGCCGCCGCGAGCCGCTCCGCGTCCACGTCCGAGACGCCGATATGGCGGATCAGGCCGGCGTCGCGCAGCTCGGCGAGCGCGCCCACGTACTCGGCGAGGTCCGTCGAAGTGCGGTCGTTCATACGGAAGTTGACGACGTCGAGATGGTCGCGGCCGAGCTGGCGCAGGTTCTCCTCGACGTCACCGCGCAGCTCGTCGGGGCGGGCCCAGGTGGCCCAGGCGCCCGCGCGGTCGCGGCGCGGGCCGACCTTCGTGGCGATGACCAGGTCGTCCGGGTAGGGGGCGAGCGCGGTGTTGATGAGTTCGTTGGCCGAGCGCAGGGCCGAGAAGTAGAAGGCGGCGGTGTCGATGTGGTTCACGCCCAGCTCGACGGCGCGGCGCAGGACGCGGATCGACCGCGCGCGGTCGGCGACGGAGGCGTTGTCGAAGGCGATCCGGCCGGGCAGCCGCATCGCGCCGAATCCGATACGGCGGACGGGGAGGTCGCCGAGGAGCCAGGTGCCGGACGCGGCGGCGGTGGGCGTGGCGGCCTGTCGGTGTGCGGTCATCGGGGCATTGTGCCTTGCCACGATCATGTCCCGGGGCCTGACGGCGTCGTCTGAGTACGTCGTCTGAGTACCTGGGCTCAGGTGTGGTCGTGGCGGCCGGACTTGGATGGAGCCATGACCCACGAACTCGCCGCCGAACCCGTCATACGTACCCCTGCGCGCAGCCGCCAGTGGATCGCGCCGCTCGTGTCGACCCTGGTCACACTGCCGGTGGCGTTCTTCGCGTACCTGTTCGCGGGGCTGTCGGGGATGGCGTGCGACTCGTGCACGGACGCCCAACTGGCCGCGTTCGACCCGAGTTTCGCGCGGGCGTTCACGGTCTTCGGGTGGGGTCTGACCATTTCGGTGCTCGTCCTCCTGACCGCGTGGCTGCTGCCGTGGGAGGAGCGGTTCGCGGCGCGCCGGGTCGGGTTCGCGCTGGCGGCGCCGTTCGCGGTTGTGCTCACGTACGTGGTGTTCCTCGTGATGGTCGACTGGCCCTGACCGGGGTGAGGCCGGCGCCGCGCCCGCGGGGTGCCCCGCCGAGCGCGGCGAACGGTCCCTCGTCAGACGGTGAACGCCTCGCCGGGCTTGAGGAGGTGGAGGCGGTCGCTCAGGCCGGCCTCGGCGAACGCCGTCGTCAGCGTGGAGCCGTCCTGGCTGAAGTGGCCCCAGTGCTCGAAGTGGAGCGGGACGACGTGCCGGGCACCGAGGAGCCGCGCGGCCTCGGCGGCCCGCTCGCTGGTCAGCGTCAGCGGGACCCCGGGCACGAGCGGCGTGAGGGCGGCGCCCGCGAAGAGGACCGCCACATCGATCGCGGGGAAGCGGTCGGCGATGTCCCGGACGCGGTCCAGGGAGGCGTTGTCCCCGGAGACGTAGACCGTGGGGAGGCCCGTGCCGGACAGGACGAAGCCGGTGACCTGGCCGACCACCGGTTCGCTGCCCTCGGGGCCGTGCAGCGCGGGCACGCCCGTGATGCGCAGGGCGCCGCCGCCGGGGCGCTCGACGTCCACGTGCTCCCACGTGGGCAGAGCGGTCACGGTCTCGCCGATCCGCTCGCGGGCGGCGGGCGTGGACAGGACCAGCGGGACCCCGGCGAGGAGCGCGCGGCCCGAGGTGTCGAGGTTGTCCGGGTGCTGGTCGTGCGAGAGCAGGACGGCGTCGGCCGCGCCGAGCTCCTCGGGCGTCAGCGCCGGGCCGGCGGTCTTGACCAGCGTCCGGGAACCGACCGCGTACTCGCCGGGGGCGTCGAACGTCGGGTCGGTGAGCAGTCGCAGCCCGCCGATCTCGATCACGGATGTGGGTCCGCCGACATAGCGGACGGAGACGGTCGTCGTCACTGGGTCCTCCCCCGGTAGCGACCGGCGCGGGTGCCGGTCAACCGGGAACAAGACGCGCCGGGCGCCCGGTATTCCCGGGACGGTCCGCGCATCGGCTGGCCTTGACGTCAGGGTCAACGTCTACGGTTTCAGGCATGCGCATCGGAGAGCTCGCGGACCGCGCCGGTACGACCACGCGGACGCTCAGGTACTACGAGTCGCGCGGGCTGCTGCCCGCGCGGCGCGGCGGCAACGGCTACCGGACGTACGACGAGGACGACCTGCGGGCGCTGCGGCAGATCCGCACGTTGCAGGACTTCGGGTTCGAGCTGGAGGAGACCCGGCCGTTCGTCGAGTGTCTGCGCGCGGGGCACCCGGAGGGCGACTCCTGCCCGGCGTCGCTCGCCGTGTACCGCAACAAGCTCGCCGAACTCGACGCGCTGATCGGCGAGTTGAGTGCCGTACGGGAGAAGGTCGGGGCGCAGTTGGCGCGCGCCGAACAGGCCATGGACGCGCTGGCGACGCAGCACGGCGCCGAGCCGCGCTGCGAACTGGAACGACGACAGGAGTGATCGGCATGCGGGACGTGACGGACGCGGACTTCGAGGAGCAGGTGCTGCGAGCGGGAAAGCCCGTGCTCGTGGAGTTCACGGCAACGTGGTGCGGGCCGTGCAGGCAGCTGGCGCCCGTGCTCAGGTCGATCGCGGAGGAGGAGCGCGAGCGGCTCGACGTCGTGGCGATCGACGTCGACGCCAACCCGGAGACGGCCGCCAGGTACGGGGTGCTGTCCATGCCGACGCTGATGGTCTTCAAGGCCGGGGAGCCGGTCTGGTCGCGGGTGGGCGCACGGCCCAAGCGGCGACTGCTGGAGGAATTGACCGAGGCCGTCTGAGGAACGGAGAACGAATTCCCGGCGGTTGGAATTCTGCCCCGCCCGGGGTATATTCGGTGTTTCTGTGTGCCCACAGAAAAGGCCCCTCACTGGGGGCCAACTAAACACACCGTACCGGGCAGGGAGCAGTTTTGTCAAGCCGGGAATCCGCCGCACCGCAGAAAGAACTGCAAAAGGAACAGGAATTCATCGACCGGCTCTACGCCCGCGTCGACGAGCTGCGTGGCATCGCCGCGGACTCCGTGCGGGCCGCGATCACGCCGGTCGGGACCGGTCAGCAGGCCCGCCTCGAGCGCGACCTGCTGGTCGTGGAGCGGTCCGGGCTGCTCGCCGCGCTGAATGCGGTCGAGGGGTCGCTCTGTTTCGGGCGAATTGACCTCAAGGGCGGTACCGCACACCACATCGGCCGTATCGGAATTCGTGCCGACGACACCGAGCGCACGCCGCTGTTGATCGACTGGCGTGCGCCGGTGGCGCGGCCTTTCTATCTCGCGACCGGTCATACGCCGATGGGTCTGCGCCGGCGCCGTCATCTCACGTTCGACGGGCGCACGGTCACCGAACTGCACGACGAGATCCTCGATCTCGACGACGCGGAGCGCACCGGGTACGAGGACCCGACCGGTGACGCCGTGCTGCTCGCCGCCCTGAACTCGGCCCGCACCGGCCGCATGGGCGACATCGTGCAGACCATCCAGGCCGAGCAGGACCGCATCATCCGGCACGCGCACCAGGGCGTGCTCGTCGTCGAGGGCGGCCCCGGCACCGGCAAGACGGCGGTCGCGCTGCACCGCGCCGCGTTCCTGCTGTACGAGCACCGGGAACTGCTGGCCAAGCGGGCCGTGCTCATCGTCGGACCCAACCCGGCGTTCCTGAAGTACATCAGCGAGGTGCTCCCCGCGCTCGGTGAGACCGGTGTGCTCCTGTCGACCGTCGGCGAGCTCTTCCCCGGCGTGCACGCCACCGGCACGGACACGCCGCGCGCGGCCGCCGTGAAGGGGGCGGCGGCGATGGCCGAGGCCCTCGCGCTCGCCGTCACCGACCGGCAGCAGATCCCCATGCCCGGCGCCCCGTTGGTGATCCCGCACGACGACGGGGACCTGATCCTCGACTGGGAGATCGCCTACGAGGCCCGGCAGGCGGCCCGCGACACCAAGCTGCCGCACAACCTGGCCCGCCCGCACTTCGCCTTCCGGGTGCTCGACGCGCTCACCGCGCAGCTCGCCGAGCGGCTGGGCGCCGACCCGTACGGCGGCCCGAACTTCCTCGGCCCCGACGACCTCGCCCAGCTCGGCAAGGGAGTCGCCGCGAGCCGCGAAGTCCACGCCGCCATCGAGGAGTTGTGGCCGACCCTCACTCCGCAGGGCTTCCTCGCCGACTACCTGACCGAACCCACCCACGTGCCGGACGAGGACGCGCGGGCCATCCGTCGCGCGCAGGGCTCCGGGGAGTGGACGGCCGCGGACGTGCCGCTGCTCGACGAGGTCGCCGAGCTGCTCGGGCACGACGACAGCGCCGAGCGGGCCGCGGCCGAGGCCGCGCGGCAGGAGCGGATCGCCTACGCGCAGGGCGTGCTGGACCTGTCGAAGGGTTCGGAGACGTACGAGTTCGAGGACGAGGACGAGTCGGAGGTGCTCGCCGCGCACGACATCGTGGACGCGGACCGGGTCGCCGACTGGTACGAGGAGGAGGACCACCGCAGCGCCGCGGAGCGGGCCGCCGCCGACCGGACCTGGGCGTTCGGGCACATCATCGTCGACGAGGCGCAGGAGCTGTCGCCGATGGCGTGGCGGCTGCTGATGCGGCGGTCTCCGACCCGGTCCATGACGCTGGTCGGGGACCCGGCCCAGACCTCCGAGGAGGCCGGGGTCGGCTCGTGGGAGCGCATTCTCGCGCCGTACGTGGAGGACCGGTTCGAGCACACGCGGCTCGGGGTCAACTACCGGACGCCGTCCGAGATCATGGACGTCGCGGCGGCGGTGCTCCGGGCGGAGCACCCGGACTTCGAGCCGCCGTCGTCCGTCCGCTCGACCGGCGTCCGTCCTTGGGCGCGTGCCGCGGTCGACCTGCCGGGCGCCGTCGCCGCGGCGGTGGCCGAGCTGACCCCCGAGGAGGGGCGGCTCGCCGTCATCGCTCCGCGGGCGCTGCACGGTGCGCTGGCGCCGAAGCTGGACGGGGTGGTGGCGGGGGCCGAACCCGATCTGACGCGGGCGGTCGTGCTGCTGGATCCGCGGCAGGCCAAGGGGCTCGAATTCGACTCGGTGCTCGTGGTCGAGCCCGGGGAGTTCGGGGTCAGCGACCTGTATGTGGCGCTCACTCGGGCGACGCAGTCCCTGGGGATCGTGCATTCCGGGGAACTGCCGCTGCCGCTCCGGCAGTTCGCCGTCGCTGACTGATCGTTCGCAGCGGGGCGTGGGGCGCGGGCCGCACTGCGGCTGGTCGCGCCCCACGCCCCTGCCGCGCTCTACGGGCGGAGCCAGACCGTCGCCAGTGGGGGGAGTGTCAGTCGGATGCTGGTGGGGTGGCCGTGGGAGGGGGTGTCTTCGGGTTTGACGGGGTCGCGGTTGGTGATGTCGCTGCCGCCGTAGCGGGTGTGGTCGGTGTTGAGGGTTTCGTGCCAGGCGGGGACGGTGGGGGGGACGCCGAGACGGTAGTCGTGGCGGACGACGGGGGAGAAGTTGGCGACGGCGAGCAGGGGGGTGTCGTCGGTGGCGTGGCGCAGGAAGGCGAAGACGTTGTCTTCGACGGCGTCGCCGATGATCCAGGTGAAGCCGGCCGGGTCGGTGTCCTGTTCCCACAGGGCGGGGGTGTCGCGGTAGACGGTGTTGAGGTCGCGGGTGAGGTCGCGGATGCCGCGGTGGTCGGGTGCGGCGCTGTAGGCGAGGTCCAGGAGCCACCAGTCGGGGCCGTGGGCTTCGGACCATTCGGCGCCCTGGGCGAATTCCTGTCCCATGAACAGGAGTTGTTTGCCGGGGTGGGCCCACATGTAGGCGAGGTAGGCGCGGTGGGTGGCGCGTTGCTGCCACCAGTCGCCGGGCATTTTGGAGACGAGGGAGCGTTTGCCGTGGACGACTTCGTCGTGGGAGATGGGCAGGACGTAGTTCTCGCTGTAGGCGTAGACCATCGAGAAGGTCATCTCGTGGTGGTGGTATTTGCGGTGGACGGGTTCGTGGCTGACGTAGTCCAGGGTGTCGTGCATCCAGCCCATGTTCCATTTCAGGCCGAAGCCGAGGCCGCCGAAGCCCGTGGGGCCGGTGTGGTGGGTGGCGCGGGTGACGCCGTCCCAGGCGGTGGATTCCTCGGCGATGGTGACGACGCCGGGGACGCGGCGGTAGAGGGTGGCGTTCATTTCCTGGAGGAAGTCGACGGCGTCGAGGTTCTCGCGGCCGCCGTGCTGGTTGGGGGTCCACTGTCCTTCCTCGCGGGAGTAGTCGAGGTAGAGCATGGAGGCGACGGCGTCGACGCGCAGGCCGTCGATGTGGAACTCCTCGCACCAGTAGAGGGCGTTGGCGACGAGGAAGTTGCGGACTTCCTTGCGGCCGTAGTCGAATTCGAGGGTGCCCCAGTCGGGGTGGGCCGAGCGCAGGGGGTCCTCGTGTTCGTAGAGGGGTTTGCCGTCGAATTCGGCCAGTGCCCAGTCGTCGCGGGGGAAGTGGGCCGGGACCCAGTCCATGAGGACGCCGATGCCTGCTTGGTGCAGGGTGTCGATGAGGTGTTTGAAGTCGTCGGGGGTGCCCAGGCGGGCGGTGGGGGCGTAGAAGCCGGTGACCTGGTAGCCCCAGGATCCGCCGAAGGGGTGTTCCGCGACGGGCAGGAACTCGACATGGGTGAAGCCCAGATCGGCGATGTAGGCGGGGAGTTGCTCGGCGAGCTGGCGGTAGGTCAGTCCCGGGCGCCAGGACGCGAGGTGGACCTCGTAGACGGAGAACGGCGCCCGGTGCGCGGGACGGTCCCCGCGCCGCGCGAGCCACTCCGCATCCCCCCAGGCGTGGCGGCTGGTGTGGATGACCGAGGAGTTCGCCGGAGGGGTCTCCGTACGGGTCGCCATCGGGTCGGCGCGCATCGTCTTGCTGCCGTCCGGGCGGGTGATCTCGTACTTGTACAGCTCGCCCTCGCCGATGTCCGGCACGAACAGTTCCCAGATCCCCGTCGAGCCGAGCGAGCGCATGCTGTGGGCCGCGCCGTCCCAGAAGTTGAAGCTGCCGACGACCCGGACGCCGCGGGCGTTCGGCGCCCAGACGGTGAAGCGGGTGCCCCGGACTCCCTGGTGCTCCATGGGGCGGGCGCCCAGCGCCGTCCAGAGCTGCTCGTGCCGGCCCTCGCCGATCAGATGCAGGTCGAGGTCGCCGAGGGAGGGCAGCAGGGCGTACGCGTCCGCGACGGTCTGGGTCGTGTCCTCGTAGGCGATCTCCAGGCTGTACTCGGCCGGGACCTCGCGGAGCTGGAGCAGCGCGGAGAAGAAGCCGTCCCCGTCGTCGTGCAGGTGGGCGTGCAGGCCCTGCGGGGTGCGGACGGCGACGCCCTTGACGTAGGGCCGCCAGGCGCGGAAGGCCACCCCGCCGTGGGTCGGGTGGGCGCCGAGCACTCCGTGCGGATCGTGGTGGGTGGCCGCCAGCAGCCGGTTGCGGTCGGCCTCCGGGACAGGGGCGGGGGTGACGGTCGGGGTGGTGGTCGGGCGGCGGGTCACGGGGTGGGCCTCCTCGGGTGGCCTTCGCGTCTGCCGGGTGGTCGTCGCGTGGGCGCGTGCGGGGTTCGTCGTGGCGGGGCGCGGGCGGATCCGTACCTCGATGCGGTCTCGCGCCCCTGCAGCGCGCACGTCGTGCGCTATCCGTCCTTCGCCAGCCTCTCCAGCGCCGCCATCGGCACCGGGAGCCAGTCAGGCCGGTGGCGGGCCTCGTACAGGGCCTCGTAGATCGCCTTGTCCGTCTCGTAGGCGCGCAGGAGGACCGGGTCGGTGCGGGGGTCCCAGCCGGAGGCGTCCGCGTAGCCGGTGCAGTAGGCGGCACGGCAGGCGTCCGACCAGGCCGGGTTCCAGGGGCGGTGCGAGCGGGCGGCGTAGTCGAAGGAGCGGAGCATGCCGGCGATGTCGCGGTGCGGCGGGTGCGGCATGCGGCGTTCGGCGAGCGGGCGGGACGGTTCGCCCTCGAAGTCGATCAGCTGCCAGCCGTCGGCCGGGTCGTAGAGGCACTGCCCGAGGTGCAGGTCGCCGTGGACGCGCTGGGCCTTCCAGTTGCGGCCCCCGGCGGCGAGGTCGGCGAGGGCGTCGAAGGCGGTGGTCAGGGCGGGGACGTAGGGGAGCAGCGCGGGGACCTGATGGGCGGTCGTCTCCAGGCGCCGGGCCATGGCCTCGGCGAGCTGCTCGGTGTGGGCGCGGGTGTACGTGACCGTGGGCAGGGCGCGCGCGAGGGCGGTGTGCACCTCGGCGGTGGCGCGGCCCAACTCGCGTGCCAGGGGAATGAATTCCTGCTGGTTGGTGAGGTGCTTGAGGGCCAGTTCCCAACCGTCGGCGGCGGACTTGAGGTAGGGCTGGAGCAGGCCGAGGGTGGTCGTGCCGCCGGGGGCCGTGGCATCGCCCGTCTCGTACCAGGCGACGGGGGCGGGGACGCGGTGGCAGCCCTCGCGGGCCAGGGCGAGGGGGAGTTCGAGGTCGGGGTTGACGCCGGGCAGGACCCGGCGGAACACCTTGGCGATCAGCTGGTCCCCGTACACGACCGAGGAGTTGGACTGTTCCGCCTGGAGGGGGCGCGGGACCAGGCCGCGCGGCACCTCGCCGTGCGGGCCGCGGTGGAAGCGGAGGGCGCCGAGCGCCCCGGGTATGCGGAGGCGTTCGAGGAGCACGGCGGCCTGCCCCGGGTCCTGGAGCGCCTCGTACGCGGTGCGGCCGGCCAGGGGGCCCTGCGTGATGTGGCCGATCACGGTCGGGGCGAGGTGCGGGGCGAGGGCGTCGGTGGTGCCGATGAGGAGCTGGTAGCAGTCGCCGGGGCCCTCGTCGGCCGGTGGCTGATGGGCGCGCACCAGGAGGTGCAACAGGGCGGCTCCCGGCCGGAGTTGGGTGAGGGAGTCGAGGGTGAAGCCGGTGACCGGGCGCCCCTTGCCGGCGAACCAGCGCTGCCGCGGCAGCCATTCGCGCAGCAACGGGTCCAGTGAGGTGAGCAGTTCGGGGTCCTCCACCGCCTGAGGGGCAGCGGCGGGGACGACAGGGCGTGCTGCGGCTTCCGACATGGCGTCGCGTCCTTTCCCCGGGAGCGCGGCGAACGGTGCGAGCGGGACCCGGGTGCCGAGATGCTGTCCAGAGGTGGGGACGTGCCGAGTGCGGGGGTCCGTGGCCCGGGGCGGGCCCCATGAGGCGCCTGCCCCGCACGGTATTGGGGGAGAGTGCCCAGGGTGAGGGGACGGAAACCGGGAACGGGGGCTTTTCGGGCGGTCCGCGCCCGTGCTTCCCGGGGTAGGGGGCGGCACGGGCGCGTCGGCCCTCGGGCGGATCCCGGTCGGATCCCGCTCAGGTCCTGGTCAGGTCCCGGTCAGATTCCGTCCTTTCGCAGGCGGAACCAGTAGAAGCCGTGTCCGGCGAGGGTGAGCAGGTACGGCAGTTCGCCGATGGCCGGGAAGCGCACTCCGCCGATCAGCTCGACCGGGTGCCGGCCGTTGAAGGCCTGGAGGTCGAGTTCCGTGGGCTGGGCGAACCGGGAGAAGTTGTGCACGCACAGCACCAGGTCGTCCTTGTACTCACGCAGGAACGCGATCACCGCCGGGTTCGACGACGGCAGCTCGGTGTACGAGCCGAGACCGAACGCCGGGTTCTGCTTACGGATCTCGATCATCCGCCGCGTCCAGTGCAGCAGCGACGACGGGGACGACATCGAGGCCTCGACGTTGGTCACCTGGTAGCCGTAGACCGGGTCCATGATCGTGGGCAGGAACAGCCGCCCCGGATCGCACGAGGAGAAGCCCGCGTTGCGGTCGGGCGTCCACTGCATCGGAGTGCGCACCGCGTCCCGGTCGCCCAGCCAGATGTTGTCGCCCATGCCGATCTCGTCGCCGTAGTAGAGGATCGGCGAGCCGGGCAGCGACAGCAGCAGCGCCGTGAACAGCTCGATCTGGTTGCGGTCGTTGTCCAGCAGCGGGGCCAGACGCCGCCGGATACCGATGTTGGCGCGCATCCGCGGATCCTTGGCGTACTCCGCGTACATGTAGTCGCGTTCCTCGTCGGTGACCATCTCCAGCGTCAGCTCGTCGTGGTTGCGCAGGAAGATGCCCCACTGGCAGCCGGACGGGATCGCCGGGGTCTTCGCCAGGATCTCCGAGACCGGGTACCGCGACTCGCGGCGCACCGCCATGAAGATGCGTGGCATGACGGGGAAGTGGAACGCCATGTGGCACTCGTCGCCGCCCGAGGGGAAGTCGCCGAAGTAGTCGACGACGTCCTCGGGCCACTGGTTGGCCTCGGCGAGGATCACCACGTCCGGGTACTGCGCGTCGATCTCCTTGCGCACCCGTTTGAGGAACTCGTGCGTGGCGGGCAGGTTCTCGCAGTTGGTGCCCTCCTCCGCGTACAGGTAGGGGACCGCGTCCAGGCGGAACCCGTCGATGCCCAGGTCGAGCCAGAACCGCAGGGCCGCCAGGATCTCCTCCTGGACCGCCGGGTTCTCGTAGTTGAGGTCCGGCTGGTGGGAGAAGAAGCGGTGCCAGAAGTACTGCTTGCGGACCGGGTCGAAGGTCCAGTTCGACGCCTCGGTGTCGACGAAGATGATCCGGGCGTCCTGGTACTGCTTGTCGTCGTCGGCCCAGACGTAGTAGTCGCCGTAGGGGCCGTCCGGGTCCGAGCGGGACTCCTTGAACCACTCGTGCTGATCGCTCGTGTGGTTCATCACGAAGTCGATGATGACGCGCATGCCGCGTTGGTGGGCGGCGTCCACGAACTCCACGAAGTCGGCCAGATCACCGAACTCGGGGAGTACCGAGGTGTAGTCCGAGACGTCGTAACCGCCGTCCCTCAGAGGGGACTTGAAGAACGGTGGCAGCCAGAGGCAGTCGACGCCGAGCCACTGGAGGTAGTCCAGTTTCGCGGTGATGCCCTTGAGGTCGCCGACGCCGTCGCCGTTGCTGTCCTGGAAGGACCGGACGAGCACCTCGTAGAAGACGGCGCGCTTGAACCAATCAGGGTCCCGGTCCTTGGCAGGGGTGTCCTCGAAGGTGTCCGGGACGGGCTCATTCATGATCATGGTGTGGGTGACCCTCCGAAATCCCTTGCTCTGCCAGAGAATTCATCGCGGTGTGGACGGTCGCAGGACGGTGAGGATGTGCGCGGGCGTACGGCCCGGTTCGAGGCGCACATAGTTCGCTCTGCCCCAGTGGTAGGTGTCGCCGGTGAGTTCGTCCCGCACCGGCACGGACTCGTGCCAGCCGAGTCCGAGTTGCGGCATGTCCAACGAGACCGTGGCTTCCTGGGTGTGGTGCGGGTCGAGGTTCACGACCACCAGAACCGTGTTCGAGCCCTCCCGCTTCGAGTACACGATCACCTCGTCCTTGTCGGCGTGGTGGAAGTGCACCGGGCGCAGGGCACGCAGCGCAGGGCTGCGCCGGCGGACGTCGTTGAGCGCGGTCAGCAGCGGGGCGATCGTGCGGCCCTCCCGCTCGGCCGACTCCCAGTCCCGGGGCCGTAGTTCGTACTTCTCCGAGTGCAGATACTCCTCGCTACCGGCCCGTAGCGGAGTGTTTTCGCACAGTTCGTAGCCGCTGTAGACACCCCACGACGGCGACAGCGTCGCGGCCAGCACCGCCCGCAGCTCGAACGCGGGACGCCCACCCCGCTGGAGGAACTCATGCAGGATGTCCGGCGTGTTGACGAAGAAGTTCGGCCGCATGTAAGAGGCCGCCTCCCCGCTCAACTCCTCCACGTACTCGGTCAGTTCCTGCTTCGAATTACGCCACGTGAAGTACGTGTACGACTGCTGGAAACCGATCTGCGCGAGAGTGTGCATCATCGCGGGACGCGTGAACGCCTCGGCCAGGAAAATCACATCCGGATCACTCCGGTTGATGTCCGCGATCACCTCCTCCCAGAACACGACCGGCTTCGTGTGCGGATTGTCCACCCGGAAGATCCGCACCCCGTGCGCCATCCAGTGCCGCAGCACCCGCGTCGTCTCCGCCACCAGCCCCGGCAGATCACCGTCGAACGCCAGAGGATAGATGTCCTGGTACTTCTTCGGCGGATTCTCCGCGTACGCGATCGTCCCGTCCGCCCGGTGGTGGAACCACTCCGGATGCTTGTGCACCCACGGATGATCCGGCGAGCACTGGAGCGCGAAATCGAGCGCCACCTCCAGCCCCAGCTCACCCGCCCGCGCCACGAAGGTGTCGAAGTCCTCCAGCGTGCCCAGATCCGGATGGACCGCGTCGTGCCCGCCCTCGTGCGAACCGATCGCCCACGGCACCCCCACATCGTCCGGGCCGGGCGAAAGACTGTTGTCCGGCCCCTTACGGAACGTCGTCCCGATCGGATGCACCGGCGGCAGATAGACGACATCGAAACCCATCGCCGCGATAGCCGGAAGCCGCTCCGCCGCCGTCGCGAACGTACCGCTCACCGGCGGCTTCCCCGGCTCCACGACCGCACCCTCCGACCGCGGGAAGAACTCGTACCAGGACCCGTACAACGCCCGCTCCCGCTCCACCAGAAGCGGCAACTCGTCGGAGGACGTGATCAGTTCGCGCAGCGGATACCGGGAGAGGGTCGCGTCGACGTCCGGGGTGAGCGCCGCCGCGAGCCGGGCGGCCGGGGCGCGGTCGGGATCGCGGAGCGCGGCGGCTGCTTGCAGAACCGTTTCACGCAGCTCTTCCGGCACGCCGGCGGCAGCGCGTTCGTGCAGCGACGCGCCTTCTTCCAGGACGAGTTCGGTGTCGATGCCCGCCGGTATCTTGATCTGCGCGGTGTGCCGCCAGGTCGACACCGGGTCGCTCCACGCCTCGACGTGGAAGTGCCAGGTCCCGGTCGCGTCGGCGGCGACCTCGGCGCCCCAGCGGTCCGTGCCCGGGGCGAGCTCCCGCATCGGGGCCCAGGGGGCCGTGCGGCCGTCCGGGCCGCGCAGCACCACGTTCGCGGCGACGGCGTCGTGCCCCTCGCGGAACACGGTGGCCGTGACCGGGAACGTCTCGCCGACGACGGCCTTGGCGGGGCGCCGGGCGTGGTCGATCACCGGTCGGACGTCACGGATGGGGATGCGGCCGATGGTGGGGCCGGGTGGTGGTGCGGCGGCCTTGGCGGCCAGGGCGTTCTGGGTCTGCTGGGTTTGGTGGACCTGCTGGGTCTGTTGGGCCTGTTGGGCCTGTTGGACCTTTTGGGTCTGGCGGGACTTCGGGGCCGTCGAGGTCTTCGCGGCGGCGGTCCTTTTGCGGGGGATGCTGTCGGCGGCCTTGGCCGGGACCTTCTTCGTTGCCTTGGCCGGGACCTTCTTCGTGGTCTTGGCCGGGGCCTTCTTGGTGGCCTTCGCGGCCGCCTTCGTGGCTGATGCCGTGGCGGCCTGTGTCGTGGCCTTCTTGAGGGCTTTCTCGGGGGCCTTCGGGGAGGCCTTCGGAGGTGCCTTCTCGGGAGCCGCCGGCGATGCCGACCGCGTCGGGGGTACCGACGCTGCCGACGGCGCCGTCGGCTCTGGTGGCGTGGCGGGATCGGACGGGTTGGGCCCCGGTTCGCGGGGCGACGACGAAGGGTGTGGTGCGGGCATGACCGCTCCTGTCCGCGGAGGATTCGGGGGTTGCGGAGGCGCTGCGGAATCGGGGTGCTGCGAGAGGGGTCCTGCGATGGTTTCGTGGGGCGTACCGGGGGAGCCTTCCACGCTCGTCCGGCGGGCAATCCGGTGCTTTGTTAACTACTCGCGCGTAAGCACACACACAAGACCGGCCCCGCTCGGAGAGACGGGACCGGCCCATGAACTCACCTTCTCCTCAGGGGTTGTTGACCTGGAGCAACTTGTTGGGCGAGCCGAGCCCGGCGCCGGTCACCCTGCCCGGAACCGCCCGGCCGACGAGCGCCTTGCCCACGTCCGCCGGCGTGGCCCCCGCGTGATCGGCGAGATACAGCGCGGCCGCGCCCGCGGCGTGCGGCGACGCCATGGACGTACCGGAGAAGGTGGCCTTCCCGGTGTCGCTCGCGTACGACGCGGACGTGATGTCCACTCCGGGCGCGAACAGGTCCAGACGGGTACCCCAGTTCGAGAAGCTCGCACGTGCGTCCTTCCGGTCGGTGGCGCCGACCGTGATCGCCTCCCGGACCCGGGCGGGCGAGTACAGGTCGGCGGGGAGCCCGTCGTTGCCCGCCGCCACCGTGTACGTGACGCCGGACGCGATCGAGTTCCGTACGGCCGCGTCGAGTTGGGCGTTGGCGTAGCCGCCCAGGCTCAGGTTGGCCACCGCCGGCTTCTCCGCGTGCTTGGTCACCCAGTCGATGCCCGCGATGACCTGGGCCGTGGTGCCGGAGCCCTCGTCGTCGAGGACCCGGACGCCGACGACGTGCGCCTGCTTGGCCACGCCGTAGCTCGCGCCCGCGACGGTTCCGGCCACGTGCGTGCCGTGGCCGTTGCCGTCCTGGGCGACCGCGTCGTTCTCGACGAAGTCCCAGCCGCTGGACGCCCGCCCGCCGAAGTCCTGATGGGTGGTGCGGATGCCGGTGTCGATGACGTAGACCGTCACCCCGGCGCCCGCGGACTCGGGCCAGGTGTAGGACGCGTCGAGCGGCAGGTCGTTCTGGTCGATCCGGTCGAGCCCCCAGGAGGGCGGGTTCTTCTGGTTGTGGTCGAAGGCGACCTCGGAGTCCTGGACGACGGAGGCGACGTCCGGGTCGGCCGCGAGCCGCTTGGCCCGTGCCTCGTTGACCTTCACCGCGTACCCGTTGAGCGCCTTGCTATAGGTGTGGCGTATTTTCGCCCCGTACTTCTCGGCGAGGTCCTTGCCCGCCTCGGACGGGGCCCTCGTTCCCCCCCTCAACGTCACGATGTAGCTGCCTGCCACGGCGCCGGGTTCTCCGGCGCCGAGTATCCGTCCCTGTGCGGGAGCGGCCTGAGCGGGCAGCGTGATGGCCGAAATCGCTGCGGTCGTGGCGAGTGCGGTGAGCCCTCCGGCCCAGCGGGCCCGCCGCTTCCGCGTCACTGGCACGGTCACTGCCATGGATGAGTTCCCCTCCTCAACTCGGCGCGATATCACGCCAGTTGGCAGCCTCCCCTGTGGTGTGAACTGTCACAAGGGCGTACGAGGGGGCGGAATCGGCCATATCGCCCGTGGAGGTGGGGTAAAGGTTGCGGAAGGTTGCGGCGGAATCCGGCCGAGTCGGCGACGTGCCCGGCGGGCGGAACCACCTGGCCTCCGGCGCCGCCGTCGCCGAGGATGGCGGCATGGCGATCATCCACTACACCACGCTCAAGCCCACCAAGCTGGAACTCCTCACCGACTGGCTCCCGAAGCAGCCCTGGTACCAGGGCTCCGGAACGCCGGAGTTGGCCAAGGCCGGCGGTTTCCGGCTCGACGATCCGGCGGGGGAGGTGGGGATGGAGTTCATGGCCGTGACCGATTCCTCGGGTCCCGACCCGGTGACGTACCACGTGCCGATGACCTATCGGGCCGCCCCGCTCCCCGACGCGCCCGACGACGCGCTCGTCGGCACCCTCGTGCACGGGGTGCTCGGCGACCGCTGGGTCTACGACGGGACGCGGGACCCGGTCCTGGTCGCCCAGGTGACCGCGCTGCTCAAGGGGGAGGTGGCCGCGCACGCGCAGAGCGTGGACGGCGCCCTCGACCCGACCGTACGGGCCGAGGCCCACGGGGACGACGTGCGGCCCGAGTTCGTACGTGTCCTGGAGGCCGGTGAGCCGGCGCCCGGATCGGCCGGCGGGGTCAGCGCCGAGTGGGACGGAGGGCGGGTCCGTGGGGTTTTCGTGACGGTTCGCGCGGAGTGACGGGTTCCGGGCGTTGCGGTGTGGTCCGTACCGAACGGATCTGACATCGTGGGCGGGCCGCCGGTGACGTGAGAGCGGCATGTTCCGCACGGGAAGTCCGGCAACGGACCTACAGGGGGAGACGTTTCGATGAGAGCGACACGACGACTCGCGGGCCTGGTCACGGGAGCGGCACTCGCCGTGGGCGCCCTGCTCGGCACGGCGGCCGTCCCGGCCCAGGCGTACAGCCCGAACCCCACGGTGAGCGCCTACTACCGCGACACCGACGGCTGCCCGTGCAGCGGCGGCACGCTCACCGACCCGTTCGACGGCACGAGCTTCGCGTACGACGCGGGCGGCTACGCCGTGAAGCTGGAGCTGAACCAGGGCGGTTCGTTCGTCGGCAAGGTCGAGTTCCACCCGAACGACGAGAAGCTGTGGGTGTACGACACGAAGAACGACGGCGACACCTTCTACGTGCAGATCTCGTACACGTCGGGCGGCACCACGCACAACCTCGGCACGGTCACCGCCCCCGGCACGGACGCCGTCATGGACTACGTCGTCAAGGACTACGACATCCCCGAGGGCGCGTACGTGGACATCTCCGTGTACGACGACGCGGCGCTCGGTGACTACATCGGCGGGGCGCGCGGCGCGGCCGGAGCCATCGCCTGACGCGTGGCACGGGGGGCAGGGTGCGCCGGGAGCCTGACAGGACACCGCTGAACTCCTCTTCGGCGGAGTGGAGTTGACCGTCCCAGGCCCTCGGCGCGCACCGTGCTCCCCGTGCGCGCCGTGGCCCACGGACCCCCGGCCCACTACCGTCGGGGGGTGACGACAGGGCCGTACGACGACGTACGCCCACGGAACAGCACCGACCGACCGCCGACACTCCCCGCTGTCCGCGCGAAAGGGGAACCGGATCCGTGAAGGCCATCCGTCGATTCATCGTCCGCCCGGTCCTGCCCGAACCACTCGCCCCGCTCCACGAACTCGCCCGCAATCTGCGCTGGTCCTGGCACGCGGGCACCCGTGATCTCTTCGCCGCCGTCGACCCCGCGCGCTGGGCCGCGTCCGACGGCGACCCGATGCGGCTGCTCGGCAGCGTGCCGACCGCCCGTCTCGCCGAACTCGCCACCGACGAAGCGTTCCTCGCCCGGCTCAGCGAGGTCGCCGACGATCTGCGCGGCTACCTCCACGACGACCGCTGGTACCAGGCGCGGAGCGCCGAACTCCCGGCCGCCATCGCCTACTTCTCGCCCGAGTTCGGCGTCACGGCCGCGCTGCCGCAGTACTCCGGCGGCCTCGGCATCCTCGCCGGCGACCACCTCAAGGCGGCCAGCGACCTCGGAGTGCCGCTCATCGGCGTAGGACTGCTCTACCGGCACGGCTACTTCCGGCAGTCGCTGTCCCGGGACGGATGGCAGCAGGAGACCTATCCCGTCACCGACCCGAACGAGCTGCCCCTCACGCTGCTGCGGGAGCCCGACGGCACGCCCGCGCACGTCTCGCTCGCCCTGCCCGGCGGGCGGCGGCTGCTCGCCCGCGTCTGGCTGGCGCGGGTCGGCCGGGTGCCGCTGCTCATGCTGGACTCGGACGTCGAGGAGAACGACGTCCACGAACGCGAGGTGACCGACCGGCTGTACGGCGGCGGCAGCGAGCACCGGCTGCTCCAGGAGATGCTGCTCGGGATAGGCGGCGTGCGCGCCGTGCGCACGTACTGCCGGATCGCCGGCCACCCCGGCCCCGAGGTCTTCCACACCAACGAGGGGCACGCGGGATTCCTCGGCGTCGAGCGGATCGCCGAACTCGCCCACGAGGGGCTGGACTTCGACACGGCGCTGGAAGCCGTGCGGGCCGGCACCGTCTTCACCACCCATACGCCCGTCCCGGCCGGCATCGACCGCTTCGACCGAGAACTCGTCGCCCGGCACTTCGGCTCCGACGCCGAACTCCCGGGACTGGACGTCCAGCGGATCCTGGGCCTCGGCATGGAGACGTACCAGGGCGGCGACCCGAACGTCTTCAACATGGCGGTGATGGGACTCAGACTGGCGCAGCGCGCCAACGGCGTCTCCACGCTCCACGGCGCGGTCAGCCGGGGGATGTTCGCGGGCCTGTGGCCCGGGTTCGACGCCGAGGAGGTGCCCATCACCTCCGTCACGAACGGCGTGCACGCGCCGACCTGGGTCGCCCCCGAGGTGTTCCGGCTCGGCGCCCGCCAGATCGGCGAACGGCGCACCGAGGACGCCCTGTCGGTCGGCGGCTCGGACCGCTGGGACGCCGTCGGCGACATCGCCGACCAGGACATCTGGGAGCTACGGCGGGCCCTGCGCGGCCAGTTGGTGACGGAGGTCCGTGCCCGCCTCGCCGCGTCCTGGCGCCAGCGCGGTGCCGGCGCCGCCGAACTCGGCTGGGTGGACGGCGTGCTGGACCCGGACGTCCTCACGATCGGCTTCGCGCGCCGCGTCCCCTCGTACAAGCGGCTCACGCTGATGCTGCGCGACCCGGACCGGCTGATGCGGCTGCTCCTCGACGAGGACCGGCCGGTCCAGATCGTCGTCGCGGGCAAGGCGCACCCGGCGGACGACGGCGGCAAACGCCTCGTCCAGGAACTGGTCCGCTTCACGGACGACCCGCGCGTGCGCCACCGCATCGTCTTCCTGCCCGACTACGGCATGGCGATGGCGCAGAAGCTCTACCCCGGCTGCGACATCTGGCTCAACAACCCGCTCAGGCCGCTGGAGGCCTGCGGCACGAGCGGCATGAAGGCGGCCCTCAACGGCTGCCTCAACCTCTCCGTCCTCGACGGCTGGTGGGACGAGTGGTTCGAGCCCGACTTCGGCTGGGCGATCCCCACGGCCGACGGCACGGCCACCGACGAACACCGCCGCGACGACCTGGAGGCCGCAGCGCTCTACGACCTCCTGGAGCGCCGGGTCGCCCCCCGCTTCTACGAACGCGGACCGGAGGGCCTGCCCGACCGCTGGATCGAGATGGTCCGCCAGACCCTGACCCACCTCGGCCCGAAGGTCCTCGCCGGCCGCATGGTCCGCGAGTACGTCGAGCAGCTCTACGCCCCCGCGGCGCGCGCCGACCGGGCCATGACGGCGGACGCGGCACGGGAGCTCGCGTCGTGGAAGCACCGGATACGGGAGGCCTGGCCGCGCGTCGCGGTCGACCACGTCGAGGCGGCGACGACCGCCGCGGAACTCGGCGCGACGCTCGCCCTCCATGTCCGCGTCGCCCTGGGCGATCTGGCCCCCGACGACGTCGAGGTCCAGGCCGTCGCGGGCCGCGTCGACGGCGAGGACCGCATCGCGGACGGCGTCACGGTCCCGCTGAAACCGGTCGCCGGCCCGGACCCCGAGGGCCGCTGGTCCTACGAGGGCCCCCTCTCCCTGGACCGCACGGGCCCCTACGGCTACACGGTCCGCATCCTCCCGACCCACCGACTCCTCGCGTCCCCCGCGGAGACCGGCCTGGTGACGGTGCCTTCGGAGGAGGTGAGTGAGGGGGGTGGGGTGTTGATGCGGTGACCCCGGCCGGGGTCCGCACACGAAGGCCGGACGGCGATCTCGCTCCGCCGTCCGGCCACCACGACCCCGCGGACGGCGCTACTTGACGTTCACGCCCGCCCAGGCCGCCGCCACGGCCTTGTACTCCGTCGAGTCCGCCCCGTACAGGTCGGAGGCCGCGCTCAGTGTGCCGGTGCGGGCCTTCGCGTAGTCGGTGTTCGACGTGAAGTACGTGGTGAGCGCCTTGAACCAGATCTGTTCGGCCTTGTCGCGGCCGATGCCGGTGACCGTGGAGCCGTCCGACGTCGGGGAGTCGTAGTCGACGCCGTTGATGGTCTTGGCGCCGCTGCCCTCGCTGAGCAGGTAGAAGAAGTGGTTCGCGATGCCCGACGAGTAGTGGACGTCGACGTTGCCCGCGCCCGTCTTCCAGGCGTCGAGCGACGAGCCGTCCTTGCTCGGCTTGTCCATGTAGCGCAGCGGGGAGCCGTCGCCGTTGATGTCGATCTTCTCGCCGATGAGGTAGTCACCGACGTCCGAGGCGTTCTTCGCGTAGAACTCGACCGACGTGCCGAAGATGTCGGAGGTCGCCTCGTTCAGACCGCCGGACTCGCCGCTGTAGATCAGGCCGGCGGTCGCGGCGGTGACGCCGTGGCTCATCTCGTGCGCGGCCACGTCGATCGACGTGAGCGGCTTGGCGTCGCCCTCGCCGTCCCCGTACGTCATGCAGAAGCAGCTGTCGTCCCAGAAGGCGTTGACGTACGCGTTGCCGTAGTGGACGCGGGAGTAGGCGCCCTTGCCGTCGCCGTTGATGCCGCTGCGGCCGTGCACGCTCTTGTAGTAGTCCCAGGTGACCTGGGCGCCGTAGGCGGCGTCGACACCGGCCGTCGCCGCGTCGTTCGTCGTCCCGTCGCCCCACTTGTCGTCCGCGTCGGTGAAGAGCGTGCCCTTGCCGGACGAGCCGTGCTTGAGGTCGTACGTGGAGTGGCCGCCGCGCGTCGCGTCCGTCAGCGAGAAGGACGAGCCCGAGCCGCTCGTGCCGATCTCCACGCCGCCGCTGTACTGGGACTCGCCCGTGCCGGTGTGGATCGCGTCGTACGCGTGGATCTCCTGGCCGGTCGCCGCGTCCGTGATGACGTGCAGCTTGCTCGGGGTGCCGTCCTTCCGGGTGCCGGTGACGACCTTCTCGTAGGCGAGTCTCGGCGTGCCGCTCGCCGCCCAGACGACCTTGCGGGCGCCGGACGGGGCCGCCTTGAGGGTGACGCCGGTGGTGGCGACGTCGATCGACTTCGACGTCGCGCGGGTCACGCCCGCGTGCTCGCCCGCCTTCGTCTCGTGGACGACGAGGTCGCCGCCGAGTACCGGGAGGCCGTCGTACGTGCGCTCGTAGCGGGTGTGCGTCGTGCCGTCGCGGTCCTTGACGACGTCACGGACGACGAGCTTCTCCTGGGAGTCGAGCTTCAACTCCCGTGCCGTCGCTGCCGACTTGGCGCTGGCGTCCTTGAGCAGGTCCGCGCGGGCCGAGGCGCTCAGGGCCAGTGGGGTGGCCGAGGGTGCGGACGGATCGGCGGAGGCGCCGGTCGCCGTGAAGGCGGTGGAGAGGAGCGCGCCGGCGGCAACGGCCGTGGCGATGGACAGAGTTGTCCTACGGGATATGTGGGGGGTCACGCGAAAGCTCCTTGTGAGGATGTGGGGGGTGAGCTTTGCCGTGCGGGTGGTGCGGGTGGTGCGGGTTGTGCCGTTCGTACGGCCGTACGGGTCGTGCGGTGCATGTGGGGTATGCGAGTCGTACGGGCTGTACGGGTCGTACGGGGTGTGCGGGAAAACTGTGGCAGTTGAGGGGCGTACATGTCATGTACGCGATCAGAGGTTGGCTGGAATTCGTCCGTTGAGCGAAAACTGACGCACGCAATGCGGACAGGGCGCCCGGATCGCTCCGGACGCCCTGTCGCCTGCCGTCAGAGGAATGCTGCTAGTTGACGTTCACGGCGCTCCACGCCGCCGCCACCGCCGCGTACTCCGTCGACGAGGACCCGTACAGGGCCGACGCCGCGCTCAGCGTCGCAGTGCGGGCGCCCGCGTACTTCGTCGTCGACGTCATGTACGTGGTCAGCGCCTTGTACCAGATCTGGACGGCCTTGGCGCGACCGATGCCGGTGACCGTCGAGCCGTTGGAGGTGGGGGAGTTGTAGCTGACCCCGTTGATGGTCTTGGCGCCGCTGCCCTCGCTGAGCAGGTAGAAGAAGTGGTTCGCCGGGCCCGACGAGTAGTGCACGTCGAGGTTGCCGAGCGAGGACGACCAGTAGTTGGCCGAGGCGCCGTCCTTGCTGGGCTGGTCCATGTAGCGCAGCGGCGAGCCGTCGCCGTTGATGTCGATCTCCTCGCCGATGAGGTAGTCACCGACGTCGGAGGAGTTGGCCGCGTAGAACTCGACGGCCGTGCCGAAGATGTCCGAGGTCGCCTCGTTCAGGCCGCCGGACTCGCCGGAGTAGGTGAGGCCCGCCGTGTTCGAGGTGACGCCGTGCGTCATCTCGTGGCCCGCCACGTCGAGCGAGGTCAGCGGGTTGACGTTGCCCTCGCCGTCGCCGTACGTCATGCAGAAGCAGGTGTCGGACCAGAAGGCGTTGACGTACTGGTTGCCGTAGTGGACGCGGCTGTACGCGCCGACGCCGTTGTTCTTGATGCCGCTGCGGCCGAAGGTGGCCTTGTAGAAGTCCCAGGTCTTCTGCGCGCCGTACGCGGCGTCGACGGCCGCCGTCTGGTCGGCGGTCGAGCTGGACGCCGTGCCCGTGCCCCACGTGTCGTCGGCGTCCGTGAAGAGGGTGCCGGTCGAGGACGTGGTGGTGTGCGACTTGTTGTACGTCTTGTGGCCACCGCGGGTCGTGTCGTAGAGCTGGTACGTCGACCCGGACAGGTAGGTGCTCAGGCTGACGGTGCCCGAGTACAGGCTCTTGCCGGTGCCCGTCTCGATGCCCTGGTACTCGTACAGCTTCTCGCCGGTGGCCGCGTCGGTGATGACGTGCAGCTCGTTGGGGGTGCCGTCGTCCTGGAGACCGCCGACCACCGTCTCGTACGCGAGGGTCGGCGTGCCGGACGCCGCCCAGATCACCTTGCGGGCGCTGTCCGCCTCGGTCTTCGCCGAGCCGTCGGCGCGGGCGGCGGAGACCGCCTGCTTCTCGGCCGCCGCCTTGGTCACGGCGGGGGACAGGTCCGAGACGGCGATGTCCGCCTTCGTGGCCTTCGTGACGGACTTCGTGGCGCCGGACGCGGCGGTGTGGACGACCAGGTCGCCGCCGAGCACCGGGAGTCCGGCGTAGGTGCGCTCGTAGCGGGTGTGCGTCGTGCCGTCGGCGTCCTTGACGATGTCTCTGACCTTCAGCTCCTCCTTCGCGCCGAGGCCTATGCGCTCCGCGGTGGTGTCCGCCGCCGCGTCGGCCTTCTTGATGAGGGCGGTGCGGGCGGTGGGGGAGAGCTGGATCTGGGCGCCGCCGGACGGGGTCGCCGAGGCCGTGGGCGTGGCCGAGGCGCCGGTGGTGATGCCGGTCGCGAGCAGGGCGCCGGCCGCGAGGGCGGTGGCGATGGCGAGGGTGGTGCGGTGTTGACGCGCGTAGACAGCCACGCGAACTCCTTCGGTGGGGCTCCCGGGAAACGTGGGGTCTCCGGGAGAGTCGGGAGGATCGGGTGAATCAGGTACTGATGCGCCGTGCGGGGGTGGCGTGCTGTGCGAGGGAAGCGTGGCAGGTGCGACGCGAACATGTCATCAACGCATCGAGAGGTTGGCCGGAATTCAACCGCCGAGCGATGATCGCTGTACGGATTGCGAACACAGCCGGTTCATGGCCTGTTCATGGGCGCGTCACGGTTGAGCGCACGAACAGGCGCGCCGCACCGGGGAGTTGAACCTCCGGTGCGACGCGCCCAGCTGTGTGCGGCGGTGCTTACGGGAACATCCGGGTTTACGGGAACGTCAGCTTGAAGCTGTTGATGTAGCCCGTGTCCTGCGCGCCGAGGTCCTGGACCTTCAGCTTCCAGGTGCCGTTCGCGGTCTCCGCCGAGGCGTTGACCGTGTACGTGGTCTGGATGTTGGGCGTCGGGTCGTAGACCGACGAGTGCAGTCGGTACGTCCGTCCGCTCGGCCCGACCAGGTCGACCTGGAGGTCACCGCTCCACGTGTGCACGATGTCGACGCCGACCTTCAGCGTGGACGGCGCGCTGCCGGTCACGCCGGAGACGGTGACGGACGAGGTGACCGCCGCCCCGGGGTAGTCCGGGATGTTGACGTTCGTGTCGTTGGTGAACGTCTTGCCGGTGCCCGGGTCGGTGCCGCCGGACCGGGCGCCCACGTTGATCGCGGCGAACGCGTCCTGGACGGCCTTGTACTCGGCGGACGTCGTCCCGTACAGCTCACCGGCCGCGGCCAGCGCGCCGGTGCGGGCACCCGCGTAGTTGGTCGTCGACGTGAACTTCGTGGTCAGCGCCTTGAACCAGATCAGCGCCGCCTTGTCGCGGCCTATGCCGGTGACCGGAAGACCGTCGCTGGTCGGCGAGTTGTAGGTGACGCCGTTGATCGTCTTCGTGCCGCTGCCCTCGCTGAGCAGGTAGAAGAAGTGGTTCGCCGGGCCCGACGAGTAGTGCACGTCGATCGAGCCGATGCCCGAGTACCAGCTGTCCTTCGACGCGCCGTCCTTGCTCGGCTTGTCCTGGTAGCGCAGCGGGGTGCCGTTGCCGTTGATGTCGATCTTCTCGCCGATGAGGTAGTCACCGACGTCGGACGAGTTGTTGGCGTAGAACTCGACGGTCGACGCGAAGATGTCGGAGGTCGCCTCGTTCAACCCGCCGGACTCGCCGGAGTAGTTGAGGCCGGCGGTGTTCGAGGTGACGCCGTGGGTCATCTCGTGCGCGGCCACGTCGATCGACGTCAGCGGGTGCGTGTTGCTGGTGCCGTCGCCGTACGTCATGCAGAAGCAGCTGTCGTCCCAGAACGCGTTGACGTACGCGTTCCCGTAGTGCACCCGGCTGTACGCGCCGACGCCGTCGCCGCGGATACCGGACCTGCCCTGCACGTTCTTGTAGTAGTCCCAGGTCAGCGCGGCGCCGTAGTGCGCGTCGGCGGCGGCCGTCTCGGTGTTGCTCGCGCTGCCGTTGCCCCACACGTCGTCGGAGCCGGAGTAGAGCGTGCCCGTCCCGGACGTCGCGCGGTTCAGGTTGTACGTCTTGTGGGCGCCGCGCGCGGTGTCGTTGAGCGTGTACGACGATCCGGACAGCGCGGTGCCGAGGGTGACGGTGCCGCTGTACTGGGTGTTGCCGGTGCCGTTCTCGATGCCCTGCCACTCGTGGAGCTTCTTGCCGGTGGCGGCGTCGGTGATGACGTGCAGCTCGTTGGGGGTGCCGTCGTCCTGGAGACCGCCGACCACCGTCTCGTACGCGAGCGTGGGCTGTCCCTTGGTCGCGCCCTGCCCCAGCCACACGACCTTGCGCGGCGCGCGGTCGGCCTCGGTCTTCTTCGAACCGTCGGCCTGCGCCAGCTTCAGCGCCTGCGCCTCCGCGGTCGCGGGCTTCACGTCGGCCGTCGTGTCGACGCCCTTCAGCTCGGCCTTCGACGCCTTGGTGACACCCTGCTCGGCACCCGACTTGGCGGCGTCCACGATCAGGTCGCCGCCGAGGACGGGCAGTCCGTCGTAGGTCCGCTCGTAGCGGGTGTGGGTGGTCCCGTCCCGGTCCTGAAGCACGTCGCGCACGACGAGCTTCTCCTTGGCGCCGAGGCCGAGTTCCTTCGCGGTCTCGGTCTTCGCCTTGGTGGTGTTGGCGGCACGCAGCAGCTCGGCGCGCTTGGCCGGGGAGAGCTTCACGGGCAGGGCGCCCGGGTCGGCACCGCGGGCGGCGCTCGTCGTGGCCTGCGCGGCCGGGCTCGCGTCGCGGGCCTCGGCGGCCGTGGCCGGTCCGGACTGGACGGCGACCGCGAGCAGGGCGGCGACGGCGCCGGCGGCAGCGGCCGCGGTGGCGCGGCGTCGGCGGGGGGAAGGTCTGTGGGAGGTAGAGGTGCTGGTCAACGCTTGACTCCTTCTGCGTGGCCGCTTGGGTGGGCGGCCAGTGGGGAAAGGGCGGCGGGTGGCCGTCCGGGCAGAACGCAGTGCAGGCGGTGCGGGTGGTGCGGGTGGTGCAGGTGGGGCAAGTGGAACGGGCGGTGCGCGTGGAGCGGGTGGCGCTGGTGACACGGATGGTGCTGCTGACGCGCGGCGGGGCACCCCCACGCTGTGGGTCGGCTGTGCTCCGGCTGTCGGTCGTGGGGAAGAGTGGCAGCAGAGAGCGCCGTCTGTCAGGAGCGCATCAAGAGGTTGGCCGGAAACAGTTCGGTGCGCGGGGAGTCGTGTTCGATATGCGGGGCGCGGTCCTGGTGACCTGCGCGGGGGCGCCGCGGGGCCCGGCTGACCGCGCCCACCTCGGGGGACGCGGCCGGGCGCGGCCCCGCCGCGGTGTCCGGAACGGGTGGGTCCGCAGGGGCTGAGGGGGCAGGACGTGCACGTGGGGACAGGGGGCCGTGGCCGGTCGGAGGGGGCGACCGTGGCTGCTTTTGGCCGTTGCCCTCAGCCGCGCCTACTTGTCCTTGGTTGTTCCTGGTTGTTGCTGGTTGTGCTCGCTTGTCCTCGGTCGGTCCCGGGGGTCCATGGACGGGCTTGGCCGGTGCCGTGGGGTCCGCACCCCTCGGTCACTTCTCGCGCGGGTCGATCCACAACGCCTCTCCCGCGGCGCACAGTTCACCGTCCGCGTCGGCGACGGCCATCCCGTACGCGTGCTTGCGGCCCGACTCCTCACGCACCCACGCGTACACGACATGCGGTACGCCCGCGCGGACCGGGCGCGGCAGCGTCGCCGTGAGCGAGGCCGTCATCGCGCCGACCCGCTGCGAACCGAGCAGCCGGCCCGCCCAGTTGCCTGGACAGTCCAGGGCACCCCATACGATCTCCGGCGCCATCGTGCCGTCCGGGCCCGCGTGCACCGCGTCCGGCGTCCAGTCGCAGGCCACGATGTCCCTCCGGCCCTCGACGGTTCCGCAGTGCATCCGCAGTCCGGTCCGCGCGGTGCGGCCGAGACCGCAGCCGAAGCAGTCCGTGCCGGGGTCCGCAGGGGCGCCGTCCCGCAGCGCCCGCGCCGCGCGGGTCGCCTCCGTGAGGGTCGGCGGGGCGGGCGGGGCGGTGTCGGCGAGACCGTCAGCGGGGGTGGCGACGGCCAGAACACGCCCGTCGGCGTGCCTCAACTCGACCCCTCCACCGTCGAGTTCGGCCCGTACGACGGGCGTCTCCACGGGTACGGGACCACGGAAGTCGACCCGTACGACCTTGCTCGCGACGCCGGCCGCGAGCCGTCCGGCGACGTAGCCGCCGAAGGCGATGAGGTCGTATCCCTGGTAGAGCTCCGGCACGGTGAACTGGTCCATGGGCCTTATGTGATCACCTTTCCGCGCGGACGTGAATCCTGGTGTGAATCCTGATGTGGAACTCGACACGGATCCCGACACGGATCCCGACACGGATCTCGACACGGATCCCGACACGGATCTCGACACGGATCTCGACACGGATCTCGACACGGATCTCGGCATGGATCCCGACGTGAATCCTTTTGTGGCCGTCGCGCCTCTCCTATGGGTGCGGGCGACCACGTCCGCCGCCCATGCCATCGGGAGGACCCCATGACCACCACCGTCGTCATCGCCGTCGCGGCCGTCGCGCTGCTGGTGTGCGCGTGCGCCGTCACGCTGCGGCGCCGCCGGAGCCGTCGGCGTGGCTGATCGCACCTGGCCCGGCGCGACGCTGGTCGCCGCGGCGCAACGCGGCGACGTCGAGGCGCTCACCGCGCTGGTGTACGGCTCGTTCCCGCACGTGCACCGGTTCGCGCACTCGCTGTGCGCCACGCCGCAGGACGCCGAGGACGCGGCGCAGGAAGCGCTGATCATCCTGTATCGCAGGATCGGCATGCTGCGGGCGTCCGGGGCGCTGGCGTCGTGGATGTTCCGGATCGTGCGCAACGAGTGCCTGCGGCGGACGCGCGCGCTGCTCGACACGTCGCCGGGCCGGGCCGACGCGCCCGCCGGTCTCGTGCGTTCCGCCGAGGAGGACGCCCTGTCGCGCCTGGAGGCGGACCGGGTCGTGGCCGCCGTCGCCGCCCTGCCCGACGACCAGCGGCAGGTCCTGGTCCTGCGGGACATCCAGGGCCTGCCCGGCCGCACCGTGGCCGACCGGCTCGGCCTGAGCACCGCGGCCATGAAGTCCCGCCTGCACCGGGCCCGTTCGGCCGTGCGCGACGAACTGGCCACGACGAGGGGAACCGACGATGACATCTGACCCGGCCGTGCCGACGCCGAAGCGCGGCGGCTTCGCGAGCAGCACCGTCCCGCGCCATCTGGCCCGCGGCGCCGTCGGCTTCGGCGCGCTCGCGGGCTCCTGGCGCTGCTGCCGGTCGTCGGCGTGGCGAGCCTGCTCCTCGCCCCGCTCGGCCTGTTCGCGCTGCGCGGCTGCCCGATGTGCTGGGTGATCGGCCTCGCGGAAACCGTCTCGGCGGGCCGCCTGCGCCGCTCGTGCGCGGAGGGGTCCTGCGAGTTGATCCGGGTGCGGGGGTAGGGGGCGGGGTTCCGGGCGGGCCGGTGCCGGGTGCCGGGAGCAGGGAGCAGGGAGTCGGGTGCCGGGAGTCGGGTGCCGGGGTGCGGTGGCGCCACCGCACCCCGGCACCCGGCTGGCGGGCTCCGGCGCCGGATGGGCCCGGCGATGGTCCGGCTTCGGCCCGGTCTCCGCTCCGAGCCGTCCCCGGGACCGGGCCGTCCCCGGGACCGGGCCGTCCCCGGGACCGGGCCGTCCCCGGGACAGGTCCGTTCCCGCTACCGAGCCGTCCCCGGGGACGGGCTGTTCCCGCTACCGAGCCGTCCCCGGGGACGAACCGTCCCCGCTGCCGAGCCGTCCCCGGGGCACGCCGGGCCCCACCCCTCACCCCACCAGACTCTCCCGCCAAGCCCGATGCAGCCCCGCGAACACCCCCGTCCCGCCGATGAGTTCCGCCGGGGAGCCGTCCTCGACGATGCGGCCGCCCTCCATCACCAGGACCCGGTCCGCGATCTCCACCGTCGAGAGGCGGTGCGCGATGACCACGGCCGTGCGGCCGTGCAGGACCGTGCGCATCGCCCGCTGGACCGCCCGCTCGCCCGGGATGTCCAGGGAGCTGGTCGCCTCGTCCAGGATCAGGACCGCCGGGTCCGCGAGGAGCGCCCGTGCGAACGCCACCAACTGACGCTGGCCCGCCGAGATCCGCCCGCCGCGCTTGCGCACATCCGTGTCGTAGCCGTCGGGCAGCGCCGTGATGAAGTCGTGGGCGCCGATCGCCTTCGCGGCCCGCTCGATCTCCTCGCGGCTCGCCTCGGGACGCCCGATCGCGATGTTCTCGGCGACCGTCCCGGAGAACAGGAACGCCTCCTGCGTCACCATCACCACCCCGCGCCGCAGCTCGGCGTTGGACAGCTCGCGCAGGTCGACCCCGTCGAGCAGGACCCGCCCGTGCGAGGGGTCGTAGAAGCGCGCGAGGAGCTTGGCGAGGGTCGACTTGCCCGCGCCCGTCGACCCGACCACCGCCACCGTCTGGCCGGCCGGGAACGTCAGGTCGAAGCGCGGCAGCACCTCGCCGCCGGTGCGGTAGCCGAACGAGACGTCCGCGAACTCGACCTCGCGGCCCGGCCGCCCGTCCCGCACCGCGGGCAGCTCGCGCGGCGACACCGGCTCCGGCACCGACGGCGTCTGGTCGAGCAGCCCCGCGATCTTCTTCAGCGACGCGGCCGCGGACTCGTACGAGTTGAGGAACATCGCGAGCCGGTCGATCGGGTCGTACAGGCGCCGGATGAAGAGCACCGCCGCCGCCAGCACACCCAGCTCCAGCGTGCCGCCCGCGACCCGGTACGCGCCCCACAGGACCATCCCGGCGACCGCCGTGTTGGCGATGAGCCGGGAGCCGACCACGTAGCGCGCCATCTCCAGCAGGGCGTTCCCGTTGGCGCGTTCGTGGCGGTGGTTCAGCTCGCCGAAGTGCGCGTCGTTGGCGTCCTCCCGGCGGAACGCGCGCACCGGCCGGATGCCGTTCATCGTCTCCACGAACTTCACGATGACCGCCGCGATCGCCGACGACCGCTCCCCGTAGGCGCGTGCGGCCCGCCGCCGGTACAGCCGGATCAGGACGTACAGCGGGGCGAACGACAGCGCGGCGACGGACCCGATCCCCAGGTCGAGCCAGAGCAGCATCGCCGTGATGTAGACCGAGGCGAGGATGACGTTGACCAGTTCCTGCAAGCCCTCGCTGAGCAGTTCGCGCAGCGCCTCCACGTCCGTCGTCGCCCGGGAGATCACCCGGCCCGACGTGTACCGGTCGTGGAAGTCGACGCTGAGCGCCTGCGCGTGCCGGAAGATCCGGCCGCGCAGATCGAGCAGCACGTTCTGGCTGACGCGCGCCGACAGCTGGATGTACGCGTACTGGAAGGCCGCCGAGCCGCACGCCGTCAGCAGGAACCCGACGCCGACCGCGACCAGCGGCCCGTAGGAGTGGTCGCGGAACGCGGGCACCGCGCTGTCGATGGCGTACGCGACGATCAGCGGCCCGGACTGCACGGCCGCCTGCTGCACCAGCAGCGCGAGCACCGTGAGGAGCACGCCGCGCCGGTGCGGCGCGAGGAGCGAGCGCAGCAGTGCGCTCGTCGCGCCCTTCGGCGTGGGCAGGTCGTCCCGGTCGAACGGGTCGCCGGGGGAGGGCACCCGGACGTCCTCGGCCTCTTCCGGCTCGGTCTTCTGAAGGTTCGTGCCGGCCGTCGTCGTCATGCCTGTGCCGCCTTTCCCGCCTGCCGCGCCGACTCCACCGGTTCCTCGGCTTCCTCGGCGGCTCCCGACATCAGATACCGGTACTCCGCGTTCGTCCGCAGCAGCTCGTGGTGCGTGCCCACCGCCGCGATCCGCCCCTCGGACAGCAGCGCGACCCGGTCCGCGAGCAGCACCGTGGACGGCCGGTGCGCGACCACGAGCGCGGTGCTGTCGGCGAGGACGCGGCGCAGCGCCGCCTCCACCGCGGCCTCCGTGTGCACGTCGAGCGCGGACAGCGGGTCGTCCAGGATCAGGAAGCGCGGACCGCCCACCACGGAACGGGCGAGCGCGAGCCGCTGCCGCTGGCCGCCCGACAGGCTCAGGCCCTGCTCGCCGACCTCCGTGTCGACACCGTCCGGCAGTCGCCGTACGAAGTCGGCCTGCGCGACACCGAGCGCCCGCTCCAACTGCTCCGCGCCCGCGTCCGGAGCGCCCATCAGCACGTTCTCCGCGACGGACGCCGAGAACAGCGTCGGCTCCTCGAAGGCCACCGAGACGAGCGTGCGCAGCTCCTCGCGCGGCATCGCGGCGATGTCCCGCCCGTCGAGCGTGATCCGCCCGGCCGTGAGGTCGTACAGCCGCGGCACCAGCGCGGTCAGTGTCGTCTTGCCGCTGCCGGTCGCGCCGACCAGCGCCATCGTCTCGCCGGACCTGATGTGCAGATCGACATGGCGCAGCGTCGGCACGGCGTCCTCGGCCGCGTCCGGGTAGCGGAACGCGACCCCCTCGAACCGGAGCCCGCCGTCGGCGGGCGCACCGCTCGCGCCGGACAGGACGGACGGGTCCTCCTCCTCGGCGTCCATCACCTCGAAGTACCGCCGTGTCGCCGTCGCCGCCTCCTGGCTCATCGCGAGCAGGAAGCCGATCGACTCGATGGGCCAGCGCAGCGCGAGCGCCGTCGACAGGAACGCGACGAGCGTGCCCGCCGAGAGCGAGCCGTCCGCGACCTGCACCGTCCCGATGACCAGGGCCGCGCCGAGCGCCACCTCCGGCAGCAGCGTGATGACCGCCAGGATCCCGGCGAGCAGCCGCGCCTTGGTCAGCTCGGTGCCCCGCACGGTCCGCGACAGGTCGCGGAACGCCCGCGCCTGCGCGCGGTGCCGGCCGAACCCCTTGATGATGCGGATGCCGAGCACCGACTCCTCGACGACCGTCGTCAGATCGCCGACCTGGTCCTGCGCGCGCCGCGACGCCGCCGCGTACCCGTGCTCGAACCGGTAGCAGACGGCGATCAGCGGCACCGCCGGAGCGAGCAGCACGAGCCCGAGCCCCCAGTCCTGCACGACGAGCAGCGCCAGACCGGCCGCGATCGTCACCCCGTTGACGATGAGGAAGGTCAGCGGAAAGGCGAGAAACATCCGGACGACCATGAGGTCCGTCGTCGCGCGCGACAGGAGCTGCCCCGACGCCCACCGGTCGTGGAAGCCGACCGGCAGCCGCTGGAGATGCCGGTACAGGTCGGCCCGCATCGCCGCCTCGACCCCGGCGAGCGGCCGCGCCACCAGCCATCGCCGCAGCCCGAACAGCAGCGCCTCCGCCACACCGAGCGCCAGCAGCACCCCGGCGCCGGCCCACACCCCGCCCGGGTCCCGGTGGGTCACCGGGCCGTCCACGATCCACTTCAGGACCAGCGGGAAGACCAGCGCGAGGCACGAGGCGACCACGGCCACCGCCGCGGCGCCCGCCCAGCGCGCCCGCACGGGACGCACGTACGGCCACAGCCGCAGCAGCGAGCGCACGGCCGACTGCCGTACGGGCGCCGCCGATTGCGGTGTCTCGTCGCTCCGGTCCAGATCCGTGGTCGCTGCATGTGTAGTCGTCATCAGTGGCGAGACTACGGTTCGCCACTGACATCGCCCACTGGGTTTCGGACGCCGTCCGGCCCCGCGCACACGCGCCCGGAGGTCGTACCGCCCATCAACCGATCGGCTGATGCCGCTTCGAGCGTGATGGGCGATGTCCCGGCGGGCGCCGGCGGCGAGGCTGGATCCATGACCACCACCACCGCACCGCTCATCGAGGTCGCCGGGCTGCGCAAGTCGTACGCGGGCCGGGCCGTCGTCGACGGGGTCTCCTTCACCGTCGCCGAGGGTGAGATCTTCGGGATCCTCGGTCCCAACGGGGCCGGCAAGACCACCACCGTGGAGTGCGTGGAAGGGCTGCGCACCCCCGACGCGGGGCGCATCCGGGTCGCCGGGCTCGACCCCGTCCGCGACCACGCCGCCGTGACCCGCCTCCTCGGCGCCCAGCTCCAGGAGAGCGAGATCCAGCCGAAGCTCACGGTGCGGGAGGCCCTGGAGCTGTACTCGGCGATCTACCCGGACCCCCTGGACTGGCGCCCGCTCGCCGAGCGCCTGCGCCTGACCGACAAGCTCACGACCCGCTTCGGCAAACTGAGCGGCGGCCAGAAACAGCGCCTGTTCATCGCGCTCGCCCTCGTCGGCAACCCGCGCGTCGTCGTGCTCGACGAGCTGACCACCGGCCTCGACCCGCGCTCCCGCCGCGACACCTGGGCGCTGATCGAGGACGTGCGGGACAGCGGCGTCACCGTCCTCCTCGTCACGCACTTCATGGAGGAGGCGCAGCGGCTCTGCGACCGCATCGCCGTCATCGACCAGGGCCGGGTCGCCGCGCTCGACACCCCCGCCGGACTGATCCGGCAGGCGGCGGGCGCCACCGTCATCTCCTTCACACCGTCCGCGCCGCTGGACGAGCGGGAACTCGCCGCGCTGCCCGGCCTCGCCTCCACCGAGCACCGCGAGGGCCGGGTGACGCTCACCGGTGACGACGAGACCGTCAACGCCGTCCTGACACTGCTCGCCCGCCACCGCGTGACCGCCCACCAACTCCGGGTCTCCGACGCCACGTTGGACGACGCGTTCCTCGACCTGACGGGAGTCGGCCAGTCATGAGCACCGCCACCGTGCACGCGCGCACCGCCCACAAGGCGGTCCTCACCGCCGAGTTCACGCTCTTCCGGCGCGAGGCCGGCAGCCTGATCGGCATCCTGTTGTTCCCCGTCGGCCTGCTGGTGATCCTCGGCTCGATCCCCTCCTTCCGGGAGGCCGACGACGGGCTCGGCGGCATCCGCCTGGTCGACGCCTACGTGCCCGTCACCGTGCTGCTCGCGATGATCGCGGGCGGCATTCAGTCGATGCCGCCGATCATCACCGGGTACCGCGAGCGGGGCGTCCTGCGCCGCATGTCGACCACACCGGTCCGGCCGTCCGCGCTGCTCAGCGCCCAGATGGGCATCCACGGAGCCGCGATCGTGGTCTCCGTCGCGCTCTGCCTCGCCGTCGGCCGGCTCGCCTTCGACGTGGCGCTGCCGCGGCAGATCCCCGGCTACCTGCTCGCCCTGCTCCTGTCCGTGGTGTGCGCCCTCGCCCTCGGCGCGCTGATCGCCTCCAGGGCCCGTACGACGAAGATCTCCAACGCGATCGGCTCGATCGTCTTCTTCCCCGCGATGTTCTGCGCGGGCGTGTGGGTGCCCGTGCAGGCGATGCCGGACGCACTGGCCCACGTCGTGGAGCTGACCCCGTTCGGCGCCGCCGCGCAGGCCATGAACCAGGCGATGGCGGGGGACTGGCCGGCCTGGTCGCACCTGGGTGTCCTCGCCCTGTGGGCCGTCGTCCTGACCGGCGCGGCCGCGCGCTGGTTCCGCTGGGAGTGAGCCGATGAGCGGGAGCGCGGCGCGGCAGACTGAGGGCATGACCACCGGTACCGGATCCGCGCCCGACGAGACGGCGGCCTTCGCGGACGATCCGTGGCGCGTCGTCCACCGTTACGGCGCCTACGTCCTGCTCGTCGTCAGCTTCGTGCTGTCCGCGGCCACCGCCGACCTGATCGGCATGGACCGGCTCGACTGGTGGGTCCTCTGCTGCCTGACCGGCGGCGCCCTCGTCCTCCAGCTGTGGTGGGGCCACCGGGAGCGCACCCGGTCGGGGCCGACCTCGGTGAGCGCCGTCTTCTACTGGGTGCGCTGGTCGTGCGCCTTCGTCCTCGCCCTGGTCAACCCGTTCTACGCGTTCTTCGCGGCCGTCGGCTACTTCGACGCCGACCGGCTGCTGCCGCGCGGACTGCAACGGCTCGGCCTGCTCGCCTCGGCCGTCATCGTGGCCGGTTCCCAGGCGGGCGGCCTGCCGCCGGGCGACTCGCTCGGCTGGGCCGTGTTCGGCGGGCTGCTCGTCGCCAACATGATCTTCGTGGTGGTCACCGGGCAGCTCCAGGAGAAGGAGCAGGAGCGCGCCCGCGTCCAGGCCCGCACCATCGGCGAACTGGAGGAGACGAACACCGCGCTCCAGGCCGCCCTCGACGAGAACGCCGCCCTGCACGCCCAACTCCTCGTCCAGGCACGGGAAGCGGGCATCGCCGACGAGCGCCGCCGACTCGCCGCCGAGATCCACGACACCATCGCCCAGGGCCTGACCGGGATCATCGCGCAGCTCCAGGTCGTCAAGAACGCCCCCACCCTCGCCGTCGCCCACGAACACCTCGACCGCGCCTCCGACCTGGCCCGCCACAGCCTCGGCGAGGCCCGCCGCTCCGTGCACAACCTGTCACCCGCCGCCCTCGACGGCTCCACGCTCCCCGAGGCGCTCAAGAAGACGGTGCACGACTGGGCGGCCCGCACCGGCGTCCGCGCCGACTTCACCCTCACCGGCACCGCCGAACCCCTCCACGACGAGATCGAGGCGACCCTCCTGCGCATCACCGAGGAGGCCCTCTCGAACGCGGCCCGACACGCCCACGCCACCCGCCTCGGCGTCACCCTGTCCTTCATGGCGGGCGAGGTCACCCTCGACGTGCGCGACGACGGCCGCGGCTTCGACCCCCTCACCCTGCCCGCCCGTACGGGCTCCGGCGGCTTCGGCCTCGACGGCATGCGGGCCCGCGCCGAACGCCTCGCGGGAGACGTCACCGTCGAGTCAGAGCCGGGCGGCGGCACGGCGATCTCGGCTCGCGTACCGTTGGTGCGCCATGGCTGACCCAGTGATCACCCTCCTCATCGTCGACGACCACCCGGTGGTCCGCGACGGCCTGCGCGGCATGTTCGAATCGGCCCCCGGCTTCACGGTCCTCGGCGAGGCGGCGAACGGGGTGGAGGGCGTCACCCGCGCCGCCGAACTCGATCCGGACGTCGTCCTGATGGACCTGCGCATGCCGGGCGGCGGCGGGGTCGACGCCATCAAGGAACTGACCCGCCGCGGCGCCCGCGCCCGCGTCCTGGTCCTCACCACGTACGACACGGACTCCGACACGCTCCCTGCGATCGAGGCGGGCGCGACGGGCTACCTCCTGAAGGACGCCCCGCGCGAGGAACTCTTCACGGCGGTACGAGCCGCGGCGCAAGGGCGCACGGTCCTGTCACCGGCGGTCGCGTCCCGCCTGGTCACCGCGGTACGCACGCCCGCGGCCCCCGCCGACGAGACGCTCTCCGCCCGCGAGCGCGAGGTCCTCGTCCTGGTCGCGCGCGGCACCTCCAACAAGGAGATCGCCCGCGAGCTGTTCATCAGCGAGGCGACGGTGAAGACGCATCTCACGCACATCTACGGCAAGTTGGGCGTGAAGGACCGCGCGGCGGCGGTCGCGGTGGCGTACGACCGCGGGATTCTCGGCTAGCGGGTTCGCGCGGCCCGTCCGCATACTGGAGGCATGAGCACGGGCTCACTGGAATTCGTCCGGGCCACCCCGCGCCCCGGCGGCGCGATCGTCTCGGCCGTCGGCTACCGCACCCGGGGGCAGCGCCCCGCGCTCCATCGCGGCCTGCCGTCCCCGTACCTCACGGTGATCTTCTCCCTCGACGGGCCCGTGGTCAGCGGCACCACCCCCGAGCAGGCCACCGGCCCCGACGCGATCCGTACCGACATCGTCGTCGGCGGCCTGCACCAGGACCCCGCGTTCATCCGGCAGCCCGAGCACGAGAGCGGCATCCAGCTCGCCGTGCACCCCCTGGCGGCGCGGGCTCTGCTCGGGGTTCCGGCGGCGGAACTCGCCGGGTGCGTGGTCACCGACGGAACGGCCGTACTGGGCCGGCAGGCCGCCCGAGTCCGCGACCAGGTGGAGGAGTTGAGCGACTGGCGGGACCGCTTCAGGCTCCTGTCGGCCTATCTGGGCGCGACCGACCCGTTCGCCGGGGTGCGCCCCGAGGTCGCCGAGGCGTGGACCTGGCTCGCCCGGCACCGCGGCACGGGCTCCCTGCCGGGCCTCGCCGCACACGTATCCCTCAGCGAGCGCCGCCTGACGACCCTGTTCCGCGCCGAGACCGGCCTGAGCCCAGGACAGGCGGCCCGCCTGATGCGCTTCCAGTACGCGAAGGAGGCGGTCGTCAGGGCGGTCGCGGGTCACGCGCCGCCGGACCTGTCCCGGGTGGCGGCCGACCACGGCTACTGCGACCACTCCCACCTGGTCCGCGCGTTCCACCGGTACACGGGCCTGAGCCCCACCGCGTGGCTCGCCGAGGAGTGCCGGAACATCCAAGCCGGGGGCCACCACAACGGCGAAGAATCGACCCCATGAACACCCCACAGAACCCCCGCGAACCCCTGGTCTGGCCGACCCTCCAGGCCACCGACGCCCCGGCCCTGATCGACTTCCTCGTCGGCACGGTCGGCTTCCTGCGCACGGCCGTCTACGAGGACGGCGACCGCGTCGCCCACGCCCAGCTCGACTGGCCCGAGGGCGGCGGCGTGATGCTCGGCTCCCACGACCCGGACGCCCCGCCGCAGAAGTGGTGCCAGAAGCCGGGCACGTTCGGCTGCTACGTCGTCACGGACCGCGTCGACGAGCTGTACGCGCGTCTCGTCGACGCCGGCGTCAAGATCTTCCGCGAGATCGAGGACCAGCCGTACGGCAGCCGCGAGTTCGCCCTCACGGATCCGGAGGGCAACCACTGGTCGTTCGGCACGTACCGGGGTGAGCCCCGGCCTTGATCGTCCGAGGGTGGGCAGGGGCCGGGCGCGCAGTGCCCCCGCCCCTACTCGCTCACCCGCAGCAGCACCACCGACCGCGCGCCCACCGTCATCACCGTTCCCGCCCGATGGACGATCCCGGGCGCGCCGGACTGCTCCTCGTCGGCCGTGTCCACGACCACCTCGTACGACCGTGCCCACGGATCGCCCGGCAGCACGAAACTCTCCGCCCGGTCCCCGGCATGCAGCACCGCCAGGAAGCTGTCGTCCTCGATGGGGGCGCCGAGGGCGTCCCGGCCGGGAATGTCCCGGCCCGAGAGGTACATGCCGAGCGTCGCCGCCGGCGCGTACCAGTCCCGCTCCGTCATCTCCGTACCGCGTGACGTGAACCAGGCCAGGTCGCGCAGGCCGTCCGCCGAGTGCGCGCGGCCCGAGAAGAACGCGCGGCGGCGCAGCACGGGGTGCGCGTGACGCAGGGCGATCAGACGGGAGGTGAGGTCGAACAGGGCCCGCCAGCCCGGGTCGTCGAGGAGCCCCCAGTCGACCCAGCTGATCTCGTTGTCCTGGCAGTAGGCGTTGTTGCTGCCGCGCTGCGTGCGCCCGAACTCGTCGCCCGCGACCAGCATCGGGACGCCGGTCGACAGCAGGAGGGTCGTGAGCAGGTTCCTCAACTGCCGCCTGCGCAGGGCGAGAACGCCCTCGTCCGGCGTCTCGCCCTCGACGCCGCAGTTCCAGGACCGGTTGTCGTTGGAGCCGTCGCGGTTGCCCTCGCCGTTCGCCTCGTTGTGCTTGCGTTCGTAACTGACCAGGTCGCGCAGGGTGAATCCGTCGTGCGCGGTGATGAAGTTGACGGAGGCGTAGGGGCGGCGGCCGCCCCACGCGTACAGGTCACTCGACCCCGAAAGCCGGTATCCCAGGTCCCGTACGTCCGGGAGCGCGCCCCGCCAGAAGTCCCGGACCGCGTTCCTGTACCGGTCGTTCCACTCCGTCCACAGCGGGGGGAACGCGCCCACCTGGTAGCCCCCGGAGCCGACGTCCCACGGTTCCGCGATGAGTTTCACGCGGCGCAGCACCGGGTCCTGCGCGATGACCGCGAGGAACGGCGACAGCATGTCGACGTCGTGCATCGAGCGGGCCAGGGCGGCGGCGAGGTCGAAGCGGAAGCCGTCGACGCCCATCTCGGTGACCCAGTACCTGAGCGAATCCGTGATGAGCCGGAGTACGTGCGGCTGCACCACGTGCAGGGTGTTGCCGCAGCCCGTGTAGTCGGCGTACCTGCGTGGATCGTCCGCGAGCCGGTAGTAGCCGCGGTTGTCGATGCCCTTGAGCGACAGCATCGGGCCCAGCTCGCCGGCCTCCGCCGTGTGGTTGTAGACCACGTCGAGGATGACCTCGATGCCCGCGTCGTGCAGGGCCCGCACCATCCGCTTGAACTCGCCGACCTGCTGGCCGGCGGTGCCCGACGCCGCGTACGCCGCGTGCGGGGCGAAGTAGCCGATGGAGTTGTAGCCCCAGTAGTTCTTCAGGCCGCGGCGCAGCAGATGGTCCTCGTGCGCGAACTGGTGCACGGGCAGCAGCTCCACCGCCGTCACGCCCAGTTTCACCAGGTGCTCGATCGCTGCCGGATGCGCCAGGCCCGCGTATGTGCCGCGCAACTCCTCGGGTATGCCCGGGTGTTGGCGGGTGAAGCCGCGTACGTGCAGTTCGTAGATGACGGAGTCCGCCCACGGTGTCTTCGGCCTGCGGTCGTCCGCCCACTCGTCGTCCGGCGCGTCGTCGTGGACCACGACGCCCTTCGGGACGTACGGGGCCGAGTCCCGGCCGTCGCGCACCGTGTCCGCCACGTGCTGCTCGGGCCAGTCCCGTACGTGGCCGTAGACCTCCGGCGGCAGCCGGAACTCGCCGTCGACGGCGCGCGCGTACGGGTCGAGGAGCAGCTTCGCCGGGTTCCAGCGGGCGCCGGTCCACGGGTCCCAGCGGCCGTGCACCCGGAACCCGTACCGCTGTCCGGGCAGGACGCCCGGCACGAAGCCGTGCCAGATCTCGTGCGTCAACTCGGCCAGCGGGGTGCGCCGTTCACGGTCCTCCTCGTCGAACAGGCACAGCTCGACCGACTGCGCGCCCCCGGCCCACAGGGCGAAGTTGGTGCCCGCGACGCCGTCCGGGCCGACCCGGAAGCGGGCACCCAGTGGCATCGGCGCGCCGGGCCACACCGGCCCGACCGGGGGAGTGCGTTCCCGTTCCCGTTCCCGGTCCCGTGCCGACGCGGCGGTCGCCGCCGCCCGGCCGTTGCCCTGCCCCGTGCGGGCCGGCACGCCCCCTGACGTGCCGGTCTGCACTGCCTCCTGCTCGGGTGCGCTCGACACCTGCCAGCCTCCCGCGGCTCCACGACTGCTCGTCAACTGGGCGTGCGGCGTCCCGGCCGCGGCTCCCCACGCGTACTCCTCCCCACTGTTCTGCCCAGAGCGTGGCTCGCACTCACGTTTCCCCGGCGGGGGGAGCGTCGTTGGCCTGGCGTGAGAACAGCTGTGAGGCGCGCGAGGCGCGCAGGGGCGACACTGGCCGCCGTACTGACATGGGCAGGACTGGTCGGCGGGCTCGCCGGATGCGACTCGGGCGAGGTGTTCGGCAAGCCGCGCTCGCCGGAGGACCTGATCCGGGTCACCCCGGACGACGCGAGCAAGGACGTGAAGACGGACGGCGGGCTTCAAGTCAAGGTGCCCGAGGGCCGGTTGGAGTCGGTGAAGGTCGTCAGGATCCAGGACGCGCAGGAGGAGAAGGTCCCCGGCCGGCTCGACCAGGACGGCAGCCGCTGGCGGCCGAGCGGGCCCGACGGCGAGCGGCTCGCGCTCGCCGCGAAGTACGTCGTCGACGCGGTCGCCGTGGACGACGCGGGCCGCCGCATGGCCCGGCACACCACCTTCACCACGTTCGTCCCCGACGAGCGTTTCATCGGCTACGTGACGCCGGAGAACCGTTCCACGGTCGGCACCGGCATGATCGTGAAGCTGGAGTTCAACCGGGAGATCGAGAACCGCGCCGCGGTCGAGAAGGCCGTACGGGTCACCGCGAAGCCCGCCGTCGAGGTCGCCCCGCACTGGTTCGGGAACACCCGACTCGACTTCCGGCCCAAGGAGTACTGGAAGCCCGGCACCAAGGTCACCGTGGACCTGAAGCTGCGCGACGTGGAGGCGGCGCCCGGCGTCTACGGCCTCCAGTACAAGTCGTTCACGTTCACCGTGGGCCGCAGCCAGGTCAGTCTCGTCGACGCCGCGTCGCACACCATGGAGGTCCGCAGGGACGGCGAGCTCGTCGACACCCTGCCGATCACGGCGGGGGCGCCGCGCTCGACCACGTACAACGGGAAGATGGTCGTCTCCGAGCTGCTCGAGGTCACCCGCATGAACAGCCGCACCGTCGGCTTCGGCGGCGAGTACGACATCCCGGACGTGCCGCACGCGATCCGGCTCACCGACTCCGGCACGTTCCTGCACGGCAACTACTGGTCGGGCGGCGTCTTCGGCAGCTCCAACGTCAGCCACGGCTGTGTCGGCCTGCGTGATGTGAAGGGCGGCAGTTCGCAGACCCCCGCCGGCTGGTTCTTCGACCGCACGCTGATCGGCGATGTCGTCGAGGTGAAGAACAGCGCTGACAAGAAAGTGGCTCCTGACAACGGGCTCGGCGGCTGGAACATGGGATGGAAGGAGTGGACGGCCGGCGCCGCGGGCTAGCCGGCGGGCCGCGCACGCGGAGAGGGGGGTGTGGCCAGGGCGTTGGGACGGAACGGTGACATAAGCGGGGATCCGTTTTCCCAGGTCGTGTGGTTATCTTTCGCAGTGCGCGCGCTGACGCGCAGGGGTGCGGGCCCTGGACCGGGGCCTGGCGAGGGGAGAAGAACATCTTGAACGGGCGACGACCCATATCGGCGGCTCTGCTGGGGGCGGCACTGCTGCTGGTCACCGCGTGCGGTGGCGGGGGCGGTTCGGACGCGGGAGACGACGGCAAGGGCGATTCCGGCAAGGCGTCGAGCGCGGCGGAGGCGAACAAGCCGTCGGCGGCCGTCGTCACCGTCGCGCCGAAGAACGGCGCGGACGACGTCGCGACCAGCGGAGCTCTCAAAGTCACCGCGTCCAAGGGCAAGTTGACCGAGGTCGAGGTGGCCGACGCCAAGGGCAGGGCGGTCGACGGGAAGATCGCCGGGGACGGCGCGAGCTGGACGCCGTCGCAGCACCTGGCCGCGTCCACCACGTACAAGATCCACGCGGTGGCGAAGGACAAGGACGGTCGCGAGTCGGCCAAGGACACGTCCTTCACCACGCTCACCCCGAAGAACACCTTCATCGGTACGTTCACGCCGGAGGACGGCTCGAAGGTCGGCGTCGGCATGCCGTTCTCGGTCCGCTTCACCCGCGGTATCACGCACCCCGACGACGTCGAGAAGGCCATCACGGTCACGACCGAGCCGTCCGTCCCGGTGGAGGGCCACTGGTTCGGCAACGACCGGATCGACTTCCGGCCCGAGGAGTACTGGGCCGCGGGCACCGAGGTCACCGTCAAGCTGAACCTCGACGGCGTCGAGGGCCGCCCCGGCGTCTACGGCAAGCAGGTCCGCACCGTGAAGTTCACGATCGGCCGCAGCCAGGTCTCCACGGTCGACGTGAAGAAGAAGCGGATGACGGTCGAGCGGGACGGCAAGGTCATCAAGAAGATCCCCGTGACGACCGGCAAGCCCGGCTACGACACCTGGAACGGCCAGATGGTCATCAGCGAGAAGCTCAAGGTGACCCGGATGAACGGCGAGACGGTCGGCTACGGCGGCGAGTACGACATCAAGGACGTCCCGCACGCCATGCGCCTGACCAACTCCGGCACGTTCATCCACGGCAACTACTGGGGCGGCGACGCCTTCGGCAACTACAACGCCAGCCACGGCTGTGTGGGCCTGCGCGACGTCCGCGGCGGCTACGACGGCCAGGTCCCGGCGGCGTGGTTCTTCAACCAGTCGATGATCGGCGACGTGGTCGTCGTCAAGAACTCACACGACAAGACGGTGGCCCCGGACAACGGGTTCAACGGCTGGAACATGTCGTGGGCGGACTGGAAGAAGTAGCAGCACAGGTCGAGGGCGGCAGGGGCCTGATGGGCCCCGGTGAACGGACGCTAACCTGCGGGGCATGACCGTTCACCTCGAAGTAGCCGACGGCGTCGGAACCCTCCGCCTCGACCGCCCCCCGATGAACGCCCTGGACGTCGCGACCCAGGACCGCATCAAGGAACTCGCCGAGGAGGCCACGGCCCGGGACGACATCCGGGCCGTGGTCGTCCGTGGCAGCGAGAAGGTGTTCGCGGCCGGCGCGGACATCAAGGAGATGCAGGCCATGGACCACGCGGCCATGGTCGTGCGGTCCCGCGCGCTCCAGGACTCGTTCACCGCCGTGGCCCGCATCCCCAAGCCTGTCGTCGCCGCGATCACCGGCTACGCGCTGGGCGGCGGCTGCGAGCTGGCGCTCTGCGCCGACTACCGGATCGCGGGCGAGAACGCCAAGCTGGGCCAGCCGGAGATCCTGCTCGGCCTCATCCCGGGCGCCGGCGGCACCCAGCGTCTGTCCCGCCTCGTCGGCCCGTCCAGGGCCAAGGACCTGATCTTCACGGGCCGCCAGGTGAAGGCCGACGAGGCCCTGGCCATCGGCCTGGTCGACCGCGTCGTCCCGGCGGACGAGGTCTTCGACACCGCGCACGCCTACGCGGCCCGGCTCGCCCAGGGTCCGGCGATCGCCCTGCGCGCCGCGAAGGAGTCGATCGACGCGGGTCTGGAGACCGACCTGGAGACCGGGCTCGCCCTCGAACGCACCTGGTTCGCGGGACTGTTCGCGACCCAGGACCGGGAGACCGGTATGCGTAGCTTCGTGGAGGAAGGTCCGGGCAAGGCGAAGTTCGCCTGACGTACCCTCAGCGGGGGGCGTCAACTCCCGTACAGGCGAGCCGAGTTGATCACGTCCCTCGTTGGGGCGCATTATCCCCGCCTTAAGAGAACCTTAAGCGATTCTCGTCCGCGGCGATCAATGTTGGGTCGTGCACATGATGTCGTCGCAGGTCAGATGGGGCGCGAAGGCGCCCTATCTGCCTCCGGCATATGACAAAACCGCCCCCCGGAATGAGGCGTTCCGGGGGGCTTATTCAGCCGGAACGGCCCCGCGATCCGCTCCGGGCAGCCATCATGGAGGGCATGGCGGGGCTTGAGGGTGTCGAACAACCACGGCGGCACGGCGGTGCGACCGCCGCGCGCTGGTCTCCCGCGGTCGAGGACGAACACGCCCTGAGGGCACTGGAGTTGTTCGGAAATCCGACCGAGGCGGAGGTGCGGCTCCCGTCGCGCCCCGAGTCGGCGGCGACCGCTCGCCGCCTCGCCCAGGTCGTCGTCCTGCGGCACTGGGGGCTCTCCCCGAAGATGACCGAGGACGCCGTCCTGCTCGTCTCCGAACTCGTCGGCAACGCCGTGCGGCACACCGGCGCCCGCGTCTTCGGCCTGCGCATGCTGCGCCGCCGCGGCTGGGTCCGGGTCGAGGTGCGCGATCCCTCGCGCGGACTGCCCTGTCTGATGCCGGTGCAGCCGTTCGACATATCGGGCCGCGGCCTCTTCCTCGTCGACAAGCTCTCCGACCGCTGGGGCGTGGACCTGCTGCCGCGCGGCAAGACGACCTGGTTCGAGATGCGGGTCGCCGACCGCTGAGTCCCGTACTGGTGGACCACGCACGAAAGCCCCCGTTCTCGCCGTCGTACGGCGCCGCGGGGGCTTTCGTGTGGTGCGCCGTGGACAGTGGGGGTGTAGTCCACGGCGTCTGCTGACGACCTGGCCCGGGTCAATGGGGGTCGTGGCACCGATCATGACAGAAGGTGTCGGCGAGGTCCAAATGAATCCTTGGTGATGTGGCCCACGGGCCTAGTAAATGAAGGAGAAATGCAGAGGGTGTTCAGTATTCGTTAAGGCCCTCGGGTCGGTAAGCGGCTTTTGTCTGACATCCCCCTTAAATGGGGCGGGTGACCAAGGCAGAACCGCTGCGACGCCGCTCGGCCCTGCGCGTCGGAGCCGGCCTCACCGCCGGCCTCACCGCCGCACTCGCCACCGGCTGCGCCTCCGCCGAACGGACCCCGACGCCCGCCCCCACGGCCTCCCCGGCCCGCTCCGCCCGCCCCGCACGCGCCGCCCCCGGACCGCACCGCTTCCCCGGACAGCCCGCCCAGATCGACCACGGCCCGCGCACCGCCCCGCGCGTCGCCCTCACGTTCCACGGGCAGGGCGACCCCGCCATCGCGTACGCACTCCTGAAGGAGGCCGAGCGGGCCCACGCCCACGTCACCGTGCTCGCCGTCGGCACCTGGCTCGACGAACACCCGGCCGTCGCCCGGCGCGTCCTCGACGGCGGCCACGACCTCGGCAACCACACCCTGCACCACCGCGACATCAACGCCATGTCCGAGGCCGAGGCGTCCGCCGAGATCACCGGCTGCGCCCAGCGCATCCGCCGGCTCACCGGCTCCATCGGCACCTGGTTCCGGCCCTCGCGCGCCCAGAGCGCGTCCCCGCTCGTCGCCCGCCTCGCCCAGCGGGCCGGTTACCCGCACGTCCTCTCGTACGACGTGGACTCGCTGGACTTCACCTCGCCGGGCGCGAGCGCCGTCGTCGACACCGTCGCCTCGGCCGTGCGCCCCGGCTCCGTCGTCAGCCTGCACTTCGGCTACCAGGACACCGTCGCCGCGCTGCCCGCCCTCCTGGACCACCTCGACCGCCGCGGCCTGTCCGCCGTGACCTGCACGGAGCTGCTCTCATGAAACTCACCCGCCGCACCGGCGCCCTGCTCGCCGCCGCCACCGCCGTCCTCGCCGCGCTCACCGGCTGCGGCACCGAGAACGCCGCCGACCGAGGCAGCCAGGGCGCCGTCAAGCCGGTCAAGCCCGCCGTGCCGAAGCAGACCGTGAACGGGCTGCCCGGCATGCCGCCCGTCCTCAACCCGAAGGACGTGTACGCCGCCGACCGGCCGAACAAGCTCTCCCCGGTCGTCAAGGACTTCCCGTCGCGGGTCTACGTCCCCAACACCGAGTCCGACACGGTCTCCGTCATCGACCCCAAGACGTTCGAGATCATCGAGACGATCAAGGTCGGCCGGCAGCCGCAGCACGTCGTCCCCTCCTGGGACATGAAGACGCTGTGGGTCAACAACAACCGCGGGAACACGCTCACCCCCATCGACCCGAGGACCGGCGAGGCGGGCAAGCCGGTCGACGTGCACGACCCGTACAACCTCTACTTCACGCCCGACGGCAAGAACGCCGTCGTCATGGCCTCGCTCGACCGCGAACTGGTCTTCCGCGACCCGCACACCATGAAGATCAAGCACACCGAACCCGTCAGCTGCTACGGCGTCAACCACGCCGACTTCTCCCTCGACGGCCGCTACTTCATCGTCAGCTGCGAGTTCAGCGGCGAACTGCTCAAGGTCGACACGGCGAAGATGAAGGTCATCGGGCAGCAGAGGCTGCCCTTCGACGGCGCGATGCCGCAGGACGTGAAGATGTCGCCCGACGGCAAGAAGTTCTACGTCGCCGACATGATGGCCGACGGCATGTGGGTCCTGGACGGCGACACCTTCTCCAAGCCGACCCTGCTGCCCACCGGCAAGGGCACCCACGGCCTGTACGTCAGCCGCGACTCGAAGGAGATGTACGTCTCCAACCGGGGCGAGGGCACCGTCTCCGTCTTCGACTTCGCGCAGGACAGGCTCACGAAGAAGTGGAAGCTCCCGCAGGGCGGCAGCCCCGACATGGGCGGCGTCTCCGCGGACGGCAACACCCTCTGGCTGTCCGGCCGTTACGACGCCGAGGTGTACGCCATCGACACCCGTACGGGCGCCCAGGTGGCCCGGATCCCGGTCGGCTCGGGGCCGCACGGCCTCGCGGTCTACCCGCAGCCGGGCCGCTACTCCCTCGGCCACACCGGGATCTTCCGCTAGACGGGGCCCTGGGCGTGGCGCAGCATCAGCGCCTCGGAGCCGACCGGGCGGTACCCCGCCGCCTGGAACACCCGCACGCTGCGCGCGTTGCCCGGCGACTGCTGCGACCACACGAACTCCTCCGGGACCAAGTGCCGGGCGGCCACCGCCAGTTGCCGCCCGAGCCCCGGTGGCGCCCGGCCTCGTCCACCTCGATCGCCGCCTCCCAGCGCCCGGCGACCCCGCGCCCCAGCACCAGCACGCCCCCGGCGTCCCCCGCCGCCTCCCACACCCGTACGTCGTCACGGTGATCCAGCGCCCGGGTCACCCGGGGGTGCTCGCGGTCGCGGATCTCGCGCAGCGCCAGCGGCGGCTCACCGGGCAGCGCCGCGGCCACCGTCAGCAGGTCGATCGTGTCGTGGGCCCGCCCGGTACGGTCCATGAACGCGGCCAGGAACCGGGCGTTCATCGTCGCCGCGAACGCGTCGCAGTCCACCGCGGCCAGCGTCTCGCGCACCCACTCCTCGGACTCGTCCGTGAACACCACGCTGTGCGCCGTGAACGCCAGCACCCCCGCGTCCCGCGCGGACGGCTGCGCGACGACCGTCGTCGTGCCGTCCGGCGCCGGGAAGACGCCCTTCGCCGCCGCGTCCAGAATGTCCCGCAGACTCATCCCCGTACTCCTCACTTGAGTCTCCACCCACTGGAAGGCCCAGACTCCTCGACATGATCGACGACAGCACGCGGCTGCTCACGATCGGCCAGTTGGCCCGCCGCACCGGTCTCACGGTGCGCACCATCCGCTTCTGGTCCGACGAGGGCGTCCTGCACCCCGTGACCCGCAGCGACGGCGGCTACCGACTGTACGACGCCGCGTCCGTGGCCCGTCTCGAACTGATCCGCACGCTGCGGGAGCTCGGCCTCGGCCTCGACGACGTACGCACGGTGCTGGCCGGGGACGCGGACATCGCCGCCGTCGCCGCCGCCCACGTGGCGGCGCTCGACGCGCAGATCCGTTCGCTGCGGCTGAGCCGGGCTGTCCTGTCGACCGTCGCGAAACGTGGTTCGAGCACCGAGGAGATGGCCCTGATGAACAAACTGGCACGACTGAGCGCCGGCGAACGCAAGCACATCATCGACGACTTCATGGAGCAGACCTTCGGCGGTCTCGACGCCGCCGACCCCGACATCCGCAACCGGATGCGGGTCATGGTCCCCGATCTGCCGGACGACCCGACATCCGAGCAGGTCGACGCCTGGGTCGAACTGGCCGAGCTGATGCAGGACCCGGACTTCAGGGCCCATATGCGCGGCATGATCGAGTTCAACGCGGCGGACCGCGGCCCCGACGTGACGCCCGGCAGCTCGCTGTGGTTCATGAGCCGCCTGGTGCACCTGGCCGGCGAGGCCCGCAAGCGCGGCGTCGCCCCCGAGTCGCCGGAGGCGGGCGAGATCCTGCGCGGCCTGGTGGGCACCGCTGACCTGGGCGAGGTCCTGGAGCGGATGGAGGCGGCCGCCAACGAGGACGTGGCCCGGTTCCGTGATCTGGTCTCCCGCGTCCGCGGCCTGGAGACGCTGCCCCGGCACGAGGCGGAGTTCGCCTGGGTACTCGCTGCACTGCGGTGCCGGACGGCCGGATAATCTGACCTTCGTCAACACAGCAGTACGTAAACGAGGGGTGGTCCCGGTGGCGGACATCGAGGAAGCACGCAAGGCGTTCGAGCGGTTCGACGCGGACGGTGACGGCTTCATCACGGCGGCCGAGTACAAGAGCGCCATGGCGCAGATGGGCGACTTCAACGTCACGGAGTCGGTGGCCGAGGTCCTCATCGCCCGCCAGGACGCCAACGGCGACAAGCTGCTGTCCTTCGACGAGTTCTGGGCCAACCTGAGCAAGGCCTGAGCCCTGCCCGCACGTCTCGTCCGCCGTCCCCGAGCCCGGGGGCGGCGGACGTGTCGCTGCTCACGCTGCTCGGGCTCGGCCCCGAGGAGGACGCCGTCCACCGGCTCCTCGCCGACCGGTCCGACAGCGAACCGGCGTCCCTGACCGCCCGTTGACCCGCGACGAGGTCGACAGCGCCCTCGACGCGCTCGTCGAGCGCGGCCCGGCCGGTGCTCGGCTCGGCGCGGACGCGGTCGCCCCGCGCTACCGCCCCGCCTCCCCGGTGCTCGCGCTCGGCCCGCTCCTCGAAGCCCGCCGCGGCGCGCTCCACCAGGTCGAGCGAGCACTTCGTCACCGAGCTGCCCGAACGGCACCGCGCGGCCCGGAACCGTGCCTCCGGCGCCCGCGTCGAGGTGCTGTCGGGCGCCGCCGTCTGATCACCACGGGGCGCGAGGCGCAGCACGAGGTCTCCGTGCGGTCAAGAAGCCCTCCGGTACCGGCCCGGAGCCACCCCGAACTCCCGCTTGAACGCCTTGGCGAACGCGAACTCCGAGGCGTAGCCCGCCCGTTCGGCCACCACGCGCAGCGGCACGTCCTCCTCGCGCAGCTGCCGCCCCGCCACCGTCATCCGCCACCACGTCAGATACGCCAGCGGCGGCATGCCCACCTCCGCGCCGAACCGCCGCGCGAACGCCGCCCGCGACAGACCGCCCAGACCCGCGAGCTCCGCCACCGTCCACGGGTGTGCCGGATCCGCGTGCATCGCCCGCAACGCGGCGGCCAGCGGCGGCTCGGTGAGCGCCGCCGACCAGCCGGAGGCGTGCGCACCCGCGTCGTCCCGGCCCAGCCACCAGGCCCGCAGGATGTACAGCAACAGCGTGTCGAGGAGCGCCGAGACGATCGTGTCCGAACCGGGGCGCGGCCCGTCCAGCTCCTCGCCGAGCAGTTCGACCGCCGCCCGCAGCGACCGGTGCGCGCCCACGTGCGCCGGCAGATGCACCACGTCCGGCAACTCGTCCAGCAGCGGATGCGCCCGCGCCCGGTCCAGGAGGTACGCGCCGCACAGCATCACCGTGTCGGGCGTCGGGCCGACGCGCGGCCGGGGCGCGGGCGCGGGCCAGCTGCCGTCCGGTTCGAGCCTGAACTCCTCGACCTCCGCGCCCAGTTCGCTCACCACCGTGTGCCCGCGCCCGTGCGCGAGGAACACCACGTCACCGGGGCCGAGCGCCACGGCCCGCTCCTCGTCCGCCTCCGGCAGCAGCCACGCCGAGCCGCGCAGCAGCACATGGAACCCGGCGCCGTCATAGGCGTCGAACCGGCTGCCCCACGGGGCGAACTTGTCCCGGAGCGCCGAGTGCGGCCGCCCGAGCCGCATCGCGGCGATCGCGTCGCTGAGTACGTCCATCCGGCCACCGTAGCGCGGGAGTTGAGGCGGTGAGACGTACGGACATGAAAGCGAGACCGGCAGGCATGGATCGTCTCGCCCGGCGTCCATACGGTCGACGCATGACCCACACCACGCTTCCCGCCACCGCCCGCGCCGTCCTCTTCCACGAACTCGGCGGCCCCGACGTCCTGCACATCGAGGACGTACCACTGCGCAGCCCCGGTCCCGCCGAACTCCTCATCCGCGTCAAGGCGTTGGGTCTCAACCGCGCGGAGGCGCTGTTCCGCTCGGGCGAGTACTACTACCTGCCGACGCTCCCCGGATCGCGGCTCGGCTACGAGGCGTCCGGCGTCGTCGAGGCCGTCGGCGACCAGGTCACCGGCTTCCGGCCCGGCGACCTCGTGACGACGGGCCCCGGCATCGAGATGGGCGCGCAGGGCGTCTACGGCGACCGGATCGTGCTGCCCGAGACGGCGGTCGTGCCGCGGCACTCCTCCGTCGACGCGATCACCGGGGCCGCGGCCTGGCTCACGTACACGACGGCTTATGGCGGCATGGTCGAGACGGGCGGTCTGCGCCCCGGCGACCACGTCGTCATCACCGGCGCCTCCAGCGGAGTCGGCACCGCCGCGATCCAGGTGGCCCGGCGGATCGGCGCGATCCCCGTCGCCACGACCCGCACCGCGGCGAAGAAGCAGGCCCTGCTCGACCTCGGAGCCGAGCACGTCGTCGTCACCGACGGCGACGACCTGGCGAAGGAGGTCCGGCGGATCACCGGAGACGGCGCCGACCTCCTCTTCGACGCGATCGGCGGACCCGACCTCCCGCACCACGCCGCGGCGTTGCGCAAGCGCGGCACGATCGTGGTCTACGGCTGGCTGAACGGGACCATCGCCTTCCCGATGAACTGGCCGCAGACCATCCACACCTACGCCAACTTCGACCTGCCCGAGGACGGCAGGCGCCGCGCCGAGGCGTTCCTCGACGCGGGCCTGCGCGACGGGGGCCTGCGCCCGCCGATCGCGGAGGTCTTCGACGGCCTCGACCGCATCCGGGACGCGCACCGCCTGATGGAGTCGAACACCCACACCGGAAAGATCGTCGTCACTCTTTGAGCCCAGTGCCGGAATAGCCCGCGGGGCGCGAGGGTTCGCACTCCATGCACATGCATGAATCTCCGAAGCGTGACCGGAACGCGAACTCCTGAAGGGCTGAGCACCATGAAGATCGGCATCATCGGCGCGGGCAACATCGGCGGCAACCTCACCCGGCGCTTCACCGCCGCGGGACACGACGTGCACGTCGCGAACTCCCGCGGCCCGCAGACCCTCACCGCGCTCGCCGAGGAGACCGGCGCGACGCCCGCCACCCTGGAGGACGCGGTACGCGACGCGCAGGTCGTGGTCGTCACCATCCCGCTCAAGGCCGTACCGAACCTCCCCAAGGGCCTCCTGGACACGGCCGCTCCCGATGTCACCGTCATCGACACCGGCAACTACTACCCCCAGCAGCGCGACGGGAAGATCGAGGGCATCGAGGACGAGGGCCTCACCGAGAGCCGCTGGACGGAGCGCCAGCTCGGCCACCAGGTCGTCAAGGTCTTCAACGGCACGTACGCCGCCGACCTCCTCGACAAGCCCCGCCCGCAGGGCGACCCGGCCCGCGTCGCCCTGCCGATCGCGAGCGACGACACCGCCGCCAAGCAGGTCGTGACGTCCCTCCTCGACGAGATCGGCTTCGACGCGGTCGACGCCGGCGGGCAGGACGAATCCTGGCGCCAGCAGCCCGGCACCCCCGTCTACGGCCTGGCCGCCGACGCGGCGTCCGTGCGCAAGGCCCTCGACGAGGCATCCCCGACCCGCACCGCCGAGTGGCGCGCCTGACCCGCAGCCGCCCCGGCCCCCGTCAGGGCGTGGCCCACTCGCGCAGCGCCTGCGCGCTCGCGAAGTCGGCCACGTCCTTGTCGAGGGGCCGGTCCGTGTACTGGTGGATCACCCAGTCCGCCTTGATGCGCGGCTTGCCCGCGGTGACGTAGTCGGCGATCCAGAGCCCGTCACCGGCGTAGGACGTCGTGTCCCTGTTCAGCCAGTAGTCGCGGTTGCAGTAGAGCAGCACCCGATGGCCCGGACGCAGCCGCTTCACCTCTTTGATGAACCGGTCCTTCTCCGCATTCGAAGCCCGCGTGCCCTCTCCCGTCGTCTCCCAGTCCACGGCCAGCAAGTCTCCCGATTTCTCAGGGGCTCTGCTCACGAAGTACTCGGCCTGCGCCGTGAGGTTCCCGGGCCACAGGAAGTGGTAGAAGCCGACGACACAGCCCGCGTCACGGGCCCGCTTCGTCTGGGCGGCCAGCCGCGGATTGACGTACGAACGGCCCTCCGTCGCCTTGATGAAGACGAACGCCAGGCCGTCCGCGTCGAACGTGGACTGGTGCGAACTGACGTCGATTCCACGGATCATGCGGGCCTCCCGGTCGGTGGGGCGACGAGGTCGAACGTCCATCGTGCCAGCACCCGACAGGCATGAGTGGCCGCAATCTTGGAACACGCTTTGCCACACCGCATGCAACTACCGTCGCCGCTCGGGCTGTCTCACAGGGAGTCGGACATGTACGGAGTCGGCCCCTGTCCAGGGGCCCGGGGTGACGGAGATCGGGGCAGGTCGTGGGACGGCGCAAGGGCACTGGCATAGGAATCGCGCTCGTGACGGTCGCGGCGCTGACAGGCGTGAGCGCCTGCGGCGGCGGGAGCGATGACGCGGCGGGCGGGCACGACGGGAAGGGGGCGGGCAAGGGGAAGGCGAGCGCGAGCGCCAAGCCGTCGCCGACCAAGCCCAAGGGCCCGCCGATGCTCCTGGAGACGATCACCCCGCAGACCGGCGCCAAGGTCGGCGTGGCCATGCCGATCTCGGTGGTGTTCACCAACCCCGTGGCGGCGAAGGCCCGCGCAGGCGTCGAGAAGCACATGAAGGTGAGCGCCTCGCAGCCGGTGGAGGGCGCCTGGCACTGGTTCGGCGACAAGCGCGCCGACTGGCGCCCGAAGGAGTACTGGCCCTCCGGTACGAAGGTGAAGGTCGTCGCCGACATGGAGGGCGTCAGCAACGGCAACGGCCGGTACGGCGTCCACGACTACACGCACACGTTCACCGTCGGCGACGACGTCCGCGCCGCCGTCTCCGTCAGCGGCCACACCATGAAGGTCACCAGGAACAACGCGACCCTGCGCACCCTGTCCATCAACGCGGGCAGCGCCGAGTACCCCACCTGGAACGGCACGATGGCCGTCATCGACAAGCAGGAGAAGGTCCACATGACCTCGTGCAGCGTCGGTATCAGCTGCGACAAGGGCAGCCCCAACTACTACGACCTGACGCTGCCCTGGGACGTCCACCTCACGCAGTCCGGCACCTACGTCCACTACTCGACCGGCGACCCGAACCCGGGCAGCGGCAGCGCGCGCGGCTCGCACGGCTGCGTGCACCTGTCGATGTCCGACGCCAAGTGGTTCTACCAGCAGGTCAAGCAGGGCGACCCGGTCACGATCACCGGCTCCCCGCGCGCCAAGGCCCCCGCCGACAACGGCTACGCGGCCTTCAACCTGAGCTGGGACCAGTGGCTCGCGGGCAGCGCGTCGGGGGAGTCCGCGGCAGCGAACCTCTGAGCACTGTCAGCACTCGATGATGTTGACGGCGAGCCCGCCCCGCGCCGTCTCCTTGTACTTGACGGACATGTCGGCCCCGGTCTCCTTCATGGTCTTGATGACCTTGTCGAGGGAGACCTTGTGGCTGCCGTCGCCGCGCATCGCCATCTTGGCCGCGGTGACGGCCTTGACCGCCGCCATGCCGTTGCGCTCGATGCACGGGATCTGGACGAGGCCGCCGACGGGATCGCAGGTCAGGCCGAGGTTGTGCTCCATGCCGATCTCGGCCGCGTTCTCCACCTGCTCGGGGGAGCCGCCGAGGACCTCGGCGAGCGCGCCCGCCGCCATCGAGCAGGCCGAGCCGACCTCGCCCTGGCAGCCGACCTCGGCGCCGGAGATCGAGGCGTTCTCCTTGAAGAGCATGCCGATGGCGCCCGCGGAGAGCAGGAAGCGGACCACGCCCTCCTCATCGGCGCCGGGCACGAAGTTCATGTAGTAGTGCAGGACCGCGGGGATGATGCCGGCCGCGCCGTTCGTCGGCGCGGTGACGACCCGGCCGCCCGCCGCGTTCTCCTCGTTGACCGCCATCGCGTACAGCGTGATCCACTCCATGGAGTGGGCCAGCGGATCGCCCTCGGCGCGCAGCTTGCGGGCCGAACCGGCCGCGCGGCGGCGGACCTTGAGGCCGCCGGGCAGGATGCCCTCGCGGGACATGCCGCGAGACACGCACGCCTGCATCACGCGCCACAGTTCCAGCAGGCCGGCCCGGATCTCGTCCTCGGTGCGCCAGGCCTTCTCGTTCTCCAGCATCAGCGCGGGGATCGACAGGCCGGTCTCGCGGGTGAGGCGCAGCAGCTCGTCACCCGTACGGAACGGGTACTTCAGGACGGTGTCGTCCGGCACGATCGGGTTCTCGCCCGCGACGCCCTCGTGAGAAAGCACGGTCTCGTCGACGACGAAGCCGCCGCCCACCGAGTAGTACGTCTTGGTGAGCAGCTCCTTGCCGTCGGCGTCGTACGCCCACAGCGTCATGCCGTTCGCGTGGTAGGTCAGGGTCTCGCGGCGGTGCAGGATCAGGTCGTCGTCGAAGTCGAAGCCGATCTCGTGCACGCCGAGCAGATTGATCCGGCGGGACTCCTTGATCGCCTCCACGCGCTCGTCGGCGTGCTCCACGTCGACGGTGCGGGGGGACTCGCCCTCCAGGCCGAGCAGCACCGCCTTGGGGGTGCCGTGCCCGTGGCCGGTCGCGCCGAGCGAGCCGTAGAGCTCGGAGCGTATCGAGACGGTGCGGTCGAGCAGCCCCTCGTTCTTCAGGCGTCGCGCGAACATGCGGGCGGCGCGCATCGGGCCGACCGTGTGGGAGCTGGACGGGCCGATGCCGATCGAGAACAGGTCGAAGACCGAGATGGCCACGGTGGAACTCCAATGGTGGTGGTAGACGCCGTTGTCTGCCGGGACAAGCGGGGTGAGCGGGGCACAGCGTGACGAGGGACGTGGCACGGGGCACCCTGCTCACTTCCCAGTGTGCGGGGTGCCCCGAAAGTTCGTACGCCTCAAAGCGTACGTAATTGCTACAGGCCGGGGTACAGCGGGTGCTTGTCGGCCAGAGCGGTCACCCGGGCCTTGAGCGCCTCGACGTCGTACGACGGCTGGAGCGCGAGCGCGATGACGTCGGCGACCTCGCGGAAGTCGTCGGCGTCGAAGCCGCGGGTGGCGAGGGCCGGCGTACCGATCCGGAGCCCGGACGTCACCATCGGCGGGCGCGGGTCGTTCGGGACGGCGTTGCGGTTGACCGTGATGCCGACCGCGTGGAGGCGGTCCTCGGCCTGCTGGCCGTCGAGCTCGGAGTCGCGCAGGTCGACGAGGACCAGGTGCACGTCCGTGCCGCCGGAGAGCACGTTCACGCCGTGGGCGCGGGCGTCCTCCGAGGTCAGGCGCTCGGCGAGGATCTGGGCGCCCTCGATCGTGCGGGCCTGGCGCTCCTTGAAGTCCGCCGAGGCGGCGACCTTGAAGGAGACGGCCTTCGCCGCGATCACGTGCTCCAGGGGGCCGCCCTGGAAGCCCGGGAAGACGGACGAGTTCAGCTTCTTCGCGAAGTCCTTCTTGGCGAGGATGATGCCGCCGCGCGGACCGCCGAGCGTCTTGTGCGTCGTGGACGTGACGACGTCGGCGTACGGCACCGGGTTGGGGTGCAGGCCCGCGGCCACCAGGCCCGCGAAGTGCGCCATGTCGACCCACAGGTACGCCTCGACCTCGTCGGCGATGCGACGGAACTCGGCGAAGTCGAGCTGGCGCGGGTAGGCGCTCCAGCCCGCGATGATCACCTTCGGGCGGTGCTCCTTGGCGAGCCGCTCGACCTCGGCCATGTCGACCAGGCCGTTGTCGTCCACGTGGTACGGGACGACCTCGAACTGCTTGCCGGAGAAGTTCAGGCGCATGCCGTGCGTGAGGTGACCGCCGTGCGCCAGGTCCAGGCCGAGGATCGTGTCGCCGGGCTTGGCGAGCGCGAAGAGGGCGGCCTGGTTCGCGGAGGCGCCCGAGTGCGGCTGCACGTTGGCGTACTCGGCGCCGAACAGCTCCTTCACCCGGTCGATCGCGATCTGCTCGGTGACGTCGACGTGCTCGCAGCCGCCGTAGTAGCGGCGGCCGGGGTAGCCCTCCGCGTACTTGTTGGTGAGGACCGAACCCTGGGCCTCCATGACGGCGACCGGGGCGAAGTTCTCCGACGCGATCATTTCCAGGGTCGACTGCTGGCGCTTCAGCTCGGCGTCGACCGCGACGGCGATCTCCGGGTCGAGGGCGTGCAGGGACTCGTTCAGGACGGACTTCTCAGTCATGGTGCGGTTCAGCTCCCGGAGAACTCGGTGTACTCGTCGGCGGTGAGCAGGTCCTTCGGCTCGTCGGCCAGCCGGACCTTGAACAGCCAGCCGCCCTCGAACGGGGCCGAGTTGACCAGGGCCGGGTCGTCCACGACGTCCTGGTTGGCCTCGACGACCTCGCCGCTGACGGGGGAGTACAGGTCGGAGACCGACTTGGTGGACTCCAGCTCACCGCAGGTCTCGCCCGCGGTGAGGGTGTCGCCGACCTCGGGAAGCTGGACGAACACGATGTCACCGAGCGCGTTGGCCGCGTGCTCCGTGATGCCGACCGTCGCCACGCCGTCCTCGACGGCCGACAGCCACTCGTGCTCCTTGCTGTAACGCAGCTGCTGGGGGTTGCTCATGATGCGAATTCTCCTGTACGCGGGAAGGTGCTGGTGACGGCGGGGGAGGCCGCGGGGGCCCCGGGGCTACTTCTGACGCTTGTAGAACGGCAGCGCGACGACCTCGTACGGCTCATGCGTACCGCGGATGTCCACGCCCACGCCCGCGGTGCCCGGCTCGGCGTGCGCGGCGTCGACGTACGCGATGGCGATCGGCTTGCCGAGGGTCGGGGACGGGGCGCCGGAGGTGACCTCGCCGATCACCTGTCCGTCGGCGACGACCGGCATCCCGGCGCGCGGCACTCGGCGGCCCTCGGCGATCAGGCCGACGAGCTTGCGCGGCGGGTTCGACTCGGCGCGCGCGGCGGCGGCGACGAGGGCCTCGCGGCCCACGAAGTCGTCGCTGTGCTCGTGGGGGGAGGTCTTCTCGAACTTCACGACCCGGCCCAGACCGGCGTCGAAGGGGGTGAGGTCGGTGGTGAGCTCGTGCCCGTACAGCGGCATGCCCGCCTCCAGGCGCAGCGTGTCGCGGCAGGACAGGCCGCAGGGGATCAGGCCGTACTCCGCGCCCGCCTCGGTGAGCGCCTGCCACAGCTTCTCCGCGTCGGCCGGGGAGACGAACAGCTCGAAGCCGTCCTCGCCGGTGTAGCCGGTGCGCGCGATGAGCGCCTCGACGCCGGCGACGGTGCCGGGCAGCCCCGCGTAGTACTTCAGGCCGTCCAGGTCGGCGTCCGTGACGGACTTCACGATGGCGGGGGAGTGCGGGCCCTGCACGGCGATCAGCGCGTACGCGTCCCGGTCGTCGCGGACCTCGGCGTCGAACCCGGCGGCGCGCTCGGTGAGGGCGTCGAGGACGACCTGCGCGTTGCCCGCGTTGGCGACGACCATGTACGTGCTCTCTTCGAGCCGGTAGACGATCAGGTCGTCGAGGATGCCGCCGTCCTCGCGGCAGATCATCGTGTAGCGGGCGCGGCCGACACCGACGGAACCGATGTTGCCGACCAGCGCGTGGTTCAGAAGGTCGACGGCGGCCGGTCCGGTGACGGTGATCTCGCCCATGTGGGAGAGGTCGAACAGGCCGGCCTTCGTACGGACGGCGTTGTGCTCGTCACGCTCGCTGCCGTAGCGCAGGGGCATGTCCCAGCCGGCGAAGTCGGTCATCGTGGCGCCGAGCGAACGATGCAGGGCGTCGAGGGACGTCAGGCGAGGGGATGTGGGCGTCATGGCTGGTGCTCCCGGGCATGGCAGATGGCGAGGTAGTCCTCCCCATCTGTCATCGGAACCTGAGAGGTTCGCCCCGAGGGGCTTGCACCTTGGGTGGGACCGCCGTACGTCAGAGGGCGGCCCGCTTTTCAGATCTGCCTCGCCCGCGCGGTACGGGGCCTGAGAGATTCAAGGGAGGAACTTGCTCCTTCGGCGTCCGGCCACGAAGACGTGACCAGAACTCTCCCGCGCGGATTCAAGCGGCCGGTATGCAGTTGCGCGCACATCATTGCATGCCCGCGGAACGGGGAAACCCCTCGTAGGGCATTACCTTCTCTTTACACTTGGCGGGCAGAAGTGGCGTGACCGGAACGGGGAGGGCGATCGCGGTGCAGAAGGCAGCGGGAGCAGTGGGAGGGGAGGGGTGGACCCGAAGGCTCCTCTTCGCCAGGGCGGTGGCGGGAGACGGGCGGGCGTACGGGGCGGCGGTGGCGGGTGTGCGGGTCCCGCGCCAGCGCTCGGTGCGGGACCTGCGCGGCCGCGACGGCCGCACTCCGCGTCGGATCGGTTTCGCCGCGGGGGATCTGGTGGTCCTGTCGGGGCTGCCCGGCAGCGGCAAGTCGACGCTGATGCGGCGGGCCGTCCAGGTCGTGCGCATCGACTCGCAGGACACCCGCGAGCGCTGGGCCGCGCGGCTGCCGGGCGTGCCGTACGCGCTGTACCGGCCCCTCGTCCGTATCGCGCACTACGTGGGCCTGCGGCGGGCCATGCGCTCGGGCGCCAGCGTCGTCGTGCACGACTGCGGCACCCAGGCGTGGGTGCGGCGCTGGGTGACGCGCACGGCGGGGCGGCGCGGCGCGTCCGTCCACCTGATGGTCCTCGACGTGCCGCCGGACACCGCCCTCGAAGGCCAGCGCGACCGCGGCCGGGGCGTGTCCCGGTACGCGTTCGCACGGCACCGCAGGGCGGTCGGCGCGCTGGTGACGTCGACCGAGCGGGGCGATCTGCCGGCGGGCATCGAGTCGGCGGTGCTGCTCGACCGCGCCGCGACGGACGCGCTCAACGGCATCACGTTCCAGCAGGACTGACGACCGCCGCCCGGCGGTGAGCTCACGCACCGGGCGCAACCGGACGGCTGCGCCCGGTGTCCCCCAGGGGGTACGCGTTATCGTCGGCCTCGCGCGGGAGCGGCCGCGCGAGGGCAGAGCAGAGGTTGAGAGCAGCTATGGAAGACCCAACGAACCCGGGCCTCCCGGGCCTGGCCGAGCAGGGGCACGGTCACGCCCCGAGCCACGAGGGCGCGCACGGCCACCCGTCGCAGGGCTGGCCCGCGAACGAGCTGGAGGAGGTCCTCGCCGCGGCGCTCGGCCGCCCCGAGGCCGGCGGCCGCATCGTCGAGGTCCTCGGCCGCAGCCCCGTCTGGATCCCGCTGCCCAAGGGCGGCAGCGCCGCCAACCGCGACCTCGACCTGCCCACGGTGGAGATCCAGGGCCAGGCATACGTGCCCGTCTTCAGCTCCGAGCAGCAGTTCATGCAGGTCACCGGCGGCCGGATGGACTGCGCCGTGGCACCGGCCGTCGAGTTCGCGCGCGGCCTGCCCGCCCAGGTCGGCATCGCCGTGAACCCGGACGGCACGATCGGCGTCCCGCTGCCGCCGCCCGCCGTGGCCCAGCTGGCCCGCGGCAACCGCACCCCGCTGGACGGCGCGTCCACCGGCGGCCGGGTCGTGCTCTCCGAGCCGGACTGGCAGGACGACCCCGTCGACTTCCTCTCGGCGGTGCGCGAGGAGTTCGCCGCGACCGGCGTCGTGCTGAGTGCCCGGCGCTGCCTGGCCGTCGTCGAGGACGCGGACCCGTCCCTGTTCGTCGGCGTGGAACTGGCCGGGTGGGAGGGCGGCGCGCGCGACCTGCCCCTGGACGCGCTCGGCCGCGCACTGGGCCGCGCGCCGGTCGGCTGGCCGGTGAACCTCGTCTTCCTCGACGTCACGCAGGACCCGGTCGCGGACTGGATGCGCGCACAGGTGCGTCCGTTCTACGTACGAGAAGCGTGACGCCGTCCGTCAAGTCGGTGTCAGGAACGCCGCTTAAGCTGGTTTCATGACCTGACCGGACGGCGCACCGCCCTCCGGTCACGGTGGGACACGGATGTTCACGAAGGGGCGGTTACGGGTGAGTGCGTCGGGCACGGCCGCGGCCGGACAGGTCGAGCACATGCTGCGCCAGGTGACCCCCGGGCGCTACGACGCCTATGAGGCGCTGCTTCAGGCCCTCGCCGACCCGACGGCCGGGCAGGTCTGGATGCTCCTCTGGCACGGCCAGGCGGGATCGCCCGACGCCCAGTACGGGAACATGGACGTGGACGGTTTCTCCTACGCCCCCTGCGTCACCTCCGCCCAGGAGCTCTCCGCGTCCGGCTGGTCGCGTGCGTACGAGGTGGTCAGCGGTGTCGACGCGGCCCGCACCCTCTACCCCGACCACTACGGCCTGTGGCTCAACCCGCACGCGCCCGGCGGCGGCGTCGGCATCCCCTGGCTCGACCTGCGGCGCATCGCCGGCGGCCTCGACCGGCAGCCCGCGGGGCCGCTGCGGCTGAGCGAGCCGACGATCGAGATCCCCCAGTTCTACGCGGTGCTGGCGCAGAACGCGCACCGCACCACCGCGATCCGCTCGCTGCGCCGCGCCTGGGTGCAGCCCGCGCTCGGTGCCCCGTACCTGGCGATCGGGCTCGACGTCTACGACACGTCTCCCGCTTCCGTGGACGCGGTGCGCGCGATGATGCAGCAGTCCGTGCCCGCGGTGCCGGACGGACTGCCCGTCTCGACCGTCGCGATGTCGGACGAGTACGACCCGGTCGCGATGTGGCTGCGCGCGCAGGCCCGGCCGTTCTACGACCGCGAGGCGCACGCGGCGCCGGCGGCCCCGGCGGGCGGCTACGGCTACCCGCCGCCGTACGGCGCCTCGTACTGAGCCCTCGTACCTCCTCGCACCGCCCCGCGTTCGGGGTCGACCTGACCGCTTTGTCCCCCGCTCAACTCCCGCTGCGCGGCGGCGATTTCAGGTAAGAGCCGTTTGGGGGAGAGAAGCGGCCCTCTGCACCGCAATGTCCGCTCTGCCGCCGGTTACCACCCAACTGCCCACTGTCCGCCCCCCGTTCACGGCCGTCCGGATAACGGATTCCCCCTGACCGCATCACGGTTAGGCATCCTTTCGCCGGGGGATCTGGCGACTGATCGCAGCCGCGATGAAGACTCCCCGCATGCAGGACCGTTCGGGTCCTTGTGCGAGGCGCTCTCCACGCGGTGCCCGCAACGCAGTTCGAGTACGAGGCCGCCACAGCGGCAAGTGCGGGCCGGTCACCCCCGGCCGGGAAGGGGCAGTCGCTCGTGACCGCACCGATCGAGACCACCCCAGCAGCGGCCGACGCACAGCCTGAGGCGGTGCTGGCCGGAGCCGGGGCAGCGCGCATCGAGGGCCGTTCGCTCGGCCGGATCGCCTGGAACCGCTTCAAGCGGGACAAGGTCGCGGTCGTCGGTGGCGTCGTCGTCATCCTCCTGGTGCTCATCGCCGTGCTGGCCCGCCCGCTCCAGCACCTCCTCGGCCTCGACCCGAACGAGTTCCACCAGGACCTCATCGACCCCAACACGTCGCTCCCCAAGGGCGGTTGGGGCGGCATGAGTGTCGATCACCCACTGGGCGTGGAGCCGAAGTTCGGCCGTGACATCCTCGCCCGCATCCTGGAAGGCTCCTGGGTCTCGCTCGTCGTGGCCTTCGGCGCCACCATCCTGTCGAACGTGATCGGCGCCATCCTGGGCGTCGTCGCCGGGTACTACGGCGGCCGCGTGGACACCGTCATCAGCCGCCTGATGGACACCTTCCTCGCGTTCCCGCTGCTGCTGTTCGCGATCTCCATCTCCGCGACGCTCCAGGGCGGTGCCTTCGGTCTCGACGGGCTGCCGCTGCACATCTGCGTACTGATCTTCGTCATCGGCTTCTTCAACTGGCCGTACCTGGGCCGGATCGTGCGCGGCCAGACGCTGGCGCTGCGCGAGCGAGAGTTCGTCGACGCCGCCCGCGGCATGGGCGCGCGCGGCCCGTACATCCTGTTCCGCGAGCTGCTGCCCAACCTGGTCGGGCCGATCATCGTCTACTCGACGCTGCTCATCCCGACGAACATCATTTTCGAGGCGTCGCTCAGCTTCCTCGGCGTCGGCATCCAGCCGCCGCAGGCGTCGTGGGGCGGAATGCTCAGCCAGGCCGTCAACTTCTTCCAGGTCGACCCGCAGTACATGATCGTCCCGGGCCTCGCCATCTTCGTCACCGTACTGGCGTTCAACCTGCTCGGTGACGGTCTCCGCGACGCTCTCGACCCGCGCAGCCGTTGACGCAGCCCGTGCTCAGAGGGCTCCACAAGTTTCCGACAATGGAGGGGAATTCGACCATCATGCGAAGGTCATCACTCGCCGCGGTAGCGGCCATAGGCAGCGTCAGCCTGCTGCTTGCCGGCTGCAGCAAGGCCGACGACGGCAACGACGACAGCAACACCAAGTCCGCCGGGGCGGACGCCGCCACGAAGAAGGTCGTCAACGCGTCGACCAAGAAGGGCGGCACGGTCACCTACGCGATGTCGGACGTCCCCGACTCGTTCGACCCGGGCAACACGTACTACGCGTACATGTACAACTTCAGCCGGCTCTACGCGCGCCCGCTGATGACGTTCAACCCCGCCCCGGGCGAGGAGGGCAACAAGCTGGTCCCCGACCTCGCGGCGGAGCCCGGCAAGTCCTCGGACGGCGGCAAGACCTGGACGTACAAGCTGCGTTCGGGCCTGGAGTACCAGGACGGCTCGAAGATCACGTCCAAGGACGTGAAGTACGCCGTCGAGCGCTCCAACTTCGCGCGTGACGTGCTGTCGCTCGGCCCGAACTACTTCCAGCAGTTCATGGAGGGCGGCGACAAGTACAAGGGCCCGTACAAGGACAAGAGCGACAAGGGCCTGGCCTCCATCGAGACGCCGGACGACAACACGATCGTCTTCCATCTCAACCGCGCCTTCCAGGAGTTCGACTACCTGGTGGCCACGCCGCAGACCGCGCCGGTGCCGAAGGCCAAGGACGACGGCATCGACTACGTCAAGCACATCGTCTCCTCCGGCTCGTACCAGTTCCAGAGCTACCAGGAGGGCAAGCAGGTCGTCCTGGTCCGCAACAAGAACTTCGACCCGAAGACGGACCCGCTGCGCAAGCAGTACCCGGACAAGATCGTCGTCAACCTGAAGGTCAACCAGTCGACGATCGACAAGGACCTCCAGTCCGGCGACACCCTGATCGACCTCCAGGGCAAGGGCGTCGAGGCGCAGACCCAGGCCCAGCTCGTCGGTGACCCGAAGAAGAAGGCGAACACCGACAACACCTACGGTGGCCGTCTCGTCTACGCGGCGATCAACACCAAGCTGAAGCCCTTCACCAACGTCGAGTGCCGCAAGGCCGTCGAGTACGCGGTGGACAAGGTCTCGGTCCAGACCGTCGAGGGCGGCGACATCCGCGGTGACATCGCCACCACGGTCCTGCCGCCGGACATCACCGGTTACGAGAAGGCCGACACGTACGCCACCTCCGGCAACAAGGGTGACGTCGCCAAGGCCAAGGACGCCCTGAAGGCCTGCGGCGAGAAGAAGATCAGCACCACGATCACCGCGCGCAGCGACCGTCAGGAAGAGGTCGACGCCGCGACCGCGATCATCGCGTCGCTCAAGAAGGTCGGCATCGACGCCAGCCTGAAGCAGTACCCCTCGGGCAAGTACTTCACCGACTACGCCGGTGTCCCGAAGTTCAACCAGAAGAACAAGGTCGGCATCATGATGATGCAGTGGGGTGCCGACTGGCCGTCCGGCTACGGCTTCCTCCAGCAGATCGTGAACAGCAAGGCGATCGGCCAGTCCGGCAACACCGCGCTCTCGGAGCTCGAGGACAAGCAGGTCGACAAGTGGCTGGACGAGGCCATCGCCTCGCCCGACGAGGCCACGCGCAACAAGCTCTACGCGCAGATCGACAAGCGGGTCATGGAGCAGGCGGCCCTCGTTCCGCTGACCTACTTCAAGGTGCTCCTGTACCGGTCGCCGTACGCCACCAACCTGGTGTCCACGGCCGCCTTCAGCGGTCAGTACGACTACCTCAACATCGGCACCACGAAGAAGTAGCGGACCCGGAAGGCAGGTGAAGGCATTGGTGCCCGCGGGCTCTTCGGCCCGCGGGCACCAGCGCCGGTCCCCGTGATCTCGTACATCATCCGCCGACTGATCGCGGCAGTGATCCTGCTGCTGGTCGTCACGGCGGTCACTTTTGCAATCTTCTTCCTGCTGCCACGGCTCGCCGGCCAGACCGCCGACCAGCTCGCGCAGCAGTACATCGGCAAGAGCCCCTCGGCCGCCGACATCGCGGCCGTCAAGCACAACCTGGGACTCGACCAGCCGGTCTACCTCCAGTACTGGCACTTCATCAAGGGGATCGTCTCCGGGGCCTCGTACCAGTTCGGCCCCACCACGCTGCACTGCGACGCGCCGTGCTTCGGCTACTCGTTCAAGAACCACATTCCTGTGTGGCCCGAACTCACCGACCGGCTGCCGACCACTGTGTCGCTCATCGTCGGCGCCGCGGTGCTCTGGCTGCTCTCCGGTGTGGCGGTCGGTGTGATCTCGGCGCTCAAGCCCGGATCCATCTTCGACCGTACGTTCATGGGTATCGCCCTCGCGGGCGTCTCGATGCCCATCTTCTTCACCGGTCAGCTGGCGCTGCTGCTCTTCACCTACCAGTGGCCGATCTTCGGCCGCACCTATGTCCCCTTCACCGAGAACCCGGCGCAGTGGGCCAACACGCTGTTCCCAGCGTGGTGTTCGCTCGCGCTGCTGTACTCCGCCATCTACGCCCGGCTCACCCGCTCGGGCATGCTGGAGACGATGAACGAGGACTTCATCCGCACCGCGCGCGCCAAGGGCCTGCCCGAGCGCACCGTGGTCGGACGGCACGGCCTGCGGGCCGCGCTGACCCCCATCATCACGGTCTTCGGCATGGACATCGGGCTGCTGTTCGGCGGTGCCGTGCTCACCGAGAAGGTCTTCTCGCTGCACGGCATCGGCGAGTACGCGGTGCAGGGCATCACCGACAACGACCTGCCGAAGGTGCTCGGCGTGACCCTGCTCGCCGCGTTCTTCGTCGTCCTGTGCAACCTTCTGGTGGACCTTCTCTACGCCGCCGCCGACCCGCGGGTGAGGCTCTCGTGACCGAACTGTCCAAAACCGGCGCGGCCGTCGGCGAGCCCGTGAGCAGCACGCCCGCGCCCACCTCGTTCCTCGAGGTGCGCGACCTGAAGGTGCACTTCCCGACCGACGACGGCCTCGTGAAGTCCGTCGACGGGCTGAGCTTCTCCCTGGAGAAGGGCGAGACGCTCTCCATCGTCGGCGAGTCCGGCTCCGGCAAGTCGGTCACGTCGCTGGCGATCATGGGCCTGCACCGGCTCGGCGCCCGCGGCAAGAACGTGCAGATGTCCGGTGAGATCTGGCTCGACGGCAAGGAACTGATCTCCGCCGCCCCGGACGACGTGCGCAGGCTGCGCGGCCGGGACATGGCGATGATCTTCCAGGATCCGCTGTCGGCGATGCACCCGTACTACACGATCGGCAACCAGATCGTGGAGGCGTACCGCATCCACAACGACGTCAGCAAGAAGGTCGCGCGCAGGCGCGCCGTCGAACTCCTGGACCGCGTCGGCATTCCCGAGCCCGCCAAGCGCGTCGACAGCTACCCGCACGAGTTCTCCGGCGGTATGCGCCAGCGCGCCATGATCGCGATGTCGCTGGCCAACAACCCGCAGCTGCTCATCGCGGACGAGCCGACCACCGCGCTCGACGTCACCGTGCAGGCGCAGATCCTCGACCTGATCCGGGACCTCCAGCAGGAGTTCGAGTCGGCGGTCGTCCTCATCACCCACGACCTGGGTGTGGTGGCCGAGATCGCCGACCAGGTGCTCGTCATGTACGGCGGCCGGTGCGTGGAGCGCGGGCCGGTGCACGAGGTCTTCGAGGTGCCCCAGCACCCGTACACCTGGGGTCTGCTGGGCTCGATGCCGCGCATCGACCGGCAGCAGACGGACCGGCTCGTGCCGGTCAAGGGCCAGCCGCCGAGCCTCATCAACGTGCCGTCCGGCTGCGCCTTCCACCCGCGCTGCCCGTACGCGGACGTTCCCAAGGGCGGGGTCACCCGCACCGAGCGCCCCGAACTGCGCCTCGCGGACGGCGGACACTACTCCGCCTGCCACCTCTCGCCCGAGGACCGCACGCGGATCTGGACCGAAGAGATTGCGCCGAAGCTGTGAGTGACACCGAGTCTGTGGACGAGAAGAAGACGGCCGACATCCCCGCCCAGGCGACCTCGCCCGAGGACCGGGACGTGCTGCTCGAGGTCAAGGGCCTCGTCAAGCACTTCCCGATCAAGAAGGGCGTGCTGCAGCGGACGGTTGCCGCGGTGAAGGCCGTCGACGGCATCGACTTCCAGGTCAGGCGCGGCGAGACGCTCGGCGTCGTCGGCGAGTCCGGCTGCGGCAAGTCGACGATGGGCCGGGTCATCACGCGGCTGCTCGAACCGACCGGCGGGTCGATCGAGTTCGAGGGCAAGGACATCACGCATCTGAAGTCCGGCGGCATGCGTCCGCTGCGCCGCGACATCCAGATGATCTTCCAGGACCCGTACGGCTCGCTGAACCCGCGCCACACCATCGGCTCGATCGTCTCGGCGCCGTTCCGGCTCCAGGGCGAGACGCCCGAGGGCGGCGTGAAGAAGGAGGTCCAGCGCCTCCTGGAGCTGGTCGGCCTGAACCCGGAGCACTTCAACCGCTACCCGCACGAGTTCTCCGGCGGTCAGCGCCAGCGCATCGGCATCGCCCGCGCGCTGGCCCTCAAGCCGAAGCTCGTGGTCGCGGACGAGCCGGTCTCGGCGCTCGACGTCTCCATCCAGGCGCAGGTCGTCAACCTCCTCGACGATCTCCAGGACGAGCTCGGTCTCACGTACGTGATCATCGCGCACGACCTCTCGGTCATCCGGCACGTCTCGGACCGGATCGCCGTGATGTACCTGGGCAAGATCGTGGAGCTCGCCGACCGCAACGACCTGTACGCGTCGCCGATGCACCCGTACACGAAGGCGCTGCTGTCCGCCGTCCCGGTCCCGGACCCCAAGCGGCGCGGTGCCAAGAGCGAGCGCATCCTGCTGCGCGGCGACGTCCCCTCGCCGATCTCCCCGCCCTCCGGCTGCCGTTTCCACACGCGCTGCTGGAAGGCGACGGACATCTGCGCGACCCAGGAGCCGCCGCTGCTCCAGCTCGCGTCCGGTCACCAGGTGGCCTGCCACCACCCGGAGAACGCGGCGGACCAGGCCCCCGAGGACACCAAGCTGCTCTCGGTGGCCAAGGAGGCGGCGATCGACGTGATCACGGTCCCGTCGACGCCGGAAGCGGTGGCGGAACCGGAAGCGGTGGCCGAGCCGGAAGCGGTGACCGAACCGGAAGCGGTGGTGGAACCGGAAGCGGTGGCTACGTCGGAGGCCCCGGCCGAGACGGCCGCTGAGCCCGAGGCCGCGTCCGAGCCGGAGGCGGCGGCTCAGCCGGAGCCGGCGTCGGAGCCGGAGTCGGCGTCGGAGTCGGAGTCGGATTCGGTGTCTTCGGAACCGGAGTCCGAGCCGGCCTCCGCGCCCGAGCCCGAGCCCGCCGGCGAGCCGGCCTCCGAGCCCGAGCCCGAGCCCGCTGCCGAGGCCGACAAGAAGTAGCGCGCACGCCGCACCGGGGCCCCGCCCCGGTGCGGCGTCGGCTCGACCGGCGGCTCGTGCGGCGGCCCAACATGACCCAGAAGGGTCATGTACACGCCGCGCCCCGAACGGCAGTGTCTCGGTGTCCGATACACCGGAACACGCTCGAAAGGGACGCACGCCCATGGCACTCTCCCGTTCGGCACGCCTGGCCGCCCTCACCGTCGCGGCCGCATCCTTCTGCCTGATCGCCGCCTCGCCCGCCCCCACCCCCGGCTCCGACGGCATCGGCGACCCGTACTTCCCGCAGCTCGGCAACGGCGGCTTCGACGCCCGCCACTACGCCCTCGACGTGGCGTACGACCCCGACACGGACCGCCTCGACGGCCGCACGACCCTCACCGCGCGTGCCACCCAGAACCTCTCCTCCTTCGACCTCGACCTCCAGAAGCTGACGGTCACGAAGATCGAGGTGAACGGCAGACGCGCCGGGTTCACGCGCACCGGCGACGAGATCGTCGTCACGCCCCGCACCGCGCTGCGCAAGGGCAACACCTTCACCGTCGCCGTCACCTACGGCGGCGTCCCCGAAGCGCTCAGCGGCCCCATCGTCTTCGGCTCCGACTACGGCTGGATGAAGACCCCCGACGGCGTCTTCGTCGCGTGCGAACCGAACGCCGCCTCCACCTGGTTCCCGTCCAGCGACCACCCCGCCGACAAGGCCACGTACGACATCAGGATCAAGGCGCCCAAGGGCCTGACCGGTGTCTCGAACGGCCGGCTCGTCGGCACGTACGACACCAAGGACGGCGCCTCGACCGTCCACCACTGGCGCGAGACGAAGCCCATGGCGACCTATCTCGCGACCGCGACCATCGGTACGTTCGACGTGAAGACCGGCACGACCCCGGGCGGCACGCCCATCTACGTGGCCATCGACCCGGTCCTCGCGGGCAGCAACAGCGTCGACGTGTACGCGGTGACCGCCGAGGCCACCGACTACTGGTCGCAGGTCTTCGGCCCGTACCCCTTCGAGGAGACGGGCGCGATCGTCGACGACATGCCGCAGGCCGGGTTCTCCCTGGAGACCCAGTCCAAGCCCATCTACTCCGCCGTCCGCTCCGAGTCGACGATCGTGCACGAGCTGGCCCACCAGTGGTTCGGCGACTCCGTCTCCGTCGAGCAGTGGAAGAACATCTGGCTCAACGAGGGCTTCGCCACCTACGCGCAGTGGCTGTGGTCCGAGCACAAGGGCGTCCGCTCCGCCCACGACTCGTTCCAGGCGGGCTACGACTCCCGCCCCGCCACGTCCACGTTCTGGCAGACGAAGATCGGTGACCCGCAGCGCGACACGATGTTCGTCTCCGCCGTCTACCAGCGCGGCGCGATGACGCTCCAGATGCTGCGCGAGCGCATCGGCGACAAGGCGTTCTTCAAACTGCTGCCGGACTGGACGCGCCTGAACCGCTACGGCAACGCGAACACGGACGACTTCATCGCCCTCGCCGAGCGGGTCTCCGGGCAGCAGCTCGACGATCTCTTCGACACCTGGCTGTTCACCACGGGCAAGCCGAGTCTGTAGCCGCCTGCCCGGCAGGTAAGAATGTCGGGTGCTTGAGGAACTCTTCACCCCCTCCGTCCAGCATTGGCTCGACCTCATCGGGATCTTCGTCTTCGCGATCTCCGGTGCCCTGATGGCGGTCCGCAAGAACTGGGACGTCTTCGGCATCGCCGCGCTCGCCGAGGCCACCGCGCTGGGCGGAGGGCTGTTCCGCGACCTGGTCATCGGCGCGGTGCCGCCCGCCGCGTTCACCGACCTCGGCTACTTCATCACCCCGCTGTTCGCCGCCGCCCTCGTCTTCTTCCTGCACCCCGAGGTCGAGCGCACCCAGACGGCCGTGAACATCTTCGACGCGGCGGGCCTCGGCCTGTTCTGCGTCACCGGCACGACGAAGGCGTACGACTACGGCCTCGGCCTCACCGCATCGGCGGCCCTCGGCCTCGCCACGGCCGTCGGCGGCGGTGTGGCGCGCGACATCATCGCCAACGAGGTGCCGTCGCTCGTCCGCTGGGACCGCGACCTCTACGCCGTCCCGGCCATGGTCGGCGCCGCGATCGTCGTCCTGTGCATCCGCTTCGACGCCCTGACCGGCGTCACCAGCGGCATCGCGGTCGTCGTCGCCTTCGTCCTGCGGCTCCTCGCGATGCGCTACCACTGGCGCGCCCCGCGCGCCTGGAACCGCAGGTCGACGGCGGTCGAGGTGACGGAGGAGACGCCGTAGCCGTTGCGTTGCCTACAAAAGCTACCGCTTAGTAGTTAGCTGTTGTACGTTTCCGGTATGGCAGACGCAGTATCCACGCAGGACCGTGCGGCGACGACGGTGACGAAGACGGCGACCATCGGCGACAGCGAGTTCGACCGCGACACCGCCGTCACCCGGCGCGCGGGCGAGCCCGGGGTCTACGACATCGACCTCTCCGCCGGCTGGACGATCATCAACGCCGTCAACGGCGGCTACCTCCTCGCCGTGCTCGGCCGCGCCCTCGCCGACGCCCTTCCGCACTCCGACCCGTTCACGGTCTCCGCGCACTACCTGACGGCGTCCGCGCCGGGCCCCGCCGTGATCCGCACGGACGTGGTCCGCTCCGGCCGCACCCTCTCCACCGGCCAGGCCTCGCTGTTCCAGTACGCCGAGGACGGCACCGAGGTCGAGCGGATCCGCGTCCTCGCCTCGTACGGGGACCTGGACGCGCTCCCCGACGACGTGCGCACCAGCGCGCAGGCCCCGGCCATCCCGCCGATCGACCAGTGCTTCGGCGCGGGCGACGCGCCCGAGGGGGCGCCCCCGGTGCCCGGCAGCAGCGCGATCACCGACCGGCTCGCGCTCAAGCTCGACCCCTCGACGCTCGGCTGGGCGCTCGGCGCCCCGTCCGGCAAGGGCGAGATGCGGGCCTGGTTCGGCCTCGCCGACGGCCGGGACGCGGACCCGTTGTCGCTGCTGCTCGCCGTGGACGCGCTGCCGCCCACGGCGTTCGAGATGGGCCTCAAGGGCTGGGTGCCGACGGTCGAGCTGACCGTCCACGTGCGCTGCCGCCCCGCGCCCGGCCCGCTCCGCGTGGCCATCACGACGCGGAACCTGGCCGGCGGCTTCCTGGAGGAGGACGCCGAGGTCTGGGACACCCAGGACCGTCTCGTCGCCCAGTCCCGCCAGCTGGCCCGCGTCCGGCTCGGCTAGTTCTTCTCGCCGAGGGGGCTGCGGCCCAGCCAGGCCGCCAACTCCCCGTAGGTGTCCGCCCGCTCGGGCGCGGCGACGGTCGCGCCGAACGGTACGTCGGGGCCGCGCCGCTCGGCCGGGAGCACCGTGCGGGCCACGCCGAGCGCGAAGCCGGCGAGCTCCGGGTCCAGGGTGCCGGGACGGCCGAGCGCCTCCCACAGGTCCCAGGTGTGGGTGACCGTCTCCATCACGTACCCGGCGAGCGCCGCCCGCCCCGGCACGTTGCCCCAGGGGACGGCGACCTCGGCGTCCAGGCGGGCGTCGTCCCGCCAGGCCCTGAGCGCGGCCGCGCGGGCGTCCTCGTACGCGACCGCGAGCGCCTCGTCGGCGACCGTGTCGGCGAACGGGGCCACGGCGAGCCCGTCGCCGCCCTCCCCGACGACCGCGATCCGCCGCGTGACCCCGACGAGGTGCGAGATCAGCCGCCGAACGTCGAACTCCCTACAGGGCGTGGGGTCGGTGAAGCGGGCCGGCCGTGCCGCGGCGACGAGCCGGGTCGCCTGGGCGGTGGCCCGGTCGAAGAGGGGGCGTGGGTCGGGACCGCGCTCTCCGGTCCGGGTCGAGATCTTGCTGTCGGTGTCGGTGTCGGTGTCGGTGTCGGTGTCGGTGTGGGTGTGGGTGTCGGTGTCGGTCGTGGTCACGGGGGCTCCCTGGGGTCTCGGTGGCTGTGCCACGCCCCGCACTGTGCCGCGATTTCCTGACACCTTCCGTCAGCATTGCCTGCCGCATGACCGGCCGCGTGCGTCGGCGTTACTTGTCGCATGACGGGCCGCGTACATCGGCATCACCAGCCGCAGAGTCGGCCGCATGCGTCGGCGTTAGCGGCCCGTCTGCGGCACGCTGGCCCGGTGAAGTCCGATCGCCTGCTCTCGATCCTGCTCCTCCTCCAGACCCGCGGCCGCGTCCCCGCCCATGAGCTCGCGGACCGTCTGGAGGTCTCCGTGCGGACCATCTACCGGGACGTCGAGGCGCTGTCCACGGCCGGGGTGCCGGTCTACGCCGAGCGCGGGCGGCACGGCGGCATCGCCCTGCTGCCGGGCTACCGCACCGATGTCACCGGACTGACCGCCGACGAGTCCCGCGCCCTGTTCATCCTCGCCGCGCAGGGCGCCCACGCCGCCCTCGGCCTCGACGCCGCCATGAGATCGGCGCTGCGCAAGGTCATGGCCGCGCTGCCCGAACCCCACCGCCCCGCCGCCGAGTTGACGAGCCGCCGCATCCTGGTCGAGTCGTCGCGCTGGATGGGGCCGCCGCCCGCCGAGGTCGACGTCAGCGCCCTCCAGGACGCCGTCTTCGCCGACCGGCGGCTGCGTATCCGCTACCGGCACAGCGGCGCCGACGCCCCGCGCACCTACACCGTCGACCCGTACGGACTCGTCTCCAAGGCCGGCGTCTGGTACCTGGTCGCCGACCGGCGCGCGGTGCCCCGCCTCTTCCGCGCCGACCGGATCCACGCCGCGACCCTCACCGACGCGCCGGTCAAGCGTCGCGAAGGGGTTGAACTCGCCGACGTATGGGCCGTGCTGAAGCGTCAGGTGGAGGTACGGCCGGGCGGCGTGACGGTCACGGCGCGGGTCCGCCGCAGCCGCTTCGACCTGTTCCTGCGTCTGTGCGGAGGCTCCTTGCTCGCCCGCCCCGACGACGACGGGACCGGCGAGTGGATCACGGTCGGGCTCGGCTATCCGGCCGTGGGCGCGGCGCGCCAGCTCCTCCAGTTCGGCGACTCCGTGGAGGTGCTCGAACCCCCGCAGGCGCGCGAGGAACTGGCCCGCTGCGCCGCCTCGCTCACCGCTCTGTACGGAGGAACTCCCCGAGCGCGTAGGTGAGTTCGGCCGGAGCGTCCTCCTGGACGAGGTGCCCCGCGCCCTCGATGATCCGCAGCTCGGCGCCGGGGATCAGCTCGGCCAGCTCGTGTCCCCTGGCGGCCGGGATCCAGGTGTCGTCGGCGCCCCAGCAGATCAGGACGGGCAGGTCGAGTTCCCCGTAACGGCCTTGGATGTCGTCCGTGCCGGCACCCGGGGCGTTCTGCTCGATCTGGCGGTAGAAGGAGTCCCGGCCGGACTCGGTCAGCCACGGCGCGACGAGCCGCGCGTGCGTGTCGGGGTGCAGGCCCTGGCTGCTGCCGGAGCTGATGTACCGGTGCATCAGCGCCTCGTGCAGATCGGGCGGCAACTGCCGGAAGACATCGCCCTGTTCGACGAAGAGCCGGTACGTGGGGGAGCCCCATGGCGCGATCGCCACCGGGTCGACCAGGGCGAGCCGCGCGTAGGCGGCGCCGTGCAGCAGGTGCGCCCGCAGTGCGACGGCCCCGCCGACGTCATGGGCGACGACGGCCGGCCGGTCGAGCCCCCAGTGACCGAGCAGTTCGGCGAAGACACGGGCCTGCGCGTCGAGCGAGAGGTCCTGCCCCGGGTGCATCGCGGACTGCCCGTATCCCGGCAAGTCCCAGACGAACACGCGGTGTCCGGCGGCCAGCGCCCGCGCCGGGCCACGCCAGACGTACGACGAGAACGGCGTGCCGTGGACGAGGACCACGGGCGGCGCGTCCTCCGGGCCGAGCGCGGCCCACCGGATCTCGCCGGACGAGCTGGAGTAGCTGCGGTCGAGGGTCCATGCGGCTGCTGTCATGACCGAAAGGCTAGTAGCTCATGACAGGTCGAGCCAGTGCTTTCGCCCCAGCGACACGAGCCGCATCTGCCGCTCCGCGAGGTCGGACGCGCGGGCCAGGTCCTCGGGGGCGGTGGTCAGCAGGACCGAGGCCGTCATGACCATGTGCTCGACGTAGAGACCGGCCAGCATCAGCAGGTCCTCCTCGGTCCAGCCGGCCGACTCCGGATCCTGTCGCAGCGCGTCCCGCACCTCCTCGGCGAACTGCTCCAGCTGCGCGCCGATCGCCTCCCGCACCCGCTGCACACCGCCGTGCCGCTCCCGCGCGATGAACCGCACGTGCGCGGAGTGCGTGCGCACGTGACGGGCGATCAACTCGACGGTCCGCGCGATGCGTTCGCCGCTGTCCCAGGTCGCCGTCAGGGCGTCCCGGATCACCGCGTGCAGGCTGCCGAGCGCCTCCTCGACCAGGGCGACGCCCAGGTCGGCCGTGCTGTCGAAGTGCCGGTAGAAGGCGGTCGGGGCCACGCCCACGGCGCGCGTGACCTCCCGCAGCCCCAGGCTGCTGAGGCTCTGCTCCTCCAGCAGTTCCAGCGCGGCGTCCAGGAGTGCCTGCCGGGTCTTCTGCTTCTGCGCCTGCCGGATGCCGAGAGTGTGACTCATGTCATCCAGTTAACAACTGTTCTCCGTAATGGGGAAGTCGTGCACACGCTAGACTCGTCAGTCAGTGAACAGTTGTAACCCATCGACCCTGAGAGGTTCTCCATGCTGTTCCTCGTAGCGGCCCTCCTGCTCCTGGGCTTCGCTCTCGGCGCCGTGGCCCACGCGCCACTGTCGTTCACACTCGTCGCGGCCGCCGTCATCGGCGTCTGGCTGACCGTCTTCGCGGTCCGCGAGCGCCACGCGCGCCGCCACCGCCACCGTCACCAGGCTGACGCTCTTCAGCACTGACGCTCTTCCGACCAGGGGGTACCACCATGCAGCTCACCGCGGAACCGCAGACCCGGACGCAGCCCGAGGCCCGCCCCACCGGCCGCAGGGACACCGACGGCATGGCCGTCGCCTCCTTCGTCCTCGGTCTGATCGGCCTGCTCGTCCTGAACGTCTTCCTCGGCCCCGTCGCCATCGCCCTCGCGAGCCTCTCCTTGTGGCGCGGCACCGCGCGGCGCGGCCGCGCCCTGCTCGGACTCGGCCTCGGCGTCGCCGACCTCCTCGTGCTCGGCGCCCTCATCGCCGCCGACGGCACGGTCTCCTGGAGCATCGCGGGCTGACTCCGCGCCGCCCGCGCGCCGCCGTCGAGCCTCCGCGCGCCGCCCTCGCGCGTCCACCGTGTGGGACGGGACCCCACGCGGCGGTCGAGCCGCATCCGCGGGCTCGTAGAATCGAGCCCACCATGGCCTACCTCGACCACGCCGCGACCACTCCGATGCTCCCGGAGGCCGTCGAGGTGATGACCGCCCAGCTCGCCGTCACCGGCAACGCCTCGTCCCTGCACGCCGCGGGACGCCGCGCCCGGCGCACCGTCGAGGAGTCCCGCGAGTCCCTCGCCGCCTCGCTCGGCGCCCGCCCCAGCGAAGTCGTGTTCACCTCCGGCGGCACCGAGGCCGACAACCTCGCCGTGAAGGGCCTGTACTGGGCCCGCCGCGCCGCCGACCCGGCCCGCACCCGCGTCCTCTCCAGCCCCGTCGAGCACCACGCCGTCCTCGACGCCGTGCACTGGCTCGCCGAGCACGAGGGCGCCACCGTGGAGTACCTGCCGGTCGACGCGCACGGCCGCGTCCACGCCGAGACCCTCCGGGCGGCGATCGAGCGCAACCCCGACGACGTCGCCCTCGCCACCGTCATGTGGGCCAACAACGAGATCGGCACGATCCAGCCGGTGCGTGAACTCGCCGACGTGACAGCGGAGTTCGACATCCCGCTGCACGCGGACGCGGTCCAGGCCTACGGTCAGATCCCGGTCGACTTCGCCGCCTCGGGACTCGCCGCGATGACGGTGTCGGGCCACAAGGTCGGCGGCCCGTACGGCATCGGCGCGCTCCTCCTCGGCCGCGAGTACACCCCCGTCCCCGTCCTGCACGGCGGCGGCCAGGAGCGCCATGTGCGCTCCGGCACGCTCGACGTCCCCGCGATCGCGGCCTTCGCCGCGGCGGGCCGGATCGCGACCGAACAGCGCCCGTGGTTCGCCCAGGAGATCGGCGCACTCCGCGACGAACTGGTCGACGCGGTCCGCGCGGCCGTCCCCGAGGCGATCCTCGGCGGCGACCCGGCCCCCGGCGGCCGCCTCCCCGCCAACGCCCACTTCACCTTCCCCGGCTGCGAGGGCGACTCGCTCCTCCTGCTCCTCGACGCCCAGGGCATCGCATGCTCCACGGGCTCGGCCTGCACAGCGGGCATCGCCCAGCCCAGCCACGTCCTCCTCGCCACCGGCACATCCCCCGACCTGGCCCGCGGCACGCTCCGCTTCTCCCTCGGCCACACGTCGACGAAGGCGGACGTGGAAGCCGTGGCGGCGGCGATCGGACCCGCGGTGGAACGCGCGAGGTCGGCGGGCCTGAGCTGACCGCGGCGCCTGCCGCGGCTCACGCCGTGGCGGCGCCGCCCCGCTCATGGGCGGCCCGCACCAGCCGCATGTACCGGTCCCAGTCCCAGTGCGGCCCCGGATCGGTGTGGTCCGTCCCCGGCACCTCGACGTGCCCGATCACATGCTTGCGGTCCGGCGGGAACCCGTACCGTCTGCATATCGCGGCGGTCAGCCGGGCCGACGCCTCGTACATGGCGGCCGTGAAGTCCTCGGGCCGGTCCACGAAGCCCTCGTGCTCGATCCCGACACTGCGCTGGTTGTAGTCCTTGTTCCCCGCGTGGAACGCGACGTCCAGCTCGCGGATCATCTGCGCGATGTGCCCGTCCTTGCGGACCACGTAATGCGCCGCCGCCCCGTGCCACGGGTCCTTGAACACCCGCAACGTGCTGTTGTAGCTCCCCTGTGTGACGTGCACGACGACCCGGTCGATCGGGTAGTCGGCGGGCCGGTCCGCCCGCCGCCAGTTCGCCGCGGCCGCCGCCACCCACTGCGCGCCCTTGAAGTCCACCGCACCGGCCGTGCGCGGCTTGTCGACGCCCGGCACCTGCCACCACATGTGCGCGAGATCGCTGCGCGCGAGCAGCCCGACGCCCACGGCCGACGCCGCACCCCCGATGATCAGGGTGCGCCGGCTGACCCCGCGACCGCCGTCCCGGCCCGTGCCGGCTCCCTGCTTCCCCACGTGACGCCCCCCCCCGTCATGCCGTACGCCCGCACTCCCCGTACGAGATCCACAACGGATATCCGCGCGAACGGGTTCCCGCGGCGCCGTACCCTGTTAGAGCTATGACTTCGCAGACTCCCCAGAGCCCCGTCGCCCCCGAGCAGGCCCGCCCCCTCCGCGTCCTCGCCGCCATGTCCGGTGGCGTGGACTCCGCCGTGGCGGCGGCCCGCGCCGCGGAAGCGGGCCACGACGTGACAGGCGTCCACCTGGCCCTGTCCGCGAACCCGCAGTCCTTCCGTACGGGCGCCCGGGGCTGTTGCACCATCGAGGACTCCCGCGACGCGCGCCGCGCGGCGGACGTCATCGGCATCCCCTTCTACGTCTGGGACCTGGCCGACCGCTTCCGCGAGGACGTGGTCGAGGACTTCATCGCCGAGTACGAGGCCGGACGCACGCCGAACCCGTGCCTGCGCTGCAACGAGAAGATCAAGTTCGCGGCTCTGCTCGACAAGGCGCTGGCCCTCGGCTTCGACGCGGTCTGCACCGGCCACTACGCGCAGGTCGTCGTGAACGCCGACGGCGACCGTGAGCTGCACCGCGCGACCGACATGGCCAAGGACCAGAGCTACGTCCTCGGCGTCCTGGACGACCGCCAGCTCGCCCACGCGATGTTCCCGCTGGGCGACACGGAGACGACGAAGGACGAGATCCGCGCGGAGGCGGAGCGGCGCGGCCTCGCGGTCGCCAAGAAGCCCGACTCCCACGACATCTGCTTCATCGCCGACGGCGACACGCAGGGCTTCCTGGCGTCGCGCCTGGGCAAGTCGGAGGGCGACATCGTCGACGAGTTCGGCGCCAAGCTCGGCACCCACGAGGGCGCCTTCGGCTACACCATCGGCCAGCGCAAGGGCCTGCGCATCGGCACCCCGGCCCCCGACGGCAAGCCGCGCTACGTCCTGGACATCTCCCCGGTGAACAACACGGTGACGGTGGGCCCGGCGGCCTCCCTCGACGTCACGACCCTGACGGCGATCAAGCCCCGCTGGTGCGGAGCGGCCCCGTCCGGCCCCGGCACGTACACGGCGCAGCTGCGCGCCCACGGCGGCGAGACCGAGGTGACGGCGGAACTCGTCGACGACGAACTCCAGGTCTCCTTCACAGAGCCGGTCCGCGGCGTCGCCCCGGGCCAGGCGATCGTCCTGTACGACGGGACACGGGTGGTGGGGTCGGCGACCATCGCGACGACGGGGCGGGTTGCGGCGGGGGTCTGACCACCTACATGTGTCTCGACAGGTAGGCGGCCAGAAAGAGTCCGGGCAGTACCAATAGTGCGGCGCAGGAAAGCTGTGTCTCCCTTCGCCGCCAACCCTGGACGGCCAAATAGAAGCCGTAGAGCAATACCAGATCGACGCCGATCAAGGGCGCTTTGATCGACCCTTGCAGCACGTGGGTCACCGTCGCGAATGTGCAGATGGTAGTGAAGAAGCCCACCAGGAAGGTGAGCATTCGCTGGTCGCTGTTGCTCATGATGTCCGGGGTCGATCGCTGTTCGAGGTTCACGTGCTCTCTCATGCTGGAACGAACTGCGGGGGTCAGGCGAGAGCGTTGTCGTAGCTCTTGCCCACTACGGGGAATTTCCTGACGTCACCGACGAGGGCGCTCATGGCTCCAGCGCCGACGAAGATGCCGTTCAGGGTCGCCATGAGGTAGTCGTACTGCTTGGTGAGGTCCCGGTATCTCTTGATCATGGTGGCCGCGCGTTCGGCGGCGAAGGCCACGCCGACGAAGGACCCCGCGAAGCCGACGCCAGAAGCTGCCATTCCTGCGGACGCAGCGGCCGAGATGGCGAACTGCACCCCCAGGTCGCACAGTTCAGCCGCACCGCTTTTCGCGCTTTCGGCAGTGGTGTAGACGATCACGGCAACATTCTTGTAGCGCTCTCGAAGGTCGTGGAAGGCTTCGCGTGCCACGTCGAGTTTGTCGGCCGCATCGTTGAAGTATTTCCACGCCGCGTCGGCGGCATTGCCCCGCCAGGTGATGCTCAGCACGCCATTTCCGTGCCGTAGATTCTCGGCCATGTCCGCGCATGCGTTTCCGAGGCAGTCCCATGCGTCGGCACAGTCGGCATAGCTCTGCCAATCACCCACGAACCAATTGCAGATCTCGCCCAGGACATCCCAGCCGAAGACCAGCTTGAGGCCCTCATTGGCAAGTGCGGACACACTGCCGAAATCGAGCAGGCTGCCCACTGTCTTGTTGACCGGAGCGAATTTCAGCTCCGCCAGATGCCCTTGGAGCCAGCCGTCCGCGCCCCCAGGCTGCTTGAGGCGTTGACCTGCATCGCGCACGTCCCCGAAGGACGTCCCGCTGTCACGGCGAGCTCGAGGGATTGCCGCGGACGACTTTCCGGTGGGGTAGGTCGCGTCGAGCTTGCGCGCCTGCTCCAGATCGACCGACTCGTACCAGGTGGCGGTCTTACGCAACTCGGTCGTCGAGGCACTGAGGATCGTGTCGAAACGACTCAAGACGTCGAGGGCATCGCGGACTCGCTGCGTGTGATCACCGATGACGGTGTCCCACACATATCCGGCCGCGGCCCAGTCGATCCTCGTGCTGCGGTCGAGATACGCCCGCGCGCTCCCGCAGTCCTCGCTCGCCCTGCGAACCAGTCGCGCGAACCCGACCAGATCCTCCGTCTTCACGGCCAGCGTCACGACCGCCCCCGCTCCGCGCGCTCCGCGGCCAGGCGCGCCCGCTCCTCCCCAACCTGCCGCTCCCCCTCCCGCGCCAGCGCATCCCGCTCCGCGTCCGGCATCGACTCCCACCGTTCGCGGAACTCCCGCCCCTGGTCGATGACCGCCTCCGCGTACGCGGGGATCCGGGTCGCCTCGCGGAGGCCGACTCGGCCTGTCAGGACTTCCCGCGCCATCTCCTGGAGGACAGACCCGCGTCCGCCCTCCTGGAAGACCTCCAGCGCCTTGCGTAACAGGCGCTGCTGAACGGGGTCGTCGCTCAAGTCCAGCTTGGGGCGCACGCGTTCTCCTCGGTGTGGGGGCGGGGAGTCCGGGAGAGTAGCGGGCTGCTCAAGATCATCCGGGCGGGCGCGGCGGACCGGCGCCGAGCGTGCGCCGCGCCGGAAAAACGTTGCCTCCTATGGCGTGAAGAACTTCTTGGCATATGAGGAGGCGCCGGTCAGGCGCGGGCGCGGGTCATACATGTCACCTGGGAGCGGTAGGAGAGCGCGACCGCCCGGTTGACGGCCCGCGCCGCCCGAGATGCGGAGCGATCACCCCGGTGATCGGATCGACGCATGGTGAGCGCCGACCCCGCGGCCGGGATCCTGGTCACCTCCCGGCCGCTCGACGAGTACTGCGGACTGTTCGGGCTGACCCGGCGCGCGCTGTGCGCCGCGCTCGCGGCCGGTCCGCTGCTCGACTGTCCCGGCGGGGCCGCCGCCCTGGTCGCCGAAGTGCGGCACCTGGGCGGCCGGGCCGTCGCGGTGGACCCGGAGTACGCCCGGATGGCGCGGATGGAGGCGCGGGCGCGGGCCGGACGGGACGCGATGGCAGCCCACGCGCGCGCCGCCCCGGAGATCTCCACGGCCGCGCTGAGCGGGCGCCCGGAGGCCTATCTGCGCAGCTGGGACCGGGCGCGGGAACTCTTCGCGGCCGACGTGACCGACCACCCGGAGGACTACGTTGCGGCCGCCCTGCCGCGACTCCCGTTCCGCGGCGGGACCTTCGGGCTGACGCTCAGCAGCTATCTGCTCTTCGCCTACCCCGAGGTCTTCGGCCCGGCCGAACAGCTCGCCGGACTGCTCGAACTGGTCCGTGTCACCGCACCGGGCGGCGAGGTCCGCGTCTACCCGCTGCACGACTCCGCGGGGCGGCGCAGTCCCCATCTGGACCGGGTCCGCCGCTCCCTCGGCCACCACCGGGTCGGCAGTTCCCTCCTCCGGCTCCCCGGGCCGGGCGGCCGGCCACGCACCGTACTCGTCCTGAAACGGGCCGCCCGGTGAGTCACCGGCCCTGGAGGTAGTGCTGCAACACCGCCCCGAGTTCCGCGCTCCACGTGGCCACCTGTGACCTGCGGCGCGCCCGGACCTGGCAGGCGAAGACCGGGCCGTCGTGGGTCACCGCCGTCACGGACAACCCCGACGGCAGCGGCTGGAAGTGCACCGTGCGCAGCCGGGACCACGGGAGGTCGATGGCGTGGGGGCCCTGTTCGAAATGGGCGCCCTCGGAGTCGACGACGAGGCCGTTGTACTCGTCGGCGGCCACGAACTCGGGGCCGGGCACGACCGGCGGGGGAGGCGGCGGGGCGGGCTGGAACGCGGGGGGCGGGGCCCCGAAACCACCTGCCGGTCCGCCCTGTTGCCCGTATCCGTGCGTCACGCCCACCCAGCTCCTCGTCGTCCTGCGCGGGCCGCTACGTGGTGGCCCGTCCCGTGCTCATCCCACCACCTCGACCTCGTAGAAGCACAAGTGGTCCTTGATGGCGGCCACTTCGTCCTTGGGGCGCGGGTAGGCCCAGACGAGGTCCTTCGCGTCGGGGAGCGACCAGTAGGCGGCCGTTCCCTTGAAGGGGCAGTACGTCGTGGTGTCCGAGGGAGTGAGGAGGTCGGTGCGGACGTCCTGCGGGGGGATGTAGTAGCGCACCGGACAACCGGTCTCGCGCAGCAACAGAGGGCGGCCGCTCTCGGCGAGCACCTGCCCGTCCCGGACGACGCGCACGCGCTGCGTACCCTGCTCGATCGTGATCGTGTGTCCATCAGCCATACGAGGTTCAGCGCTCGCCGGGGCCGGGTTCTTCCCCCTCGGAGCCCCGGAACGGGGAGTCGTACGGTAGAGGCCATGAACATCTGCGTCTTCCTCTCCGCCGCCGACCTCGACGACCGCTACACCCGCCCGGCCCGTGAATTCGCCGAGCTGCTCGGCAAGGGCGGGCACACCCTGGTGTGGGGCGGGTCCGAGAGCGGGCTCATGAAGGTGGTCGCCGACGGCGTGCACGAGGCGGGCGGGCGGCTCGTAGGGGTGTCCGTGGACTTCCTCGCCGCCAAGGCGCGGGCGGTCGTCGAGCCGGACGAGATGGTCATCGCCAAGGACCTCGCCGAGCGCAAGGCGCTGCTCCTGGAGAAGGCCGACGCCGTGGTGATCATGGTCGGCGGTACGGGGACGCTCGACGAGGCCACCGAGATCCTCGAACTGAAGAAGCACGGCAAGACCGACAAGCCGATCGTGCTGCTGAACTCCGCCGGCTTCTACGACGGCCTGAAGGAGCAGTTCCGCAGGATGGAGGACGAGGGGTTCCTGCCCCTTCCCCTCACTGACCTCGTCTTCTTCGCCGAGGAGCCGGTCGGTGCGCTCGCCTACCTGGAGGAGTCGGCCGGCATCGAGTAGTGCGAGCATGGCGGGCATGGCTACCCATGTGATCACCGGCGCCGGTTCCGGCATCGGCGCCGCCGTCGCCCGCCGCCTCCACGCGCGCGGCGACGAACTCTTCCTCCACGCGCGCGACGCGGGCCGCGCCAAGGAACTCGCCGCCGAGTTCCCCGGCGCGCGCACCCTCGTCGGCGACCTCGCCGACCCGGACAAGCTGTCCTGGGCGTTCTCGCACCAGTCGCTGCCCGACCGGGTCGACTCGCTGCTGCACATCGCCGGCGTCGTCGACCTCGGCCCGGTCGGCGAACTCACCCCGAAGGCGTGGCGCCACCAGCTCAACGTCAACCTCATCGCCCCGGCCGAGCTGACCCGCCACCTCCTGCCCCAGCTCCGCGTCACCCAGGGCCACGTCCTCTTCGTGAACTCCGGCGCCGGTCTCAACGCCCACGCCGACTGGTCCGCGTACGCCGCCTCCAAGCACGGCCTGAAGGCCCTCGCGGACTCGCTGCGCCACGAGGAGCACGGCAACGGCGTACGGGTCACCTCCGTGTACCCCGGCCGCACCGCGAGCCCCATGCAGGCCAAGGTCCACCAGCAGGAGGGCAAGGAGTACGACGCGTCCCGCTGGATCGACCCGGAGTCCGTCGCCACGACGATCCTCATGGCCCTCGACCTCCCGCACGACGCCGAGGTCAACGACCTGACGGTCCGTCCGGGCCGCTGACGTGCCGGCCACGGGCGGGACCGCGATCCGCGCGTGGCTCGACGACGTCTGGGGGCGCGCGGAGGCCGCTGTGCTGCTGGCCGGTGGCGACACGGACGTGCCGCTCACCGAGCGCCCCGTGTGCGGCGAGGTGTACGACGCCGACGCGCTCGCCGAGCTGCGCGCCCTCACGACCGGCGGCGTCTTCGCGGACGACATCTGCCGCTGCCTCGGCGGCATGACCCTCGTCCTGCTCGACGCGGGCGGCGAGTTCATCGCGCGCGGCAGCCTGCACGGGCCGGAGACCGTCGCCTGGGAGCGCGCCCGGTTCCGCAACAACCTCGACCTCACCGACCCGGACGGCCTGCGCAGGTTCCTGGAGCGGGTGGGCGCCCCCTACTGATGACCGGTCGCCGCGGCGCGTTACGTACCCTTCCTGAGTGAGCGAAAAGAGCGACTTCAAATGGGGACCGGCCACCGGCGTCGGTTCCATGCCCGGTGGTGACGCCCGGGAGGCCGCCAAGACCGTCACCGGTTCCTTCGAGAACGCCGAACAGGGGACGCCGTTCCTCGCCGAACTGCCCGCGCGCGGACCCGGCGCCGACATGATCGGGCGCACCGCCGGGCTGCTCGTCGACGTGTACGCGCGCGTGGAGCCCAGCGGCTGGCGCGTCGGCGACCGGCCCGGCCGGGACACCAAGCGCGCCAGGTCGTGGCTCGGCGAGGACCTCGACGCGCTCGAGGAGTTCACGCAGGGCTACGAGGGCCCGCTGAAGGTGCAGGTCGTCGGGCCGTGGACGCTCGCCGCCGCGCTGGAGCTGAGGAACGGCGAGGCCGCGCTCTCGGACCCGGGCGCGTGCCGGGACCTCGCCGGATCGCTCGCGGAAGGGCTGCGCGAGCACCTCGCCGACGTGCGGCGCCGGGTGCCCGGCGCGCAGGTCGTGCTCCAGCTCGACGAGCCGTCCCTGATCTCCGTCCTGCGGGGTCAGGTCAAGACGGCCAGCACCTACCGCACCCACCGCGCCGTCGACCGCCAGGTCGTCGAGAGCGGGCTGCGCGACGTGCTCGCGGTGCACACCGGCGGACCCGTCGTCGTCCACTCCTGCGCGCCCGACGTGCCGTTCGCCCTGCTGCGCCGCTCCGGCGCCGACGCGATCTCGTTCGACTTCTCACTGCTCACCGAGCGTGACGACGACACGATCGGGGAGGCCGTCGAAGCCGGTACGAAGCTCTTCGCCGGTGTCGTACCGGGCGTGGACAGTCCATTGTCGGACCCTGCCGGTAGCGTCATGGGTGTCAGGACGCTGTGGCGCAGGCTGGGGCTGAATCCGGGCTCTCTCGCGGAGTCGGTCGTGGTCACGCCGTCGTGCGGCCTCGCGGGTGCCTCACCGGCGTACGCCCGCGCGGCACTTGCCCACTGCGCCCGGGCGGCAAGATCACTCGCGGACAACCCTGAGTGACCGGGCACGAAGGCTGACTGAGGCTAACGGGAGGACGAGACGGTGGCTGCCGCAAGCGCGGGAAACACGGCAGGGGCGAAGGACCCCGTGCCCGCCGAAGCGCGGGACGAGCACGCCCGGATCGCCGAGCAGATCGAGGAGCACCGCTTCCGCTACTACGTGAAGGACGCGCCGGTCGTCTCGGACGCCGAGTTCGACAAGCTGCTGCGCTCCCTGGAGGCGCTGGAGGAGCAGTACCCGGAGCTGCGCACACCGGACTCGCCGACGCAGAAGGTCGCGGGGAACTACGAGACGGAGTTCACGTCCGTCGAGCACCGCGAGCGCATGCTCTCGCTGGACAACGCCTTCGACGACGCGGAGTTGGCGGCCTGGGCCGACCGCGTCGCCAAGGACGTCGGCGCCCCCGGCTACCACTTCCTGTGCGAGCTGAAGGTCGACGGCCTCGCGGTCAACCTGACGTACGAGAACGGGCGGCTCACGCGCGCGGCGACCCGCGGCGACGGCCGCGTCGGCGAGGACATCACGCCGAACGTCCGCACGATCACCGAGATCCCCGACCGCCTCAAGGGCGACCGCGTCCCCGCCCTCGTCGAGATCCGCGGCGAGGTCTTCTTCCCCATGGACAAGTTCGAGGAGCTGAACGCCCGACTGGTGGAGGCCGGCGACAAGCCCTTCGCCAACCCCCGCAACGCGGCGGCGGGTTCGCTCCGCCAGAAGGACCCGCGCGTCACCGCGACCCGCCCCCTGCACATGGTCGTCCACGGCATCGGCGCCCGTGAGGGCTTCGACATCGACCGCTTGTCGCAGGCCTACGAGCTGCTGCGTGAATGGGGCCTGCCCACCGCGAAGCACAACAGGGTGGTCGACGACCTCAAGGGCGTACGGGAGTTCATCGCGTACTTCGGGGAGAACCGCCACTCCGTGGAGCACGAGATCGACGGTGCCGTCGTCAAGCTCGACGAGATCCCGCTCCAGGGCCGCCTCGGTTCCACGGCACGCGCCCCGCGCTGGGCCATCGCCTGGAAGTTCCCGCCCGAAGAGGTCAACACCAAGCTGGTCAACATCCGGGTGGGCGTGGGCCGCACCGGCCGCGTCACCCCGTACGCGCAGGTGGAGCCGGTCACCGTCGCCGGCTCCGAGGTCGAGTTCGCCACCCTGCACAACCAGGAGGTCGTCAAGAAGAAGGGCGTCCTCATCGGGGACACCGTCGTCATCCGCAAGGCCGGTGACGTCATCCCCGAGATCCTCGGCCCGGTCGCCGACCTGCGCGACGGCAGCGAGTACGCGTTCGTGATGCCCGCCGAGTGCCCCGAGTGCGGCACCGCGCTGCGGGCCATGAAAGAGGGCGACATCGACCTGCGGTGTCCCAACGCCCGCACGTGTCCGGCCCAGTTGCGGGAGCGGCTGTTCTACCTCGGCGGCCGGCAGTGCCTCGACATCGAGAACTTCGGGGCCGTGGCCGCCGCCGCGCTGACCGCCCCCCTGGAGCCGGCCGAGCCGCCGCTCACCGACGAGGGCGACCTCTTCGATCTCACCATCGAGCAGCTCCTGCCCATCAAGGCGTACGTCCTCGACCCGGACAGCGGGCTGCCCAAGCGCGACCCGAAGACCGGCGAGGACAAGGTCGTCACGGTCTTCGCCAACCAGAAGGGCGAGCCGAAGAAGAACGCGGTGGCGATGCTGGAGCACATCGACGCCGCCAAGACCCGCCCGCTCGCCCGCGTCATCAACGGCCTGTCGATCCGGCACGTCGGCCCGGTCGCGGCCGAGGCGCTGGCCCGCGAGTTCCGCTCCATCGACCGCATCGACCAGGCCACCGAGGAGGAACTCGCCGCGACCGACGGCGTCGGCGGGATCATCGCCGCGTCGGTGAAGCAGTGGTTCGCCGAGGACTGGCACCGGGAGATCCTGCGCAAGTGGCGCGCGGCCGGTGTGCGCATGGAGGAGGAGGGCGCGGGCGAGGATGAGGGGCCGCGCCCGCTCGAAGGTCTCACCGTCGTCGTCACCGGAACGCTCCAGAACTTCACCAGGGACGGTGCGAAAGAGGCCCTCCAGACCAGAGGCGCCAAGGTGACCGGTTCCGTTTCCAAGAAGACGTCCTTCGTGGTCGTCGGGGACAACCCGGGATCGAAGTACGACAAGGCCATGCAGGTGAAGGTTCCGGTTCTGGACGAGGACGGGTTCGCCGTCCTGCTGGAACAAGGGCCGGAAGCGGCCGCCGAAGTGGCACTTCCCGCCGAAGAGCCGACCGAGGAGTAGCGGTTGAAGGCCACCCGTTCGGCGCATATCAGATGCATAAGGGTGGCCGGGCCGCATTCGGGCAACCATCGCCGGGCGCGTCCGTCTGGTGCCCGTGGAAGCCTTCTGCGGCCTACTGTTGAGGTGTGCGCCTGCCGTGTCTTGCTGCGGATGGGGCATCTCCTGCTCACCAGAAGCTCATCGGGAGCCGGGGGAGCGGGCAGCGGACGTGGGCACCGCCGGCTGTGAGAGGGACGGGAATGGAACCGACCGAGAGCGCCGCCCCGGACTCACGCCTGCACCCGCGCCGACGGGCGCGGCGCGGTACGGCTCGTCGCGTCGACGAGGGCGACAACAGCGACAGCGGTCACGGGGAGAACGAGCGCGGTGGTGTGGTGAACTGGCGCAATTGGTTGCGTGGAGGCGGACGCGGAGTCGCCCGACTCGGCGTGGACCGGGCACGGGGGACGTCGCCCGGCCCGGTCGGCCCCGACGGCGCGCAGCGCCCCACCGGCCCGGCGGCGCACGGAAGTTCGACCCCGACCCGCCGACGGGAGCCGCCCCCACGTCGGCCCCGTTCAGCACGAGCGGCCGCGTCGGCGTCGCCGTACCCGCCCGCAACCACCAGATCCCGCAGGCCGAGACCGCACGGGCCGCGGCGCTGCCGCTGCTGCCCGGCGCCGTCGTCGCGCTCGCCGCGGTGGTCCTCGGCGCCGGGTTCTACCGCGCGTTCAGCGGCCCCCACGCACTCTTCCCGTCCGGCACCGTCGGCTGGTCGCTCGCCGTCCTGACCGGCATCATCGTCGGCCATCTCGTCGCCCTCGGCCGCGACCGCTGGTGGGGCGGCACCGGATCCGGCGCCGCCCTCACCCTCGCCGTCCTGCTCCTGTACGGCTGGGTGCCCGCCGGGATGGTCAGCCTCACCGTCGTCGTGCTCGTCGGCATCGCCCGCAGGCACCGCTGGCGCCAGGGCGTGCTGCACGGCGCGATCGACATCCTCGGCATCGGCGCGGGCGCCCTGGTGCTCGCCGCGTTCGGCCGCCTGCCCTCCGTCGAGACGCCGTGGAAACCGGAGACCTGGGACCTCTACACCGCGCCCGAGGTCGCCCTCGTGGCCGCCGCCTACCTGCTCGTCACACGCTCCCTGCTCTGGTACGTGCACGCGCCGCGTCCCGCCGGACTGCCCACGGTCGCCCGTACGGCGCTCGTCCGGCAGGGCCTCGTCGGGATCGCGCTGCTCGGCATCGCGCCGCTCGTCTGCGTCGTCGCCATCGCCCTGCCGGTGCTCCTGCCGCTGTTCTCGATCCCGCTGATCGCGCTCGACTCGACGCTGTGGATCGCGCGGGCCCGCGCCGAGGAGCAGCTGCGCGACCCGCTCACCGGACTGCCCAACCGGCAGTGGCTGCTGGAGCGGACCTGGAGCGCGCTCGACGACGCCGAGCGGATCGGGGCGCGCAGCGCGCTCCTGCTGATCGACCTCGACCGCTTCCGTTCGGTCAACGACACGCTCGGGCACCTTGCCGGCGACCGGCTCCTGCTGCAGATCGCGGACCGGCTGAGAGCGGCCCTGCCGCGCGGGGCCGAGGCGGCCCGGCTCGGCGGCGACGAGTTCGCCGTGCTCCTCCCGGTCGCCGACTCCACGACGTCCGCGACCCGTGTGGCCCGCAACCTGGTCGCCGCGCTCGGCTCACCGCTCGACCTCGACGGTCTGACACTGGTCCTGGAGGCGAGCGCGGGACTCGCCGTCTTCCCCGACCACGCCCTGGACGCGGAGGGCCTGCTGCGTCGGGCCGACGTCGCGATGTACCAGGCGAAGCGGGACCGTACGGGCGTCGAGGTGTACGAGTCGAAGCGCGACTCGAACACCCCCGACCGGCTCGGTCTGCTGGGCGACCTGCGCCGCGCGCTCGACGCCGGCGACGTGGAGCTGCACTACCAGCCGAAGGTCCGCTTCGACGGGCACGTGGCGGGCCTGGAGGCGCTCGTGCGGTGGGTGCACCCCGAGCGAGGGAAGGTTCCGCCTGACGAGTTCATCGCCATCGCTGAGTCGTCCGGACTCATGCCGCACCTGACCGAGTACGTCCTGGACACGGCGCTCGCGCAGGTCGCGCGCTGGCGGGCCCAGGGGCTGTTCGTCCCGGTCGCGGTCAATGTCTCCCCGCGTGACGTGCACACCCCCGGCTTCGCCGGAACGGTCGCGGCGCGTCTCGCCCGGCACGGCGTCCCCGCCGGATCCCTCCAGCTGGAGATAACGGAACACGTCCTCCTGGAGGACCCGCAGCGGGCCGCCGACACCCTGGCCGGACTGACCGGGCACGGCGTGAAGATGTCGCTCGACGACTTCGGCACCGGGTACTCCTCGCTCGTGCACCTGCGGCGCCTGCCGGTCAGCGAGCTGAAGATCGACCGGTCGTTCGTGGCCCGGCTCGCCGTGGACAACGAGGACGCGGAGATCGTCCGCTGCACCGTCGACCTCGCCCACTCACTGGGCCTGCTCGTCGTCGCCGAGGGCGTCGAGGACGACGAGACGTGGGAGCGCCTGCGCGACCTGGGGTGCGACGCGGTGCAGGGCTGGCTCGTCGCCGCGGCGATGCCGCCGGACGAGACGACCGCGTGGCTGCGGGCCCGCGGGCCGCGCGGCTGGCAGCGGGAGCCCGCGGCCCTTCCGGCGGCCCCGGCGGACGAGCCCGGGGCGGTCGGCTGACGCCGGAGCGCGTCGATCACGCAGCTCCGGGAAGAGGGCCGGAACAAACCGTTTACCGGGCACGGGTCCCGGCCCCATAGGATTGGCCCCAAACCACACACTCTCACCCCAGAGGATCGCTGCATGCCTGGCATCACGCGCGAGGAGGTCGCCCACCTCGCACGGCTGGCGCGTCTGGAGCTCAAGGCCGAAGAACTGGATCACTTCGCCGGCCAGCTCGACGACATCATCGGCGCGGTCGCCCGCGTCAGTGAGGTCGCCGACCAAGACGTACCGCCGACCTCCCACCCGCTGCCGCTGACGAACGTCATGCGCGCGGACGAGGTCCGTCCGTCGCTCACCCCCGAGCAGGCGCTCTCCGGCGCCCCGGCCCAGGAGCAGCAGCGTTTCAAGGTGCCGCAGATCCTGGGGGAGGACTAATCACCATGACGGACACCCACGTCACCATCATCAAGCTCACCGCCGCCGAGATCGCCGAGAAGATCGCTTCCGGCGAGCTCACGGCCGTCGAGGTCACCGAGGCCCACCTGGCCCGGATCGAGGCCGTCGACGAGAAGGTGCACGCCTTCCTGCACGTCGACCGCGAGGGTGCGCTCGCGCAGGCCCGCGCCGTCGACGAGAAGCGCGCCCGGGGCGAGAAGCTCGGCCCGCTGGCCGGCGTCCCGCTCGCGCTGAAGGACATCTTCACCACCGAGGGCGTGCCGACCACGGTCGGCTCCAAGATCCTCGAAGGCTGGATCCCGCCGTACGACGCGACGGTCACGAAGCGGCTCAAGGCCGCCGACGTCGTCATCCTCGGCAAGACCAACATGGACGAGTTCGCCATGGGGTCGTCGACGGAGAACAGCGCGTACGGCCCGACGGGCAACCCGTGGGACCTCACCCGCATCCCCGGCGGCTCGGGCGGCGGCTCCAGCGCGGCCCTCGCCGCGTACCAGGCCCCGCTCGCCATCGGCACGGACACCGGCGGTTCCATCCGCCAGCCCGCCGCCGTCACCGGCACCGTCGGCGTCAAGCCCACGTACGGCGGCGTCTCGCGCTACGGCATGGTCGCCTTCTCCAGCTCCCTGGACCAGGGCGGCCCCTGTGCCCGTACGGTCCTCGACGCGGCGCTGCTGCACGAGGCCATCGCCGGGCACGACCCGCTCGACTCCACGTCCATCGACGCCCCGGTCCCGCCGGTCGTCGAGGCCGCGCGCAACGGCTCGGTGCGGGGCATGCGCGTCGGTGTCGTCAAGCAGTTCCGCGGCGAGGGCTACCAGGCCGGTGTCGTGCAGCGCTTCGACGAGTCCGTCGAGCTCCTGAAGTCGCTGGGCGCCGAGATCGTCGAGCTGGACTGCCCGACGTTCGACCTCGCCCTGTCGGCGTACTACCTGATCGCGCCGTCCGAGTGCTCCTCGAACCTCGCCCGGTTCGACGCCATGCGCTACGGCCTGCGCGTCGGTGACGACGGCACGAAGTCCGCCGAGGACGTCACCGCGCTGACCCGCGAGGCCGGCTTCGGCGACGAGGTCAAGCGCCGCATCATCCTGGGCACGTACGCGCTGAGCTCCGGCTACTACGACGCGTACTACGGCAGCGCCCAGAAGGTCCGCACGCTCATCACGCGCGAGTTCGAGGCCGCGTTCGAGCAGGTCGACGTCATCGTGTCGCCGACGACGCCGACCACCGCCTTCCCGATCGGCGAGCGCGCCGACGACCCGATGGCGATGTACCTCGCGGACCTGTGCACCATTCCGACCAACCTGGCCGGCAACTCCGCCATGTCGCTGCCCTGCGGCCTCGCGCCGGAGGACGGCCTGCCCGTCGGCCTGCAGATCATCGCTCCCGCCATGAAGGACGACCGTCTGTACAAGGTCGGCGCCGCCGTCGAGGCCGCCTTCGTGGAAAAGTGGGGGCACCCGCTGCTCGAGGAGGCACCGTCGCTGTGAGTGCACTGAACAAGGCCAAGGGCTTCAAGAAGTCCAAGTCCGGCACCTACCTGTCGATCGGGACGACCGCTTTCGGCGCGCTCAGCGTCATGAAGCAGGCGAAGAAGGCGCGGACCGAGAACGACACCCTGCGTCTCGTCGACGCCGTCGTCTCCGCCGCCGCCATCGCCACCGGCATCGCCCTGCTGCTGCGCGAACTGAAGCGGCTCGGCGACGACGACGTCCTGCTGGGCTGAGAGGGAAGTACCAGAAATCGTGACTGCCACGACCACACCCGAGCTGCTGTCGTACGAGGACGCTCTCGCGTCGTACGACCCCGTCATGGGCCTTGAGGTCCATGTCGAGCTCGGCACCAAGACGAAGATGTTCTGCGGCTGCTCCACCGAGCTGAAGCAGGACGCCAACAGCCAGACCTGCCCGACCTGTCTCGGCCTGCCCGGCGCGCTGCCGGTCGTGAACGAGATCGGCGTCGAGTCGGCCATCAAGATCGGCCTCGCGCTGCACTGCGAGATCGCCGAGTGGTGCCGCTTCGCCCGGAAGAACTACTTCTATCCGGACATGCCGAAGAACTTCCAGACCTCCCAGTACGACGAGCCCATCGCCTTCAACGGCTACCTCGACGTACAGCTGGAGGACGGCGAGGTCTTCCGCGTGGAGATCGAGCGCGCCCACATGGAGGAGGACACCGGCAAGTCGACGCACGTCGGCGGTGCCACCGGCCGCATCCACGGCGCCTCGCACTCGCTGCTCGACTACAACCGCGCCGGCATCCCGCTCATCGAGATCGTCACCAAGCCCATCGAGGGCGCGGGCGAGCGGGCCCCCGAGGTCGCCAAGGCGTACGTCGCCGAGCTGCGCGAGGTCATCAAGTCGCTCGACGTGTCCGAGGCCCGGATGGACAAGGGCCAGATGCGCTGCGACGTGAACCTGTCCCTGCGTCCCCACGGGACCAAGGAGTTCGGCACGCGCAGCGAGACGAAGAACGTCAACTCGCTGCGCTCCGTCGAGCGCGCCGCCCGCTTCGAGATCCAGCGGCACGCCGCCGTGCTGTCCTCGGGCGGAACGATCGTGCAGGAGACCCGTCACTTCCACGAGGAGGACGGCTCCACCACCTCGGGCCGCATCAAGGACAACGCCGAGGACTACCGCTACTTCCCCGAGCCGGACCTGGTGCCGGTGGCCCCCTCCCGCGAGTGGGTCGAGGAACTGCGCGCCGGTCTCCCGGAGCTGCCGCTCGCGCAGCGCAACCGGCTGATCGAGGAGTGGGGCATCACCGCCCACGACATGCAGTCGATCCGCAACGCCGGCGCCATCGGCCCGATCGTCGCGACGATCAACGCCGGGGCCGACTCCACGTCCGCCCGCAAGTGGTGGATGGGTGAGCTGGCGCGCAACGCCAACGAGCAGGGGGTCGAGGTCGGCGCGCTGCCGATCACGCCCGAGCACGTGGCGCGCGTCTCGGAGCTCGTCGCCGCGGGCGACCTCAACGACAAGCTGGCCCGTCAGGTCATCGACGGCGTGCTCAAGGGCGAGGGCACGCCCGACGAGGTCGTCGAGAAGCGCGGCCTGAAGGTCGTCTCCGACGAGGGCGCGCTCACCACCGCCGTGGACGAGGCCATCGCCGGCAACCCGGGCGTCGCCGACAAGATCCGCGGCGGCAAGGTCGCCGCCGCCGGCGCCCTGGTGGGCGCCGTCATGAAGGCGACCCGGGGTCAGGCCGACGCGGCCCGCGTCAAGGAACTGATCCTGGAGAAGCTGGGCGTCTCCGACGGCTGAGCGAATCGGGCGGCGGCGCATCGGGGAGCCGATGTGCCGCCGCCTCTTCGTGTCCACGTCGCGGGGCCCCGCCCCGGACCCCGCCCCCAGAACGCCGGAGAGGCCTGAGTGCTGCTCACCTCCCTCGCCCTGCTCGCCGTCACGCTCGCCTTCGCGGTGGTACGCCCCCGCAACTGGCCGGAGGCGGTCGCCGCCGTACCCGCGGCCGGTGCCGCCATGGCCGTCGGCGCCGTCTCGCCCGCCCACGCCTGGGCCGAGACGCAGGAGCTGCTCCCCGTCGTCGGGTTCCTCGCCGCGATCCTGCTCCTCGCGCAACTCTGCGCCGACGAAGGACTGTTCAAGGCGGCCGGTGACGCCGTCGCGCGGGCCTGCCACGGCAGTCCGCGGCGGATGCTCGGCGGGGTGTTCGCCGTCGCCGCCGTCATCACCGCCGTCCTGAGCCTGGACGCCACCGTCGTCCTGCTCACCCCGGTCGTCTTCGCCACCGCCGCCCGGATCGGCGCGAGCCCCCGCCCGCACGTCTACGCGAGCGCCCACCTCGCCAACTCGGCGTCCCTCCTGCTCCCCGTCTCCAACCTGACGAACCTGCTGGCCTTCGCCGCGAGCGGGCTCACCTTCAGCCGGTTCGCCGGGCTGATGGCCCTGCCCTGGCTGGCCGCGATCGGCGTCGAGTACGCGGTGTTCCGGCGGTACTTCGCCGACGACCTCGCCGCGCCCGCGCACGAGCCCGACGACGTGGAACCCACCGGGGTACCGGTGTTCACCCTCGTCGTCCTCGCCCTCACCCTCGCCGGGTTCGTCGTCACGTCGTTCGCCGGGATCGAGCCGCTGTGGGCGGCGCTCGCGGGCGCGCTCGTGCTCGGGGCCAGGGCGCTGGCCCGGCGCCACAGCACCCCGCGCGAGCTGGTCGGCGCGGCCAATCTGCCGTTCTGCGTCTTCGTCCTCGCGCTCGGCGTCGTCGTGAAGGCGGTCGTCGACAACGGACTCGGCGACGCCCTCGGCCACGTCCTGCCGGACGGATCGTCCCTGCCGGCCCTGCTCGCCGTCGCCGGGGTCGCCGCGCTGCTCGCCAACCTCATCAACAACCTGCCCGCGGTCCTCGCCCTGCTGCCGGTGGTCGCCCCGGCCGGACCCGGGCCGGTCCTCGCCGCCCTGATCGGCGTCAATCTCGGGCCCAACCTCACGTACGTGGGATCGCTGGCGACCCTGCTGTGGCGGCGCATCGTGCACGCCCACGGCACCGAGCCGGAGCTGGGGGAGTTCACCCGGCTCGGGCTGCTCACCGTGCCCGCCACGCTGCTCGCCTCCACCGTGGCGCTCTGGGCCGGACTCCTAGTCCTCGGCCGGCCGTAGCCACCCGTCGCGCGGACCCCGGTGGTTGGACCTTTGTCCCGAACCCTTGGACGTTTACGTTTCGGCTGGTTCTCGTACTTCCCAGGGTCATCTGGCCTCGCTACCGTCCCCGCCGAATCACTCAATGGGTCTGATGCAGACCATTACGTGCGGAGGCAGCTGTGTCCCCTGTGCCCTCGATGGACCCGGAGATGTCCCGTAGACGCCTGATGGCCGTCGGAGGCGGCGCGCTCGGCGCCGCGGCGACCCTCTCCTTCCTGCCGCCGTCGCTCCAGCAGGCCGTGGCCGCCCAGGTCAGCGAGGGCGCGCCGCCGAAGGGCGGGCTCGACGCCATCGAGCACGTCGTCATCCTGATGCAGGAGAACCGGTCGTTCGACCACTACTTCGGCGCCCTGCGCGGCGTCCGCGGCTTCGGCGACCGCAACGCGATCCGGCTGCCCGGCGGGACCAGCGTCTTCGAGCAGCCGGGCGCCCTGCGCACCGTCCTGCCGTTCCCCGTGCGCGAGGCCGCCGAGACGCAGAAGAAGGACCTCCAGTACATCGGCGCCCTCGACCACTCCTGGTCCGGCGGCGCCAAGGCCTGGCACAACGGATGGCACGACGGGTGGATCACCGCGAAGACCGCGGCCACGATGGCGTTCTACACGCGCGAGGACATCCCCCTGCACTACGAGCTCGCCGACACCTTCACCGTCTGCGACGCCTACCACTCCTCCATCCACAGCTCCACCAGCCCCAACCGCAACCACCTGTGGAGCGGGAAGACGGGCTACGAGGCCAACGGCAAACGGGCGGTCGGCAACGACGCGTACGACGAGGGCACCCACCCCGGCTACGACTGGGGCACGTACGCCGAGCGCCTGGAGAAGGCGGGCGTCAGCTGGCAGACGTACACCGAGTGGGAGAACTTCACCGACAACCAGATCGAGTTCTTCACCACCTTCAAGGCCATCGCCAGGAAGGTGCTCGCCGGGACCGGGCTGACGTACATGGAGGCCTTCTACGCGAAGGTCCGCGACGCCGAGGACGACGCCGAGCGCGCGACGCTGCTCGCCACCCTGGACCAGGGCGTCGCGACGCTGACCGCGAGCGAGCGGTCGCTGTTCGAGCGGGCCCTGCGACGCGTGCCCACGGGGAAGCTCGCCGAGACCTTCGCGCGGGACGTGGCGACCGGGAAGCTGCCGCGCGTCTCCTACCTCGTGCCGTCCGCCGTCGACTCCGAGCACCCCTCCGTCTCGTCGCCGATCCACAGCGCGACGATCGTCTACAAGGTGCTCGACGCGCTCGCCTCGCACCCGGAGGTGTGGAAGAAGACGGCCGTCTTCATCAACTACGACGAGAACGACGGCTTCTTCGACCACGTGCCGCCGCCGGTGCCCGGCCCCGAGGTGACCGAGGAGCGGTGGCAGGGCCTGCCCACCGGTCTCGGCGCGCGCGTGCCGATGCTCGTCGTCTCGCCCTGGACGGTCGGCGGATACGTGTGCTCCGAGGTCTTCGACCACACCTCCGTCGTGCGGTTCCTGGAGGTGTGGACCGGGGTGCGCGAACCCAACATCGGAGCCTGGCGCCGCCAGGTCACCGGCGACCTCACCGGCGCCTTCGACTTCACGCACACCGCACGGCAGCCGTCCGTCGAACAGCCGGGCCCGATCCCGGCCTTCAGCGGCCGCTGGGCCCCGCAGCCGCCCCTGAAGCAGTCGATGCCCGCGCAGGAGCCCGGCACCCGGCCCGCCCGCGCGCTCCCGTACCAGCCGGACGCCTCCGTCCGCGTGCACGACGGGGCGCTGACCCTGACCCTCGCGAACACCGGCCGCTCCAGCGCCCACTTCGCGCTCTACCCGTACGCCGGCGAGTACGCGATCCCGCAACACTTCGACGTCGTACGGGAGACGGCCGTGACCGTGCCGGTGCGCGACGGCGCGTACGACTTCGTGGTGACCGGGCCCGGCGGCTTCCGGCGCGAGTTCCAGGGGCGTACGGACGTCGGGGCCGACGTCACGACGACCGTGGACGCCCGCGCGCGCGTGCTGCGGATCCGGCTGCGCAACGTCGGCGACGCGACGCGGACGTTCACCGTAGGCAAGCGGACCGTGACCGTCCGGCCGGGGCGGACCGTCACCGTCGTGCACGGGACGCACCAGGAGCACGGCTGGTACGACACCGAGGTGACCTGCGGCGACGCCTTCCGGCGGCGGCTCATGGGGCACATCGAGAACGGACGGCCCAGCGTCTCCGGATGACCGCCGGCTCATGACCGCCACCGCCTGACCGCTCCTGTGAGTAAGGCCACGAAAGCGACAAAGGATCACGTCTGACTGCAAGAGTGTCAGGCCATTGCTCATGTGTTCTTTGCGGGCTGTTCACGGCGGTTCATGGCTTGTTCAGGCGATCACCGACTGTTCCCGATAAAGATCCACGAAACACCCAGGGAGCACGTCCGTGGCCGCACTCGCGCGTTGGTGTGTCAGGCATCGGCTCGTCGTCGTTCTGTTGTGGCTCCTCGCGCTGGGTGGCACCAGCGCGGCCGCGGCGGTCGCCGGATCCGCGTACTCGAACGACTACGAGGCGTCCGGCACCGAATCCGGCCGCGCCACCCAGCTCCTGAGCCAGAACTTCGCCGGTCTCGGCGGCGACAGCGACACCGTCGTCTGGCACACCGACACCTCCACGGTGCGCGCCGCCGACGTCGAGACGGCGATGAGCAACGCGCTCGGCCAGGTGGCGAAGCTGCCCGGCGTCTCCTCGGTCGTCTCGCCGTACGAGAACGCGGGCGCCGGACAGATCAGCGCCGACGGGCGGACCGCGTACGCCACCGTCACCTTCGACGAGCAGGCCGACGACATCCCGCGCGGTCAGGCGCAGGCCGTCGTCGACACCGCGCGCGACGCCGCGGAGCACGGGCCCGACGGGCTCCAGGTCGAGCTCGGCGGCAGCGCCGTCGCGCTCACCGAGTCGACCTCGGCCCACCTGTCCGAGGTCATCGGCGTCGTCGTCGCGGCCGTCGTGCTCTTCCTCGCCTTCGGGTCCCTCGCCGCCGCCGCGCTGCCCATCGCCACCGCCCTCGTCAGCGTCGGCACCGCGTACGCGGGCATCGTGCTCCTCGGCCACCTGATGACCGTCGCCGACTTCGCGCCGATGCTCGGCATGCTCGTCGGGCTCGGGGTCGGCATCGACTACGCCCTGTTCATCGTGACCCGGCACCGCAAGGGCCTCAAGCGCGGCCTGCCGGTCGCCGTCGCCGCCGAGCGGGCCGTGGCCACCACCGGGCGGGCCGTCGTCTTCGCGGGCGCCACCGTGTGCATCGCGCTGCTCGGCATGCTGATCCTCAGGCTCAGCTTCCTCAACGGAGTCGCCATCGCCGCCTCCGTGACCGTGCTGCTCACCGTCGCCGCGTCCGTGACCCTGCTGCCCGCGCTGCTGTCCCGCATCGGGATGCGGGCGCTGTCCCGGCGCGAGCGGCGCCGCCTCGCCGAGCACGGGCCCGAACCCGAGCTGCCGACCGGCCTCGCCGCCCGCTGGGCCGCCTTCGTCGAGCGCCACCCGAAGCTGCTCGGCGGCCTCGCCCTCGCCGTGATCACGGTCCTCGCGCTGCCCACTCTCTTCCTCCACCTCGGCACGTCCGACCAGGGCAACAACCCGCGCTCGACGACGACCCGGCAGGCGTACGACCTGCTCGCCGACGGCTTCGGCCCCGGCGTGAACGGGCCGCTCACCCTCGTCACCGACGTCGACGGCGCCCGGGACAAGCTCGCGCTCACCGACCTCGCGGGCGAACTGCGCACCACCGAAGGCGTCGCCGCCGTCTCCCCGATCACGTACAACGCCGACGACAGCGCCGCCTACATGACCGTCGTCCCGACGTCCGCGCCGCAGTCCGAGCGGACCAGCGAACTCGTCGACCGGCTGCGCACGGACGTCGTCCCCGGGACGGGCCTCGACGCGCAGGTCGGCGGCGTCACCGCGAGCTACGACGACTTCGCCGAGGTCATCGTCGGCAAACTGCCCCTGTTCGTGGGCGTCGTGATCGGGCTCGGTTGCCTGCTCCTGCTGCTCGCGTTCCGCTCGATCGGCATCCCGCTGAAGGCCGCCGCGATGAACGTCGCGGCCGTCGCCGCCGCCTTCGGCGTCGTCGTCGCGATCTTCCAGTGGGGCTGGGGCAGCGAACTGCTCGGCCTCGGCGCCGCGGGACCCATCGAACCGTTCCTGCCCGTGATCATGGTCTCGGTCCTCTTCGGACTCTCCATGGACTACCAGGTGTTCCTGGTGAGCCGGATGTACGAGGAGTGGCTGGAGACCGGCGACAACCGGCGGGCCGTGCGGGTCGGGCTCGCCGAGACCAGCCGCGTGATCAACTCCGCGGCCGTGATCATGATTTCGGTCTTCCTGGCCTTCGTGCTCAGCGGGGACCGGGTGATCGCGATGTTCGGCATCGCCCTCGCGGCCGCCGTCGCCCTCGACGCCTTCGTGCTCCGTACGCTCCTGGTCCCCGCCCTGATGCACCTGCTCGGCGGCGCCAACTGGTGGCTGCCCGGGTGGCTCGACCGGCGCCTGCCCCGCCTCAGCATCGAGCCGCCCGAGTGCCGCGCGGCGGCGGATGCGAGGATCCCGGGACAGCGCGAATCGCTGCCCGAACCCTTCACGAAGGAGCCCGATGTACGCCATCCCGCTGGATGACACCGGTGCCGAACTGCGCCCCCTGGAGCCCTGGCACGCCGAGGAGTTCCTGGCGCACCTCGACCGGGGGCGGGAGTTCATCGGGCGCTTCATCCCCTTCGGCTCCCAGGTCACCGACGTGGACTCCGCGCGGGCCACGCTCCAGCGCTACGCCGACCTGCGCGCCGCCGACAAGGCCTCGCACCACGGCATCTGGAGCGACGGCACGCTCGTCGGGGGCGTGCTCACCCTGGAGTTCGACGCGGCGAGCGGCAACTGCGAGGTCGGCTGCTGGCTGGAGCCCGCCGCGTCCGGGCGCGGTCTGATCACCCGCGCGATGCGGCACCTCATCGACTGGGCCGTGGAGGACCGCGGTATCCACCGGGTGGAATGGGTGGCCGCGTCCGGAAACGTGCCGAGCCTCAAGGTCGCCGAGCGGCTCGGATTCACCCGGGACGGCATCCGTCGCGAGGCGCATCAGTGGCGCGGAGAACGCCATGACCTGGAGGTCTGGTCGGTGCTCGCTCCGGAGTGGCGCAGCGCACGCGACGCGCACAAGAAACGTTAAGGGACCTCTCAGACAGCGTCCGTACGGTGCGCAGCATGACTACGAAGACTGACGAGACCGCCGAGACCACGGAGGCCACCGAGGCCAAGGTCTCCGAAGAGGCCACCGAGGCCACCGAGCCCGCGAAGGCCGACCTCACCGAGACCGACGCCGACAAGGGCGTCGAGAAGGACAGCGAGAAGGACGTCGCGGACCTCTCCGACGACGAGATCGAGTCCGAGCTGGAGGCGCTCGCCGAGAAGGACGACGCCGCCCGCCCGGCCGGCGTCGGCCTGGGCGCGGGAGCCATCGTCTCCGTGGCCCTCGGCATCGTGGCGCTCAGCGGCGGCTGGCTCGGCACCATCGCCTCCGCCCGTGAGTCCCTCATCGGCCAGCTCAACACCTCCCAGAGCGCCGGCGTCGCCACGCAGGTCTCCGAGGTCTACGGCGACGCGTGGCACGCCGCCGCCCTCGTCGGCGGGGCCTTCTCCCTCGTCGCCCTGCTCGTCGGCGCGTTCGTCCTGGTCAAGCCCGCGTTCGGCGTCCCCGGCAAGGCCCAGCCGGTCTGGATCAAGTCGACCGCGTGGGCAGGCGTCACACTCGGCGTGCTCGGCCTGCTGCTCGCCGTCGCCAAGTACTCCGACCTGCTCCTCGGGCTGCCCAAGACCAGCTGAGGCCCCCCGCACCACCTCTCTAAGGCACCCCGAACGGGGTGCCTTAGGCGTGTCTGAGGCACCCCCGACCCGAGGTAAGGCGGCCCCGCCCCGCAACATGCGGCACTCGCCCGATGTGGCGCACCCCCCTGGGAAACGAAAGTTGAGGCATCGCGGAGAACACACCGCGAACACCGCGACAGAAGCCACCAGGGAGACCGACACCATGCATGCCTACGAGATCCACCAGATCCGCTCCGCCGAACTCATCGCCGAGGCCGACCAGTACCGCCTGGTCCGCGCCGCCCTCCGGTCCCGCCGTGCCGAGCGCCGTTCAGCGCGCGACGCGGCGGAGGGGCGGGTGAGTACCGACGGCCCGCGCCGCCACCGCGCACCGCGCACGGCATGAGCACCCCGACCAGGGCGGGCTTCGAAATACCCGCCGCGCTGTCGGACCCGTGTGCGATGCTCAACGGCGTGGAGACCAGGTCCGTCAGCCCGGTGTTCGTCGGCCGCGCCGACGAACTGGGCGTACTCGACACCGCGCTCGGGCGCGCCGCCGCCGGCGAGCCCCAAGCGCTGCTCCTCGGCGGCGAGGCCGGGGTCGGCAAGACCCGGCTCGTCGAGGAGTTCGCCGCCGCGGCGTGCGAGCGCGGCGCCGTCGTCGTCACCGGCGGCTGTGTGGAGATCGGGGCCGACGGGCTGCCCTTCGCCCCTTCTCCACCGCGCTGCGCTCGCTGCGCCGCAAGCTGCCGGACGACGTCGACGCGGCGGCGGCCGGCCGCGAGGACGAGCTGGCGCGGGTCCTGCCCGAGCTGGGCACCCGCGCCGCACCCGGCTTCGAGGGGCGGGGCGACGAGAGCGCCACCGCGCGCCTCTTCGAGCTCACCGCCCGGCTCCTGGAGCGGGTCGCCGCCGAGCACACCGTCGTGGTCGTCCTGGAGGACCTGCACTGGGCCGACGCCTCGACCCGCCACCTGCTGTCCTACCTCTTCCGCACCCTGCGCAGCGGCCGTCTCGCCGTCGTCGCCACCTACCGCGCCGACGACGTGCACCGCCGCCACCCGCTGCGCCCCCTCCTCGCCGAACTCGACCGGCTGCGCACCGTCACCCGCATCGAACTCGGCCGCCTCAGCCGCGACGAGGTGCGCCGCCAGGTCGCCGGCATCATGGCCGCCGAACCCGACCGCGCCATCGTCGACGACATCTACCGCCGCTCGGACGGCAACGCCTTCTTCGTGGAGGAACTCGCCGTCTCGGCCGCCGAGGGCTGCGCCACAGGCCTCACCGACTCGCTGCGCGACGTCCTCCTCGTCCGCGTCGAATCGCTGCCCGAGTCCGCCCAGCGCGTCGCCCGGATCTGCGCCGAGGGCGGCTCCACCGTCGAGTACCCGCTGCTCGCCGCCGTCGCCCGGCTCGGCGAGGACGAGCTCATCGAGGCCCTGCGCGCCGCCGTCGGCGCCAACATCCTGCTCGCGTCCCCCGAGGGCGACGGCTACCGCTTCCGCCACTCCCTGGTCCGCGAGGCCGTCAGCGACGACCTGCTGCCCGGCGAGCGCTCCCGCCTCAACCGCCGCTACGCCGAAGCCCTCGAAGCCGACCCGACCCTCGTCCCCGCCGACGCCCGCGTGATGCGCCTGGCCACCTACTGGTACCAGGCGCACGACCCGGCCAAGGCGCTGCCCGCCGTCCTCGACGCCTCCGTCGAGGCCCGCCGCAGGCACGCCTACTCCGAGCAACTGCGGCTCCTGGAGCGGGCGATGGAGCTGTGGGACGCGGCGCCCCAGGACATCCGCGACACCCTGCGGCTCGGCGACTACTCCGACGCCTACCCGTCCTGCGACTGCGACCCGGCCGAGACGGCGCTCGGCTACCTCGACCTCATGGCCGAGGCCGCCACCGCGGGCCGGCTGTGCGGCGAGCGAGAGCGCGCCATGAAGATCGGCCGGCGCGCCCTGCGCATCCTGGACGACCTCGCGGCGAACGGCGAGGGCGACCCGCTGCGCGCCGCCTGGTTCTGGATCCAGCGCTCCCGCATCGTCTCCCACCTGCGCAGGGGCAACGGCTGGGACGAGATCGCCACCGCCCAGGAGCTGGTCCGCGGCCTGCCGCCGTCCGAGGTGCACGCCGAGGTCCTCACCCACGCCGCCGCGTGGGGCATGCTGCACAGCCCCGGCGCCGAGACCCTCGCCGCCGCCGAGCGCGCCGTCGAGTACGCGCAGATGGTCGGCGCCGTCGAGACCGAGCTGCACGCCCGCCTGATCCTCGGCGGCCTCCTCGTCGACTCCGGCGATGTGGAGCGCGGCCTCGCCGAGATGTACGCCGCCCGCGACCGCTCCATGGCGCTCGGCCTCATCGCCCGTATCAACAACGTGAACGTGAACCTGCCCTCCACACTGGAGAGCGTCGGCCGCTCCGAGGAAGCCGTCCGCGTCGCCGACGAGGGCATCGAGCTGTGCCGCCGCTACGGCCTCACCGACACCAAGGGCTGGGTCCGCGCGAACAAGGCGGAGTCGCTGATCTCCCTCGGCCGCTGGGACGAGGCCGTCAAGGCCGCCGAGTGGACCCGCCGCTCCGCGCAGAGCGACAAGCCGATGGCCGGAGCCTGCGCGCACCTCGCCACCGTCGCCCTCGGCCGCGGCGCCGTGCAGGAGGCGGCCGCACACCTGGCCGCCGCCCACGAGCAGTACGGCACGCACGACCCGCAGCCGCAGCACACCCTGCCCGTCGTGCACCTCTCCCTCGGGCTCGCCGCCGCCCAGGGCCGCGTCCTCGACGCCCGCGCCGAGCTGGCCCGGCTCGTCGACGAGGGCCTGCCGCCCGCCGAGCACCGCTACATATGGCCGCTCCTGCGCACCGCCGCCATGGCCGAGGCCGACGCCCGCGGTCTGCCCGCCGGTGACGCGGGCCGCTCCGAGGCCGTCGAGCGGATCAGGGACGCCGCCAAGCACCAGGCCACCCCGGTCCCGGTCTGGCTCGGGTACGAACAGTGGGTGCGCTGCGAGCTGCTTCGCGCGGAGGACCGCGACACCGCGGACGACTGGTCCGCCACCGTCACCGCGTTCGAGACCCTCGGCCGCCCCTACGACCTGGCCCGGGTCCGGCTGCGGCTCGCCGAGTCCCTCCTCGTCGAGGCCGGGGAGGACGACCGCGACCGCGCCACCGAACTGCTCCGCCTGTCCGCCGCCGTCGCCGACCACCTCGGCGCCCGCCCGCTCGCCGAGTCCGTCGCCCTGCTCGCCCAGCGCGCCCGGCTCAGCCTGACCCGGGACGTGCCGCGCCGCAGCGCCCCGGCCGATCCCGCCGAGGAGTTCGGCCTCACCAGCCGCGAGCGCGACGTGCTGCGCCTGGTCACGGAGGGCCGCAGCAACCGCCAGATCGCGGAGCGGCTGTTCATCTCGCCGAAGACCGCGAGCGTCCACGTCTCGAACATCCTGGCCAAGCTGGGGGTGGCGGGCCGCGGTGAGGCGGCGGCCCTGGCCCACCGCCTGCACCTCTTCCCGACCGCCGCCACCCCTCCCGTACGCTGAACGGAAGGGCTCGGCCCGGCCACCCCTCTGGAGGCGCAGTGTTCAACATGTTCGAGGACCTGTTCGCGCCCGGCCGCAAGCACACCAACGACGAGCGCAAGCGCCTGGAACTGACCCGGGTCGACCTGAACGACGGCGACCCGGGCCGCGGCCCGATAGACCTCACGTCGGGCAAGGTCGTGGTGCGCGCACCCGAGGCCACCCCGGCCGAGGACGACGACAGCGACGAGGTCAGCTGACCTTCAGCTCCAGGATCCGGTCGTCACCGCTGCCCGGCGTACCGCGGGTGTCCGTCTCGCTCGTGACGAGCCACAGCTTGTCGCCGCCCGCCGCGACGACGGTGCGCAGCCGCCCGTACTTCCCGTTCAGGAAGTCCTGCGGGTCGTGCGCCGCCTTCGCCCCGTCCAGCGGGATCCGCCACAGCCGCTCGCCCCTCAGCCCCGCCATCCAGATCGAGCCCTTCGCGTACGCGATGCCGCTGGGGGAGGCGTCCTGGGTGTGCCACTGGGCGATCGGGTCGTGGTACCCGGAGTCACCGCTCTTCCCCTCGGCGTCGGGCCACCCGTAGTTGTCGCCCGCCACGATGTGGTTCAGCTCGTCCCAGGTGTCCTGCCCGAACTCCGAGGCCCACAGCCGCTTGTCCTCGTCCCAGGCGAGACCCTGAACATTGCGGTGGCCGTACGAGTACACGGGGGAGTCGCCGAACGGATTGCCCGGGGCGGGCTCGCCCTCCGGCGTCAGCCGCAGGATCTTGCCGCCCGTGGACTTCTTGTCCTGCGCCAGCTCCGTCCGGTACGTCTCGCCCGTCCCCACGTACAGCAGCCCGTCGGGGCCGAACGCGATCCGCCCGCCGTTGTGGTTCGTCCCCTTCGGAATGCCCTTGAACACCGTGTCGGGTGCGCCCAGTTGCTCACCGGACGGCTTCTTCTCGTCGTACTGCATCCGCGCGACGCGGTTGTCCGACGCCGTCGTGAAGTACGCGTAGACCATGTGGTCCGAGGCGTACGCGGGGGAGAGCGCGAGGCCGAGCAGTCCGCCCTCGCCGCCCGGGGCGACCCCGGGCACCGCACCCAGCTCGGTCTTCTTGCCGGTCTCCGTGTCGACCCGGATGATCGTCCCCTCGTCGCGCGAGGAGACGAGCAGGTCCTTCTCGGGCAGCGGGGCCAGGCCCCACGGCGACTTGAGGTCCTCGGTGACCGTGCGCACCACGCTCACCGACCCCTTGGCCGGCGGCACGTCGCCCGCCCGGGGCGAGGCGGACCCCGAACCGCCCGAGCCGCCCGAACTCGGCGCGGACGTCGCGCGCTTCGGCGGGTCCCCTCCGTCCTCCGAGGAGCAGCCGGCCGTGAACAGGAGCGCGGCACAGGCCACGACGGCCAACGACGGCCGTACAGCGGGACTTCGCACGATCAGGATCCCTTCGACGCGGGCCTCTACTCTGCCTCACGCACGCCGTCAGTCCCAGGACCCCTGGGCCGGTGGCAGTGCCGCGATCTCCGCCAAGTCCTGCTCGGTGAGCCGCAGTTCGGCCGCCCCCGCGTTCTCCCGCGCCCACCGCTCGTGCTTGGCGCCGGGCACCGGCACGACGCCGCGCCCGCGCGCGAGGACCCAGGCGAGAGCCACCTGCGCCGGGGTCACGTCCTGCCCGTGCCGGGCCGCGACCCGGCGCAGGCCCACCACGACCGGCTGGTTCGCCGCCATCATCTCGGCGGTGAAACGGGGTGCCGGGCGCGCACGTCGTCCGGCTCGAAGCCCTCGCCCGGCGTCAGCGTCCCGGACAGGAACCCGTTGCCCAGCGGCATCGCCGCCAGGAACCCGACGCCGCGCGCCTCGCACCACGGCAGCAGCGCGGCCAGCGGCTCGGGCGACCACACGGACAGCTCGGCCATCACCGAACTCACCGGGAAGACCTGCTGGACGCGCTCCAGTTGGCGGATCGTTCCGGCATGCAACGCGGACCGCTCCCCGCGCCGCCCGGTCCGCGCGCCCACCGCGCACAGCCCCAGCGAGCGCACCTTGCCCGCGCTCACCAGCTCCGCCATCGCCCCCCACGTCTCCTCGACGGGCACCTCGGGGTCGGCGCGGTGCAGCTGGTACAGGTCGATGACGTCCGTCTGGAGCCGCCGCAGCGACGCGTCACAGGCCCGCTTCACGTATCCCGGGCGGCCGTTGGCGACGATGTGCTGCTCACCGACGAGCAGCCCCACCTTCGTCGACACGAACGCGTCCGCCCGCCGCTCCTTCAGGACCCGGCCGAGCAGCAGCTCATTGGTGAAGGGCCCGTACATGTCCGCGGTGTCCAGGAGCGAACAGCCCCGGTCCAACGCGGCGTGCACGGTCCGCACGGACTCTTCCCCGCGCTGTCTCGATCCGGTGTACGCCCAGCTCATCGGCATGCATCCGAGCCCGACGGCCCCCACCTCGAGCGCCGCCGCGCCGATCGCCTTGCGCTCCACCTGCCCGTGACCCTCCCTGGCCCCACTTGTCTGGGGCCTACAACCTAACCTCTGCGCCCCGACGGGTCTGACATAGCCTCCTGACCATGACTGGTGATGTATGGCTGCCCTTCCGAGCCGACGAGATCCCTGGCCTGCCCGACGGGCTCGACTACCGCTTCTGGAACGGTGAGCCGGACTTTCCCGCCGACCCGGCCGACTGCGCGTACTACGTCGTCCCCTACATGAAGCCGCCGGGCGTCGGCGTGCGCCCGCTGGAGCGGATGACGTCCGTCCGCGCGGTGCAGACGCTCTCCGCGGGCGTCGACCACGTACAGGCCGGGCTCAAGTACCTGGCTCCCGGTGTCCAGTTGTGCAACGCGCGCGGCGTCCACGACGCCAGCACCGCCGAGCTCGCGCTCACCCTGATCCTCGCCTCCCTGCGCGGCATCCCCGACTTCGTCCGCGGCCAGGACCGCGGCGAATGGCGCTCCGGATTCCGGCCCGCGCTCGCCGACAAGACCGTCCTCATCGTCGGCTACGGCGCCATCGGCTCGGCCGTCGAGGACCGGCTCACGCCCTTCGAGGTCGCGCGGGTGGTGCGCGTCGCACGCTCCGCACGCACGACGGAGCGCGGCCCGGTGCACCCGCTCACCGACCTGCCGGGGCTGCTGCCCGAGGCCGATGTCGTCGTCCTCGTCACCCCGCTCACGGAGGGCACCCGCCACCTCGCGGACGCCGACTTCCTCGCCCGCATGAAGGACGGGGCGCTGCTCGTGAACGTCGGCCGCGGCCCCGTCGTCGACACCAAGGCGCTCCTCGCCGAGCTCGACAGCGGCCGCCTCACCGCCGCTCTCGATGTCACCGATCCCGAACCGCTGCCCCAGGAGCATCCGTTGTGGCAGGCTCCAGGGGTACTCATCAGCCCGCACGTCGGCGGCCCCACATCCGCCTTCCTGCCGCGGGCCAAGCGTCTGCTGGCCGCCCAGCTCACCCGGTTCGCGGCCGGACAGCCGCTCGACAACGTCGTGCTCACCACCAGCTGACCGACGTCACTTCGGCCCCACGGTCAACTCCCGTGCGGCCGCTCGCCGTTGGACGCGCACGCTCCGCTCCCGTCCGACTGCACCGCGTGCCTACATAGCCGCTGGTCGTCACGGAGAGTAGAGGAACTATGTCCCTGAGTGACGAGACTGGTGTATCGTCCCGACTGGGGCAGCGCCGCTCATTCAGTACGCGGCGCGGGGATGAGTGACGGACTGCGAGGGGGGCGACGGGCGATGCACGGCCTATGGGCGAACGATCCGACGCGGCGGGGCCGCCGACGGCTGTCTTGTACAGCGGCCCACGCACCGATGCACAGGCGAAGGCCCGGCTGCCACAGAAGTCATGCGCACCACAGCGGCGCCCGCGCCGGCCGCAGGAGGCATCCGCACACCGGGCGGGGCAAGCAGGACACGGGGGCTGCCCGACGGACCGAGGCGGCCCGGTGACCACCCAACCGACGCCGACCGCCCCGGGCGGTGCGCTGCGAGTGATGCGCCACAGCGGCGCCGTCCCCGCCCGCGCCCCCGAGCGCGGCGGCGTGGGACCGCAGGTGGTGCTCGCCCTGCTGTGCGGTGGATACGCGACAGGGTCCGCCCTCGGCTGGGGGAGCGAAGAACTCGCCCTGTTCATGGGTGATTTCGGCCTGAGCGTCGCCGCCCTGACCGCCGCCGCCTCCAACTTCCTGTACGCGCGCAGCAGCCGCAGCCGTTTTCGACCCGCCTGGCTCCTCTTCGCGCTCTCCTCCCTCATGGCGGCGCTCGGTAACGGAGTGTGGGGCTGGTACGAGGTCGTCCTGCGCGCCCCCGTCCCGAGCCCGAGCTTCGCCGACCTGTTCTTCCTCTGCTTCGCGCCACCCGCGATCATCGGGCTCCTCGTGCTCGCCAAGCGGCCGGTGACGAAGGCCGGCTGGATCTGCCTCGCGCTCGACGCGTGGCTCATCGCCGGGTCCCTGATCACCCTCTCCTGGAGCCTCGCCCTCGCGCACACCGCCGAGTTCGAGGGACAGAGCGTCACGCGCACCGCGCTCTCGCTCGCCTACCCCCTGCTCGACATCGCCCTGGTGAGCATGGTCCTCGCGCTGCACTTCCGGCGCTCGCCCGGCAGCCGCACCGCGGTGAACACGGCGATCGGCGCGCTCGCCCTCACCGTGATGTGCGACGCCCTGTTCACCTCGCCGCTGCTGCACGCCAGTTACCGCTCCGGCGAGATCCTCGACGCGGGCTGGTTCGCCGGATCGCTGCTGCTCGCCTACGCGCCCTGGGTGGGTGCCCGGCGCGGCGTACGCCCGTACGACCAGGGCCCGCTGCCCGTCGGCCGCTACCAGGTCAGCCACACCCGCCCGATCTCCGGCTCGCTCGCCGCGCTCACGCCCTATCTGGCGGCGGCGGTCTGCACCCTGGGCATCCTCTACAACGTCCTGAACGGACACAGCGTCGACCGGGTCGTGCTCTTCACCGCCTGCACCGTCGTCCTGGCCCTCGTGGTGCGCCAGGGCATCATGCTCCTCGACAACATCACGCTCACCCAGGAGCTGGCGCAGAAGGAGAACCACTTCCGGTCCCTGGTCCAGGGCTCCAGCGACGTCATCATGATCGCCGCGCCGAACGGCATCCTGAGATACGTCAGCCCGGCCGCCGCCGGGGTCTACGGACGCGACGCGGAGGAGCTCGTCGGATCCGAGCTCGCCTCGATCATCCACCCCGAGGACCTCGGGCGGGTGGTGCACGAGGTACGCAGGTTCCTCGCCGCGAGCCAGATCGAGGAACCCACCACCCGTATCGAATGTCGCTTCCGGTCCGGCACCGGAGCCTGGCTGAACGTGGAGTCCACGATCAACCGCCACCACGGCGGCCTGATCCTCAACAGCAGAGACGTCACCGAACGGGTACGCCTCCAGGCCCAGTTGCAGCACAACGCCGAGCACGACCCGCTCACCGACCTGCCCAACCGGGCACTGTTCACCAAGCGGGTCGGACAGGCCCTGACCGGACGACGGGCCACCGACCGGGGCACCGCCGTGCTCTTCATCGACCTCGACGGCTTCAAGCAGGTCAACGACACGATCGGCCACCAGGCGGGCGACGAACTGCTCGTGCAGGCGGCAAGAAGGCTGGCCGATTCCGTACGGTCCTCAGACACCGCGGCCCGTCTGGGCGGAGACGAGTTCGCGGCACTCATCGTCGGAGACGGCGGTCGGGACCACACCGCCCGCGAGCAGCACATCTACGAACTGGCCGACCGGCTGAGAGTCACGCTCTCCCAGCCCTACTCCATCGACGGACACGACGACGTGCGCGTCGCCGCCTCCATCGGCGTCGCCTTCGCCGAGCCCGATGTCGGCGCGGGCGAGCTGCTGCGCAACGCGGACCTGGCGATGTACCGCGCCAAGGCCGCCGGCAAGGGCCGCGTGGAGCTGTACGCGCCGCAGATGCAGGCCGACGTCGTACGGAAGGCGGAGCTGGCGACGCGGCTGCGCTCCGCGCTGCACGACGGGGAGTTCGCGCTCCTGCACCAGCCGGTCGTCTCGCTCGACGACGGCCGGATCACGGCGGTCGCCGCGCAGGCCCGCTGGCGCTCGGCGCAGGGCATCCTCTTCACGCCCGCCGAGTTCCTGCGCGTGGCCGACGACAGCGACCGCACCGCCGAGCTCGGGCGCTGGATGCTGGAGGAGGCCGTCGAGCAGGCCGCCGAGCGCGGACACAGCGGACACGCGACACCGGTCGCCGTACGGATCAGCGCCCGCAGGCTCCTCGACCGCGCGATGCCGCTGGGCTCCATCGAGGCCCTCCTGACGCGGCACGGGCTGCCGTCCGGCGCGCTCATCATCGAGCTGGCCGACAGCGACCCCCGGGTCCCGCTCGACGAACTGGAGCGGCGTCTGACGGCGCTGCGCCGACTCGGTGTCCGCATCGCCCTGGACGGATTCGGGAGTGGCTATGCGGCCATCACCGCGCTGCGCCGCCTCCCCGTCGACGTACTGAAACTGGACCGGTCGCTCGTCGAGGGCGTCGTCGAGTCCGCGCGGCTGCACAAGATCACCAGCGGGCTGCTCAGGATCGCCGGAGACCTCGGGCTCACCTCCGTGGCCGACGGCGTGGACCTGCCCGAGCAGGTGGTCGCGCTGCGCGCGATGGGGTGCACGCACGGACAGGGCATGGCGTTCTCCGGGCCGCTCGACGAGTACCGGCTGCGCCGCGCCCTGGCCTCCGGGGAGTACCCGGTGCCCATGGGTCCCGCCGAGCCGGTGTTCGCGGGCGCGCCCGCCCTGCGCTCACATAATGAGACTCCCGTCCCACCCACTTGACACGCACCGCGTGCCGGGGGGAGGGTCAATGCCATGCGCACCCGAATTCTCGTACTTGGAAAGCGCGTCGGCTGAAGCTGGGACGACCGATTTCACCATCGGAATCCCCGGCGACCGCACCCGGCGCGCTCCCCTCGCTTGCCTCACGGCACGAGGGGTTTTTTGTTGCACCGGTACAGGACGCGACCCGCAGCACACCTAGTAAGAACCCTGCACAACCCTCGCAAAAACCCTCAGCATCGAGAAGAGAATGCCGATGACCGAGCAGGCCACCGGGGCCCACCATCCGCAGCCGCGGCCCCGTTCCGGAGGACAGCAGTCCGCCCCCGTCGAGCGCGTCACGGGTGCGAAGTCCCTCATTCGCTCGCTTGAGGAGGTCGGGGTCGACACCGTATTCGGCATCCCCGGCGGCACGATCCTTCCCGCGTACGACCCGATGATGGACTCCAGCCGGGTGCGTCATGTGCTGGTCCGTCACGAGCAGGGCGCGGGGCACGCGGCCACCGGTTACGCACAGGCCACCGGCAAGGTCGGCGTCTGCATGGCGACCAGCGGCCCGGGTGCCACCAACCTGGTGACGCCGATCGCCGACGCGATGATGGACTCGGTGCCGCTCGTCGCGATCACCGGACAGGTCGTCTCCAAGTCGATCGGCACGGACGCCTTCCAGGAGGCGGACATCGTCGGCATCACCATGCCGATCACCAAGCACAGCTTCCTGGTCACCAAGGCCGAGGACATCCCGAAGGCGATCGCCGAGGCCTTCCACATCGCCTCGACCGGCCGCCCCGGCCCGGTCCTGGTGGACATTCCGAAGGACATCCTCCAGTCGCAGACGACGTTCTCCTGGCCCCCGCAGCAGGACCTGCCCGGCTACCGCCCCGTGACCAAGCCGCACGCCAAGCAGATCCGCGAGGCCGCGAAGCTGATCACGAACGCGAAGCGGCCCGTCCTGTACGTGGGCGGCGGCGTCATGAAGGCGCGCGCCACCGCGGAGTTGAAGGTCCTGGCCGAGCTCACCGGAGCGCCCGTCACCACCACCCTGATGGCGCTCGGCTCGTTCCCCGACAGCCACCCGCTGCACGTGGGAATGCCCGGCATGCACGGTGCGGTCACCGCCGTCACCGCGCTGCAGAAGGCCGACCTGATCGTCGCGCTCGGCGCCCGCTTCGACGACCGCGTCACCGGCAACCTGGACAGCTTCGCGCCGTTCGCCAAGATCGTGCACGCCGACATCGACCCGGCGGAGATCGGCAAGAACCGCGCCGCCGACGTGCCGATCGTCGGTGACGCCCGCGAGGTCATCGCCGACCTGATCCAGGCCGTCCAGAAGGAGCACAGCGACGGCCACCAGGGCGACTACAGCGCCTGGTGGAAGGACCTCAACCGCTGGCGCGACACCTATCCGCTCGGCTACGACCACCCCGAGGACGGGTCCCTGTCGCCGCAGCAGGTCATCGAGCGCATCGGCCAACTCGCCCCCGAGGACACGATCTTCGCCGCGGGCGTCGGCCAGCACCAGATGTGGGCCGCGCACTACATCCAGTACGAGAAGCCGGCCACGTGGCTCAACTCCGGCGGCGCCGGCACCATGGGCTACTCGGTGCCCGCCGCCATGGGCGCCAAGGCCGGGGCCGCGGACCGTACCGTCTGGGCGATCGACGGCGACGGCTGCTTCCAGATGACCAATCAGGAGCTCACCACCTGCGCCCTGAACAACATCCCGATCAAGGTCGCCATCATCAACAACGGCGCCCTCGGGATGGTCCGCCAGTGGCAGACGCTGTTCTACAACCAGCGCTACTCGAACACCGTCCTGCACGCGGGCCCCGACGGCGAGACCCCGCCCAACAAGGGCACGCGGGTCCCGGACTTCGTGAAGCTGTCCGAGGCCATGGGCTGCTACGCCATCCGCTGTGAGCGCCCCGAGGACCTCGACAAGTGCATCGAGGAGGCGAACTCGATCAACGACCGCCCGGTCGTGGTCGACTTCATCGTCCACGAGGACGCCATGGTGTGGCCGATGGTCGCCGCCGGCACCTCGAACGACGAGGTCATGGCAGCGCGCGGCGTCCGCCCCGACTTCGGCGACAACGAAGACGACTGAGAGCCGTCAGGAAGAGGGAACACGCACCATGTCCACCAAGCACACGCTCTCCGTCCTCGTCGAGAACAAGCCCGGTGTCCTCGCCCGGATCACCGCCCTGTTCTCGCGCCGCGGCTTCAACATCGACTCGCTCGCCGTCGGCATCACCGAGCACCCCGACATCTCACGCATCACCATCGTCGTGAACGTCGAGGACCTCCCGCTCGAACAGGTCACCAAGCAGCTCAACAAGCTGGTCAACGTCCTGAAGATCGTCGAGCTCGAGCAGGGCGCCGCCGTCCAGCGCGAGCTCGTCCTCGCCAAGGTCCGCGCCGACAACGAGACGCGCTCGCAGATCGTCGAGATCGTCCAGCTGTTCCGCGCCAAGACCGTCGACGTCTCACCCGAGGCCGTCACCATCGAGGCCACCGGATCGAGCGACAAGCTCGAGGCGATGCTCAAGATGCTGGAACCCTTCGGCATCAAGGAGCTCGTCCAGTCCGGGACGATCGCGATCGGCCGCGGCTCCCGCTCCATCACCGACCGGAGCCTGCGCGCCCTCGATCGCAGCGCGTAAGCCCCTTCGCGCCCCTCTCGCATAGCGAGACCTGAAAACTTTCCTTCCGCACCCCGCCGTACGGTGGGACGCAACACCAGCACACATAGGAGAACCCCAGTGGCCGAGCTGTTCTACGACGACGACGCTGACCTGTCCATCATCCAGAACCGCAAGGTCGCGGTGATCGGATACGGCTCCCAGGGTCACGCGCACGCGCTGTCCCTGCGCGACTCCGGCGTCGACGTGCGCGTCGGTCTGCACGAGGGCTCCAAGTCCAAGGCGAAGGCCGAGGAGCAGGGCCTGCGCGTGGTGACGCCGTCGGAGGCCGCGGCCGAGGCCGACGTCATCATGATCCTGGTGCCGGACCCGATCCAGGCCCAGGTCTACGAGGAGTCCATCAAGGACAACCTGAAGGACGGCGACGCGCTGTTCTTCGGTCACGGCCTCAACATCCGCTACGACTTCATCAAGCCCCCGGCCGGCGTGGACGTCTGCATGGTCGCCCCCAAGGGTCCGGGTCACCTCGTGCGCCGCCAGTACGAGGAGGGCCGCGGCGTTCCGTGCATCGCGGCCGTCGAGCAGGACGCCACGGGCAAGGCCTTCGAGCTGGCCCTCTCGTACGCCAAGGGCATCGGCGGCACCCGCGCCGGCGTCATCAAGACGACCTTCACCGAGGAGACCGAGACCGACCTCTTCGGCGAGCAGGCCGTTCTCTGTGGTGGCACCGCCGCCCTGGTGAAGGCCGGTTTCGAGACGCTGACCGAGGCCGGCTACCAGCCGGAGATCGCGTACTTCGAGTGCCTGCACGAGCTGAAGCTCATCGTGGACCTCATGTACGAGGGCGGCCTGGAGAAGATGCGCTGGTCGATCTCCGAGACCGCCGAGTGGGGCGACTACGTCACCGGTCCGCGGATCATCACCGACGCCACCAAGGCCGAGATGAAGAAGGTCCTCGCCGAGATCCAGGACGGCACCTTCGCCCGTAACTGGATGGACGAGTACCACTCGGGTCTGAAGAAGTACAACGAGTACAAGACCCAGGACGAGAACCACCTCCTGGAGACCACCGGCAAGGAGCTGCGCAAGCTCATGAGCTGGGTGGACAACGAGGAGGCGTAAGCCTCACGACAACGGGCCGCGGCATTCGCCGCGGCCCGTTGTCCATCCCGTCCAGCCACGGACGGGTGATCCTTCCGGGGAGGCGTAAGAGTGCCTCCCGTGCGCCACTACACTGCTGAACACATTCGCGTCGGGCCCACAGCGTCGTGCGTCTTTCACGCGGCTACCCACCTCCACCGCATGCGGCCGTCGGGACGGCCGTCCGCATTGGGACTTGTGAGGACTCACGTGAGCACTGCTGCCAACGGCAAACCCGTCGTACTCATCGCCGAAGAGCTGTCGCCGGCGACCGTCGACGCCCTGGGCCCGGACTTCGAGATCCGCCAGTGCAACGGCGCGGACCGCGCGGAGCTGCTGCCCGCCATCGCCGACGTCGACGCGATCCTGATCCGCTCGGCCACCAAGGTCGACGCCGAGGCGATCGCCGCCGCGAAGAAGCTGAAGGTCGTCGCACGAGCCGGCGTCGGCCTCGACAACGTCGACGTGTCCAGCGCCACCAAGGCCGGCGTCATGGTCGTCAACGCGCCGACCTCGAACATCGTCACCGCCGCCGAGCTCGCCTGCGGTCTGCTCCTCGCCACCGCCCGCAACATCCCGCAGGGCAGCCAGGCCCTCAAGGGCGGCGAGTGGAAGCGCTCCAAGTACACGGGCGTCGAGCTCGCCGAGAAGACGCTGGGCGTCGTGGGCCTGGGCCGCATCGGCGCCCTCGTCGCGCAGCGCATGTCCGCCTTCGGCATGAAGGTCGTCGCCTACGACCCGTACGTGCAGCCCGCGCGCGCCGCGCAGATGGGCGTGAAGGTCCTCTCGCTGGACGAGCTGCTCGAGGTCTCCGACTTCATCACCGTCCACCTCCCGAAGACCCCCGAGACCCTCGGTCTCATCGGCGACGAAGCGCTGCACAAGGTCAAGCCGACCGTGCGCATCGTGAACGCCGCCCGTGGTGGCATCGTCGACGAGGAAGCCCTGTACTCGGCGCTCAAGGAAGGCCGCGTCGCCGGCGCCGGCCTCGACGTGTACGCGAAGGAGCCCTGCACGGACTCCCCGCTCTTCCAGTTCGACCAGGTCGTCTGCACGCCGCACCTCGGTGCGTCGACGGACGAGGCGCAGGAGAAGGCCGGCATCGCCGTCGCCCGGTCCGTGCGGCTCGCCCTCGCCGGTGAGCTCGTGCCGGACGCGGTGAACGTCCAGGGCGGCGTCATCGCCGAGGACGTCAAGCCGGGGCTGCCGCTCGCCGAGCGGCTGGGCCGGATCTTCACCGCGCTCGCCGGTGAGGTCGCCGTGCGACTCGATGTCGAGGTGTACGGCGAGATCACCCAGCACGACGTGAAGGTGCTCGAACTGTCCGCCCTGAAGGGCGTGTTCGAGGACGTCGTCGACGAGACGGTCTCGTACGTGAACGCTCCGCTGTTCGCTCAGGAGCGCGGCGTCGAGGTGCGGCTGACGACGTCGAGCGAGTCGCCCGACCACCGCAACGTCGTCACCGTGCGCGGCACCCTCGGTGACGGTCAGGAAGTCTCGGTCTCCGGCACGCTCGCCGGTCCGAAGCACCTCCAGAAGATCGTCGCCGTCGGAGAGTACGACGTGGACCTCGCGCTCGCCGACCACATGGTCGTGCTGCGGTACGAGGACCGTCCGGGTGTCGTCGGCACCGTCGGTCGTGTCCTCGGCGAGTCCGGGATCAACATCGCCGGGATGCAGGTCGCTCGTGCGGACGTGGGCGGCGAGGCGCTGGCCGTGCTCACCGTCGACGACACCGTGCCGCAGGGCGTGCTGAACGAGCTGGCCGCGGAGATCGGTGCCACGTCGGCGCGTTCGGTGAATCTCGCCGACTGATTTCTCTTGATCCCCGTTCTGGCGTGCGGGGGTGGGGCCCGGGTGACCTTTCTGGTTGCCCGGGTCCTTTTGTGTGTGCCGCCTGGTGGGGGTGTCGGGGACGTGTCGGGGTACCTCCTCGGCCGGATGGGTCGTGTTGTTTCCGGACGACCGATGTCGGGCCCCCCGCGCTGTGTTCCTGCGGAGTCCTGCGGGGGTACCCCGACACGTCCCCTCGCGTCGTGGGCGGGTGCACCTGGCCGTCAGCGGAAGCCCAGGAACGGGTCCGTGCCCGTCAGTTCGCAGCTCGCCGCCCAGAGGCGCGCGGCCACTTCCTGGTCGGCCATGTGCGGGGGGACGGGCTCGCGCCGGGGCGCTCCGCGCAGGCCGAACACCCGCGGGCCCCAGAGCTGTCCGCCCTCCGCCTCCGGGTCGAGGACCGCTCGGACGATCGGCCGCGCTCCGGCCTCCTTGCCCTGGACCAGGAGCGCGGCGGGCAGGGCACGCAGCCGTGCGCCGGGGGTGGTCGTGTGGATCGAGGGGCGGGACGGGGTGAGCGCGTCCAGCGCGCCGCCCGGGTGTGCCACCAGGCTCTGTACGGTGCTGCCGATGGCGCGAAGGCGCAGGTCGAGCGCGAAGCCGAACATCATCTGTGCCAGCTTCGAGCGGCCGTAGGTGCGCTTGGGCGCGTAGGCCCGGGTCGACTGGAGGTCGTTCAGGTCGAGGCGTTCGGAGCGTGCCGCGAAGCTGCCCACCGTCACGACGCGGGCCGCCGGTGCCGCGCGCAGGAGCGGTGCCAGGCACTGGGTCAGCGCCACGTGGCCCAGGTGGTTCGTGCCGAACATCAGCTCGTTGCCGTCCTCCGTCTCTTGGCGCGGTGGGTCGTCCAGGGCCACACCCGCGTTGTGCACCACCGCGTCCAGGTGAGCGATGCCGCGTGCTTGTAGGTCTTCTGTCGTTCTCCTGAGGGAGGGGTGGTTCGCCAGGTTCAGGGGGATGTGCTGCACCCGCGCCCCGGGGATTCGGGTGCGCAGGGACGTCAGCGCCGCCTCCGCCTTCGCCTGGTTCCTGCTGCCCAGGACCACGGTGGCCCCTGCCGCCGCCAACTGTTCCGATACGAAGTAGCCGATGCCGGCATTGCCCCCGGTCACCAAGACCGTTGGGGGGTGGGGCGTGGGCTCGGAGGGTGGGTTGGGGGTGGGCTCGGAGGGTGGGTTGGGGGTGGGGGGCATGAGGTTGCTCCTTGGGGTGGGCTGTGGTGTTCCTTCAGGGTTGCTGTCTTCGCCGATATGTCGCCGACAAGGTTCCGACAAGGGCTGTTCAGGCGGCTCGTAGGCCTCGGCGGGCCAGGATCGCCGCTCCCGTCAGGACGATCACTCCGGCCACTCCCGCCGCGTGCATGCCCGACGTGAACGCCTCCCGTGCCGTCGACAGGAGTTCCGCACCCGCGCGGCCCGGCAGCGTGTGCGCCACCGCCAGAGCGCCGCCCAGCGTCTCGCGCGCCTGGTCGGGGGCCGAGGCGAGGTCGTGGCGGTAGACCGCCGTGCCGATCGAGCCGAGGACCGCCATGCCGAGCGCGCCGCCGAACTCCTGGCCCGTCTCCAGGAGCGACGAGGCCGCGCCCGCCTTCTCCGCGGGGGCCGCGCCGAGCGCCAGGTCGGTCAGCTGGGAGCCGACGATGACCGCGCCCGAGGCCAGAACTCCCGCCCCCGCCAAGGCGATCCAGAGCGAGTCGGTGTCGGTGAGGATCAGCAGTCCGTAGCCGGCCGCGATGGTCAGGAAGCCGACCGCGACGACGGTGCTCCGGTGCACACCGCGCTGGACCAGGACCGTGGCGATCGGTGCCGCGAAGCCGATGAGGACCGTGGGCAGCAGGGCCCACAACGCCGCCTCCAGCGCGCTCTTGCCGAGGACCGCCTGAAGGTACTGCGTCGTGAAGTACGCCGAACCCATCATCGCGAACGCCGAGATGAGGTTGAGGACCACCGCCGGGCCGAAGCCGCGGTGCCTGAACAGGTCCGGGGAGATCATCGGCGACGCGATCGTGCGCTGGCGGCGGACGAACAGTGCCGTGAAGACGAGGCCGGCGACGAGCGAGATCACGTACTCCGGAGCGAAGCCCTCGGACGGGATCTCCTTGATGCCGTAGACGAGCGGGAGCACCGCGGCCATCGAGAGCGGGACGCTCAGGACGTCGAAGCGGCCGGGGGCCGGATCCTTGAACTCGGGCAGCAGGACCGGGGCCAGGATCAGGAGCAGGGCCATCGCGGGCAGGTTCACCAGGAACACCGAGCCCCACCAGAAGTGCTCGACGAGGATGCCGCTCAGCACGGAGCCGAACGCTACGCCGCCGGTCATCACGCCGGTCCAGATCGCGATGGCCTTCGCGCGCTGTTCGGCGTCGTGGAACATGTTGCGGATCAGCGCCATCGTGGACGGCATGAGTGTCGCGCCGCCGACGCCCAGGACCGCGCGGGCCGCGATGAGCATCTCCGCGCTGTTCGCGTACGCCGCGCAGACCGAGGCCGCGCCGAACGCGACCGCGCCCGCCATGAGCAGCTTGCGGCGGCCGATGCGGTCGCCGAGCGAGCCCATCGTCATCAGCAGGCCGGCGAGCACGAACCCGTAGATGTCGAAGATCCACAGCTGCTGGGTGCCGGTCGGCTCCAGATCCGCGCTGATCGACGGGACCGCGAAGTAGAGGACCGAGACATCCATGGAGACGAGCAGGAGCGGGAGCATCAGGACCGCCATCGCGGTCCATTCCTTGCGCCCCGCACGGGAGTTGGTGGGGTCCTGGGGTTGCTGGGTGGTGCACGGCGAGTTCGTCATGACAGGGACTGTACGGATGTTTTACACGCTTGTATAGGACGAGTGTGTAAGACATCTGTCTGGATGGTGGGTAGGGTGGGGGCATGGGACATCGTGAGGATCTGCTCGAAGGCGCCAAGCGCTGCCTGCTGGAGAAGGGGTTCGTGCGCACCACCGCGCGCGACATCGTCAAGGAGTCGGGGACCAACCTGGCCTCCATCGGCTACCACTACGGCTCGAAGGACGCGCTGCTCGCGCAGGCCTACGTGTCACTCGCCGAGGAGGCGTCCGACGGGTGGGGCGAGGTCGGCGAGCTGCCGGGCGCGCCCGGCTCGGCCGAGCGGTTCCGCGCCGTGATGGCGGGGATCATCGGCACGCTCGGCCAACCCGGCTCCATCTGGCACCTGAGCGTGGAGCTGGTGGCCATGGGCGACAAGCTGCCGGCCCTGCGCGAGCACATGTCGGCGGCTCAGCGGGAGGCCGGGCGCGGGTTCATCGGTCTGATCATGGGCGAGGAGCCGCCCGCCGACGACCCGAGCGTGGACACCCTCGGCAAGTTCTTCTCGGTGCTGGTGCTCGGGCTCATCTCACAGCACACCTTCGACGCTGACTTCACGCCGAGCGCGGATGAACTCACCGAAGGTGTGAGGGAGTTGATGGTGACCTTCGCGAAGGGAGACAGGCCCTAAGGCGCCTGGAGTCGCGTCGCCTTCAGGGCCATGTGGAGGAGCAGCCGGTCCTCGCCCTCGTCCAGGTCGAGGCCCGTGAGCTGCTCCACCCGCGACAGGCGGTAGTAGAGCGTCTGGCGGTGGATGCCGAGGGCCGCCGCCGCGCGGCCCGCCTGGCCCGCGCAGTCGAGGAACACCTCGGCGGTCCGCGCCAGTTGGTGATGGGCCGGGGCCAGCAACGGTGTCACCGCCGGATCGTGGGCGGCCTCCGGCGGCAGCGCCGTCAGGAGGCGGTACGGGCCGATCGCCGACCACTGCGTGTCGGGGCCCAGGCGTGGGTCGGCCAGCGCCGCGCGGGCCGAGGCCGTCGCCTCGTGCCAGGCCGCCGTGAGTTCCGCCAGGTCCGCGCGTGGGGCTCCGATGCCCGCGGCCACCCCGGCGGCCCCGGCCCGCGCGCGCAGCTTCGCCGCCGCCGTCAGCGCGGGCGTCAGCACCTCCGCCGAGCGCAGTCGTACGAGGAGCGCCAGGGCCTGGCCCGTCGCACCCCACGGCACCAGGCAGAGCGCGTCCGCCGCCGCGATGGTCCGTACGGAAGGGGTGTCGTCCGGGTCCGCCGGGGAGGCCCTCCTCCCGGCCGGATCCGGGAGCCCGGCGACGGCCAGGGCGCGACGCAGACCACCGCGTGCAGACCGTCCGCCCGCGCGCCGAGCGCCGTGCGCAGCGCCGCCACCGCCATGTCCCGCTGCCAGCCGCGCTCCGCCGTGAGCACCGAGTGGAACTCCCGGGTCAGATCCGCGCCGGCCTGCGCCTCGTCGGCGAGCTGCGCCCCGATCCGGCCCGCCACCTCCATCGCCGCGTCGAGCTGCTCCTGCGTCGGGCCCGGATCGTCGTCCAGCAGCCATACGTAACCGAGGACGATGCCCCGGTGCCGGACCGGCAGGCAGATGCGGCCCCGGTAGACGCCCGCCTCCGGGGTCGCGGGGATGCGGACCGGCTCGGTCGCGCGGGCGATGCCGAACCCCTCGAACCAGGCACGGACCGCCGGGGTGGAACCGCGCGTGAGGATCGAGCGGGTGCGGACCGGGTCCAGCGTCGACGCGTCGAAATCGGAGTCGGCGTCCGTGTCGCTGAGCTGCGCGCCGAACGCGATGAGCCGGAAGTCCCGGTTCTCCAGCGTCGCGGGCGCGCCGAGCAGCGCCGAGATCTCGTCGACCAGTTCCTGGTAGTCGCCCTTCACCCCGCCATTCTCGCGCACCTCACGCGTCACTTCATACAGATGTCTGAGGTGGCGGCCACAGATGCGTGACAGCTGTCGATGGCACAGGATCGGAGGGATCCTTAGATTTCACGGTGGTTCTCCGTGCTGTTCCCGTAAAGCACGGATTGTGGCCCTATATGAACGTTCACCACTCCTGCTCCTTTGGAGGTGCCCCGTGCTGGCTCCCCTGATCCTCGCCGCGTCGCGCAGCGACAAGATGCGCGCTTTCGTGTCGGCGGCGCCGGGCACCAAGCAGGTCGTCGACCGGTTCATCGCCGGTGAGACGGTCGACCAGGTGATCCCGATCGTGCGGGACGCCACGGACAAGGGGCTCGAAGTCACCCTCGACGTCGTCGGCGAGGACATCACCACCGTCGAGCAGTCGCACGCCGCCCGCGACGCCTACCTGGAGCTGATCGGCCGTCTCAAGGACCTCGGCCTCGGTGCCAAGGCCGAGATGTCCGTGAAGCTGTCGATGTTCGGACAGGCGCTGGAGGGCGGCCACGAGCTCGCCCTCGCCAACGTCCGGCCCGTCGTCGAGGCCGCCGCCGAGATCGGCACGACCGTCACGCTCGACGCCGAGGACCACACCACCCTCGACTCGATGTTCGCCATCCACGAGGAGCTGCGGAAGGACTTCCCGCAGACCGGCTGCGTCATCCAGTCCTACCTCTTCCGCACCGAGGACGACGCCCGCCGTCTGGCCGCCGCCGGCAGCCGCGTCCGGATCGTGAAGGGCGCCTACAAGGAGCCCGCCGAGGTCGCGTACCAGGACAAGGCCGAGATCGACAAGGCGTACGTGCGCATCACGCGCATCCTCATGGAGGGCGACGGGTACCCGATGATCGGGTCCCACGACCCCCGCCTGATCTCCATCGCGCAGGAGCTCGCCCGCAAGGCCGGGCGCAAGCTGGACGAGTACGAGTTCCAGATGCTGTACGGGATCCGCAGCGACGAGCACGTGCGGCTCGCCGCCGAGGGTCACCGGATGCGTGTCTACACCGCGTACGGCACCGACTGGTACGGATACTTCATGCGCCGCCTCGCGGAGAAGCCGGCCAACCTGCTCTTCTTCGCCCGCTCGATCCTCACCAAGGGCTGAGCCCACCCCCTTGCCGAACCGCAACTCCCCGACCCCCCGAAGGAGATACGGACCCATGACGCTGGACGCCGTGACCCAGGTCCCCGCCCCGGTCAACGAGCCGGTGCACGGCTACGCCCCCGGTTCCCCGGAGCGCGCCCGCCTGGAGGCCAAGCTCAAGGAGCTGGCCGAGAACCCGATCGAGCTGCCCTGCACCATCGGCGGCGTGCGTCGGATGGGTGGCGGCGAGCGCTTCGACGTCGTGCAGCCGCACAACCACAAGGCCGTCATCGGTACGTACGCCAACGCCACCGAGCAGGACGCCAAGGACGCGGTCGACGCCGCCCTGGCCGCCGCCCCGGCCTGGCGCGCGATGTCCTTCGACGACCGCGCCGCGATCATCCTGCGCGCCGCCGAGCTGCTCTCCACCACGTGGCGCGAGACGCTGGCCGCCTCCACCATGCTCGGCCAGTCGAAGACCGCCCAGCAGGCCGAGATCGACACCCCGTGCGAGCTCGTCGACTTCTGGCGCTTCAACGTCCACTACGCCCGCAACCTGCTCGCCGAGCAGCCGCCGGCGAACTCCACCGGCGTGTGGAACCGCATGGACCACCGCCCGCTCGAGGGCTTCGTCTACGCGATCACGCCGTTCAACTTCACGGCCATCGCCGGCAACCTGCCGACCGCGCCCGCGCTCATGGGCAACGTCGTCGTGTGGAAGCCGTCGCCGACGCAGACGCACGCCGCCGTCCTGCTGCTCCAGCTCCTGGAGGAGGCGGGTCTGCCGAAGGGCGTCATCAACCTGGTGACCGGTGACGGCCTCGCCGTCTCCGAGGTGGCCCTGAACCACCGCGACCTCGCCGGTATCCACTTCACCGGTTCGACCAAGACCTTCCAGCACCTGTGGAAGACGGTCGGCAACAACATCGAGAAGTACCGCACCTACCCGCGTCTCGTCGGCGAGACCGGCGGCAAGGACTTCGTCGTCGCCCACCCGAGCGCCGACCGCGCCGCTCTGAAGACCGCGCTGACCCGCGGCTCCTTCGAGTACCAGGGCCAGAAGTGCTCGGCCTCCTCGCGCGCCTACATCCCGGCCTCCATCTGGAACGACGGGTTCAAGGAGGAGTTCGCGGCCGAGGTCGACGGCATCACCATGGGTGACGTCACCGACCTGTCGAACTTCATCGGCGCCGTCATCGACGAGCGGTCCTTCGCCAAGAACAAGGCCGCGATCGACCGCGCGAAGTCGGACGACGCCTGCACGATCGTCGCGGGCGGCACGTACGACGACTCCACCGGCTACTTCGTGCGCCCGACCGTCATCGAGTGCACCGACCCGGCCAACGAGGTCTTCACGACCGAGTACTTCGGCCCGATCCTCGCCGTGCACGTCTACGAGGACGACCAGTACGACGCCATGCTGGAGCAGATGGAGTCCGTGTCGGACTACGCGCTGACCGGCTCGGTCATCGCGAACGACCGCGCCGCGGCCGCCCACACGATGGAGAAGCTGCGGTACGCCGCGGGCAACTTCTACATCAACGACAAGTCGACCGGTGCCGTCGTCGGGCAGCAGCCCTTCGGTGGCGGTCGCGCCTCCGGTACGAACGACAAGGCCGGTGCCCCGCAGAACCTGATGCGCTGGACGCTGACCCGCGCCATCAAGGAGACGCTGGTTCCGCCGACCGACTACACGTACCCGCACATGGGCTGACGCCCCCCTGAATCCCGCCCCCGGCCAGGGCCCCACCCCGGCCGGGGGCGGTGTTTTTTTGCGTCCGCCGGGCCCCTAGCACGGTGCGGCGGGGGAGCGGCATGGTTCCTCGACTCCTGCCCTGTTCGGGGGAGTTGTCGTACAAAGTAGGGAGAGCGGCGCGGGAAAGCCCTACTGTCCGACGCACGCCACCGGAGACCCGGTGGTGAAGCGGTGGCGCGGCAGGGGGAGACCTCCATGAACGTGTACGACCTGACGGGGCGCAAGGCACTGGTGACCGGTGGCGCGCAAGGGCTCGGGGCGGGGGCGGCCGAAGCCCTCGTACGGGCGGGGGCCGCCGTCGTCATCGGTGACATCCAGGAGGACGCGGGCCGGGCGAGCGCCGAGGCGTTGCAGAAGACGGGTGGCACGGCCGGGTTCGTACCGCTCGACGTGACCGACGACGCGAGCTGGGAGGCGGCCGTCGGGCACGCCGTCGACGAACTCGGCGGCCTGGACATCGTCGTCAACAACGCCGGGGTGGAGATCTCCGGCCTCGTCGTCGACCTCGACCCTGCGGACGTCCGCAGGATGCTCGACGTCAACGTGCTCGGCGTCGCCCTCGGTCTCAAACACGCCTTCCGCGCGATGCGCCCCGGCGGACCGGCCGGCCGGGGCGGCGCGATCGTCAACATCTCGTCGGTGGCCGCCACGATCCCCTTCCCCGGCATCGCGGGCTATGCCGCGACGAAGTCCGCGGTCGACCGGCTCACCCGGGTCGCCGCCCTGGAGTCCGGCAAGCTGGGCTACGGGGTGCGCGTCAACTGCCTCTACCCGGGCCTGGTCCCCACCCAGATGGGTACTCGCCTCGCGCAGGACATGGAGACGCTGGGCCTGTGGCCGAGCGCGGAGGCCGCGGTCGGCGACGTCATCGGGCTCACCCCGCTCGGACGGCTCGGCGAGGTGTCCGACATGGCCGACGCCGTGGTCTTCCTCGCCTCCGACGCCGCTCGCTTCATCACCGGCGCGGGACTCCCGGTCGACGGCGGCATGGGAATGTGAGAGAGATCCGCGCTCGCATTCCGTGAATCTCCCGTTCTCCCGTTCTCCCGTGCTTGCGTTCTCCTGTTCTCGCGTTCTTGTGTCCTTGTGTTCTCTGGGTTTTCCGTGTTCTCTGCGTATGCCGGAAGCCCGCACCTGAAAGAGGCTCGTGCCCTAAAATCCGGAGGGCCCCCCGGTCGACAGAGCTGGCGCAGCGATGATGATTCTCGTGGAAAACTCGTTGTATTTCCCGTCGCACGAGGGCGGCACGGCTGTTCTCTGCGGTGTGTTGCTGGTGACGGTGATCGCCGCGTTCGTCGCGCGGCTGCGTTTCCAGGCGAGAGCTCTCGCGTCGGCGCGGGCGGTGGCCCGCACCTTGCAGGACGGGATGCTGCGGCCGTTGCCCAGCCGCGTCGACGGACTGCGCACCGAGGTGCGCTACCGGGCGGCACAGCCCGAGGCGCGGGTCGGCGGAGACATCTACGACGTCATCAGCACGCCCTTCGGGGTCCGGGTGCTGATCGGCGACGTCATGGGCAGCGGCATGCCCGCGGTCGGCACCGCGCTCGACGCGCTCGGCGCCTTCCGTGAACTGGCCCGGTGCGAGCCCCGGTTGCCCATGGTGGCGCAGCGCATGGACGCGGCCCTGGCCCGTCGCAAGGGCAGCGAGGACTTCGTCACCGCGCTGCTGCTCGGCCTGTCCGCCGACGAGGGACGGGCTGAGCTGGTCTGCTGCGGCCACCCGCCGCCCCTGCTGATCCGCGGTCGCCGCGCCACCTACGTCGACGCCCTGCCGCCGTCGCCGCCGCTCGGCCTGTTCGGATTGCAGGACGAGTGGTGCCGGTCGAGCACGGTGCCGCTGGCCTTGGGGGACCGGCTGCTGCTCTACACCGACGGGGTGACCGAGGCGCGCGACACCGTCGGCACCTTCTATCCGCTCGCCGACCGTGCGGTCGCCCTGTACGACCCGGACCCCGGGGTATTCCTCGACGCCGTCTCCGCCGATCTGGGCCGGCATGCGAAAGGGCGAATCAATGACGATGTCGCTCTTCTTCTGATCGACTACGGAGATATTCGGGCGCAGGGCGAACAACTCCGGTCGCAAAGTCCGCAATTGATCCGGACCGAAGACATTCAGCCGGTCGAAGACGTACGGCCGATATGATGGCCGCCATCCCTCTCTCATCCCCTCTCGTCACCCTTTCGGCGTAGAACCCGGGCTCCCGCCGTGAAGCGCACCGCCGTGAAGTACACCGCCGTGAAGTACACCGCTGTGATGTGAACTGTCGGAGACGAGGCACCGTGGCCCACCAGCTGCCTGCGGAGAACACCCCCTTCATCGGACGCCGTCGCGAGGTCGCGGCGCTGCGCCACCTGTGCGCCCGCTCCCGGCTGGTGACCGTCACCGGGCTCGGCGGCATCGGCAAGACCCGCACCGCCCTGCGCGCCGCCGCCCACCTCGCCGACGGATTCGCCGACGGCGCCTGGCTCGTCGAACTGGCCGGGCTCCAGGGCGACGACATGCTCGTGCACGCGGTCACCACCGCCCTGCGCGCCACCGACCACACGACCCGGCCGCAGCACGAGGTCCTCGCGGGGCACCTCGCCGACAAGCACCTGCTGCTCGTCCTCGACACCTGCGAGCATCTCGTCGAGGCGTGCGCGCGGCTCACCGCCCAACTGCTGCGCGCCGCACCCCGCTTGCACATCCTCGCCACCAGCAGGCAGCCGCTCGGCGTCCGCGGCGAGGAGCTCTTCGTCGTCGCGCCGATGTCCGTGCCGGCCGACGCGGTGCAGCTCTTCGCGCAGCGCGGCCACGCGGCCCACCCCGGCTTCGAACTCACCGCGCGCACCCGGCCCACGGTCGAGCGGATCTGCGCCCGCCTCGACGGCATTCCGCTCGCGATCGAACTCGCCGCGGGGCGGCTGCGCGGCGAACAGCCCGAGGAACTCCTCGCCCGCCTCGACGACCGCTTCCAGCTCGCCGCCGACGAGCCCGAGCACACCAGCAGGCACAGCACCCTGCGGACGACCATCGGCTGGAGCCACGAACTCTGCGCGCCCGCCGAGCGGTTGCTGTGGGCCCGCCTCTCCGTCTTCGCCGGGGCCTTCTCGCGCGAGGCCGCCGAGGAGGTGTGCGCCGACGACGCCCTCGACCGGGCCGACATCGGCCGCCTGCTCACCGGACTCGTCGAGAAGTCCCTGCTCGTACGGGAGGACGACGGCAGCGCGGAGTCCGCGGGCCGCATGGGCGCGCGGGGCGGACCGGACGCCGAAGTGCCGCTCGGCGGCGAGCGGTTCAGGCAGCTCGACACCGTTCGCGCCTACGGCGCCGAGTGGCTGCGGCGGCTGGGCGAGGAGCGGTTCGCGCGCACCCGCCACCTCGCCTGGTGCCAGGAGTTCGCGGCGCGCGGCGAAGCGGCCTGGTTCGGGCCGGGGCAGACCGCCGTCTTCCACGCGACCCGGCGCGCGCACGCCCAGCTGCTCGCCGCGCTCGACTTCGCCCTGTCGACGCCGGGGCAGGAGCGGGCCGGCGCCCGGCTGGCCGGGACGCTCTGGTTCTACTGGGTCGGCTGCGGACTCCTCGGCGACGGCCGCTACTGGCTCGACCGGGCGCTCGCCGTGGTCCCCGGACTCCATCGGGACCGGCTCAAGGCGCTCTGGGTCGACGGATACATCGCCATCCTCCAGGGCGACGCGCGCGCCGCCGCCGCCATGCTGACCGAGTGCCGGGCCGGAGCCCTGCGCAGCGACGACGACCGGGCCTACGCGTACTCCACCCACCGGCTCGGCTGCGCCGCCCTGATGCGGGACGAACACGCCACGGCGGAGCGGTACTTCAGGGCCTCCCTGACCAGCTACGCCGAGCTCGGCGAACACAACAGCAACGTCATGATGGCCCGCATCGAACTCGCCATGGCGCTCGCCTTCCAGGGCGACCTCGCCTCGGCGGTCACCCTCTGCCAGGAGGCGCGCGCCGCGTGCGAGACGCACGGCGAGCGCTGGGCCAAGGCCTATGCCCTCTACGTCCTCGCCTTCGCCGCCTGGGCGGGCGGCGAGGGCGAGGAGGCGGCGAAGCTCGCCGAGGACTGCCTGGTCATCAACTACGAGTTCCGTGACCTCGTCGGGGTCGTCCTGCCCGTCGAGGTCATCGCCCTGCTCTGGGCGTCCGGCGGTGACTGCGAGCAGGCGGCCGTGCTCCAGGGCGCGGCACGCGGCATCTGGGGCCGGGTGGGTCTGCCCCTGTTCGGATCCGTGTACTTCAACGCGCCGCACGACACGGCCGTCGCGCTCGCCCGCGAGGGCCTCGGCGACCAGGCGTACGAGGAGGCGTTCGAGCGGGGCGCGAGCCTCGGCCTGGACGAGGCGGTCGCCCTCGCCCTGCACCGCGCGCCCGAGCCGCTGCACACCACCTGCTAGGTCCCGGGGCTCGGGTCTTCTCACGGTCGCGCGGGCACGCGCCGCCGCAGGAAGTCGTCGATCAGTGCCGCCGCCTGCTCCGCGTGCGTCTCCAGCGCGAAGTGGCCCGTCGGCAGCAGGTGCACCTCCGCCTCCGGCAGGTCCCGCAGGAACGCCGTCGCCCCCTCCCGTACGAACACCTGGTCGTGCGCACCCCACACCGCCAGCAGCGGCACCTGTGACCTGCGGAAGTAGTCGTGGAACGCCGGGTACAGGTCGATGTTGGTGCCGTAGTCGGCCATGAGCGCGAGCTGGATCGCGTCCTGCCCCTCGCGCGCCATGTCCGCCGCGTCCCGCTCCCAGGCCGACGGGTCGAGGCGGTCGCGGTAGGCCGCCGGGACCCCGGTCTCGTACTGCCACTTGATGCCGTCGAGCGAGCGGATCGCGCGGACCGGCTCGGCGGTCTTCTCGCTCGGGTCGGCGATGTAGGCGAGGACCGGCGCCCACGCCTCGGCACCGAGCCCCTCCTCGTAGGCGTTGCCGTTCTGCGTGATGATCGCGGTGACGCGCTCGGGGTGCGCGAGGGCGAGGCGCAGGCCGATGGGGGCGCCGTAGTCCTGGACGTAGAGCGCGAACCGGTCGAGGCCCAGCGCGGTCGTGAACTCGGCCGTGAGAGCGGCCAGTTCGGCGAAGGTGTACGGGAAGGACTCCGCGTCCGGCGCCGCCGAGCGGCCGAAGCCGAGGTGGTCCGGGGCGATGACCCGGTGGCGCGCGGCGAGGCGGGGGATCAGGTCGCGGAACATGCGCGAACTGGTCGGGAAGCCGTGCAGGAGCAGCAGGACGGGAGCGTCGGCGGACCCGGCCTCCACATAGTGGATCTCGTGACCGCGGACGGTGACTGTCGCCATGATGACTAACCCCTCAAGTGCGTTTGAATGGTTGCGCCTCGGTGGGGGAAGTAGAGCACGCGGGCAGCTAACCGGTCAATGAGGTGATGAGGGTTAGGTGAGGGTGAGGACTATCTTTCCCTGTGTGTGGCCCGTCGCGCTCATCTCGTGCGCCTTGGCCACCTCTTCCAACGGCAGCCGTGCCGAGACGTGCGGGCGGATCCGGCCCGCCGCCATCAGCGCCGCGACCTTGCGCAGCGTGGCGCCCGACGGCTGCACCGCCACCGACGCGAACCGTACGTCCCGGGCCTCCGCGTCCTCCTGGGTGATGCCCAGGTCCGCGAGGGCCGCCGAGACCAGCAGGCCGCCGGGGCGCAGCGTGGCCAGGGTGCGCGGGCCGTAGTCACCGCCGATCAGGTCGAAGGCTACGTCGACGTCCCGTACCGTCCGGGCGAAGTCGGTCGCCGTGTAGTCGACCGGCTCGTCGACGCCCAGGTCGCGCAGGAAGTCGTGCTTGTCGGCGCCCGCCGTGCCGATGACGTACGCGCCCTCGGCCTTCGCGATCTGTACGGCGATGTGGCCGACTCCGCCCGCCGCCGCGTGCACCAACACCCGTCGCCCCGGGCCGATCTGGGCCGTGTCGACCAGCGCCTGCCAGGAGGTGAGCGCGGCCGCCGGAGTCGCCGCCGCGTGCACATGGTCCACGGACGACGGCTTCGGCGCCAGGTGCTCGGTGCGCACCACGGCGTACTCGGCGTAGCCGCCGCCGCGGATCATTCCGAACACCTCGTCGCCCGGCCGGAACGTCGTGACGTCCTGCCCGGCCGCCTCGACGACCCCGGAGATGTCCCAGCCGAGCGTGAACGGCGGGTCGCCGAAAAGCGGCGCGTCACCCGAACGCGCCTGCCAGTCGACGGGGTTGACCCCCGCGGCGTGCACCCGCACGAGCGCCTCGCCCTCGTGCGGTTCGGGCCGCTCCACGGTCGCCACTTCGAGCACTTCGGGGCCGCCGAGGCGGCGCTGGCTGATGACGCGCATGGTGGAGCTCATGATGGGTCTCCCTCGCCGGCCGGTCGGTTCTGGGTCCATCGTGCGGAGTCCGCGACCGGCGTCAACTGCCACTGTTGCAGGGGGAGTCGGGAGGGGCTGGTGGGGCGCCTTGGGTTGGCTAGGACCAGCCCGCCACGATCAGCGTGAGCCCCACCGTGAACCCGGCGCCGAGGAGTATCAGATACGTGCCGTAGCGGCGCCGCATCCGGTGCGCGAGGAACCCGAACGCGCCGAACGCGAGCCCGACCGCGAGGGTGCGGGTGCCGCGCGCGCGGGCCGCGGCGGCCAGGAAGTCGCCGGCGGGCACGTCGGCGCGGCCGGCCTCATGCGCGTAGACCTTGAAGGGGATGCCGTTCCACGGCTGGTGGCGGACGGCGGCCGCGCCCTCGGCGACCAGTTCGTGACGCACCTCGGCGCGCATCCGGTCCGTGGTCAGCGGAGCGGGCAACTGGACTCCGGTGGAGGCCAGTTGGAGGGCGAGCAGGCCGCCCGCCAGGCTGCCCGCGAGCGCGGCGACGGAGAGGCCGAGGGCGCGGCGCGGCATCGCCACGCAGGCGATCGCGAGCAGCAGCTCGGGCATCAGCGGCCAGCTGAGCGCCTCCGCGCCCGCCCAGACGAAGGCCAGCGGCAGCCCGGCCCGCGACCCGACGACACGCGCGACCCGCTTGCGGACGCGCGAGTCCGCGAGCGGTTCGGCGACCGTACGGTCATGGAGGGCGGCCACCGCGGCGCGTGCCTCGTCCGGGGTCGTGGACGCCGGCAGCGGGTCGCCGATCCGGACGCGGACCAGCGACGGACGCAGCCTGCCGTGCTTGGGCAGCAGCCGGTCTGTGCCCGCGATGCCGACCGGCACGACGGGCACGCCCGCGGCCTCGGCGAGCACCAGGGCGCCCCGGTGGAACGTGCCGAGCGCGCCGTCGCGCCCCGCGTCCCCTCCGGGAACAGCACGACCGCGCCGCCCGCGCGCAGTGCCGGGACGTGCGCGAGGAGGTCGTCCGTCCCGCCGCCCGAGCGGCGCACCGGGAACCCGGCGGCCAGCCGGCGGCAGATCCGCGCCCGGTACGGGGACGCGAACCAGTAGTCGGCGGCCGCGCCGATCGCCGGGCCGTGCCGGGCGTCGAGCGCGGCGAGCAGGGCGGCGGTGTCGGCGTGCGAGGAGTGGTTCGCGACGACCACGCAGCCGCCCCGCGGCAGCCGGCCCCGCGTCTCGACGCCACCGGTGAGCGTGAGAGCCGTACGCCACAGTGCGCGCCGCAGCCGGGCGGGGGTGGAGTTGCGGGGCGGGTGGGTGCCGGTGGGCGTGGGCGCCGGTGTGGGTGCGGCGGGCGTGGTCATGAGGCACCGTCTCGGTGGTCGGGGTCCAGGTCGAGGCCTAGAACGAGGTCCAGGTCGAGGGCGAGATCCAGGTCCAGGTCGGGGCCGGGGGAGAGGGCGGAGGGGGTGAGGTGGAGATCGGGGTCGAGGTCCAGGTCGAGATCGAGATCGAGATCGGGTCCGGGGCCAGGGCTGGGGTTGGAGTTGGGGTTGGAGTTGGAGTCGGGGTTGGGGTTGGGGTTGGGGGCTGAGTCGAGGTCGAGATCGGGGTCGAGATCGAGATCGAGGTCCAGATCGGTGTCGGTGTCGGTGTCGGTACCGGGGTCGGGGCCGAAGCCGAGGCCGGACACGAGATCCAGATCGGACGCGAGATCGAGGTCGGACGCGAGATCGAGGTCGAGGCCGGGATCCGCGCCGGGGTCTCGGCCGGGGCCGGAGAGGGGTTCGACGCGAGGACCGATGCCGGGTTCGCCGCGCGGTTCGACACCGGGTTCGAGATTGGGTTCCAGCCCGGGACCGGCGCGGAGTTCGCTCCCCGGCTTGGTGCCAGGCCCGGTGTCGGGTTTGGTGTCGGGTTCGGGGTGGGGGTCGTCCCCGGGTTCGGTGCCGGGTTCGAGGCGGGGGTCGTCCCCGGGTTCGGCGTCGGGTTCGAGGTGGGGGTCGTCCCCGGGCTCAGCGTCGCGTTCGAGGCGGGGATCGTCCCCGGGCTCGGCGCCAGGGTCCAGGCAGGGGCCGCCCCCGGGCTCGGCGTCAGGTTCGAGGCGAGGGTCGAGGCAGGGTTCGCCCCCGGGCCCGGCGCCGGGTTCGGCTCCGGGGTCGGCGTCCGGGACCATGTCGGCGTGGAGGGCGCGTCGGTGGTCTCCCCGGTCACTCGGGTCGACACGGTCACCCGGGTCGCCCCCGTCGACACGGTCACTCCGGTCGACACGGTCGCTCCACTCACCCCACTCACCCCACTCACCCCGGACGCCCCGGATGTCACGGTCCCCCCGGCCCCCGTGCTCCCCGTGATCGCCGCCCGGCCCCTGTCCCGGTCCGGGCGGGCGTGGCGTGTGCGTGCTCATCGCTTCACCTCCGATGCCGTCACCGACGTACGCGTGCTCACAGCCCCACCCCCGTCGCCATCACCAGCAGCAGCGCCACCAGGAGGGAGTCGACGCGGTCGAGGAGGCCGCCGAAGCCCGGGAGCCAGGTGCCCGCGTCCTTCACGCCCGCCTCCCGTTTCACCATCGACTCGACCAGGTCCCCGAGCACCGCTCCGGCCAGCACGGCGGCCCAGAGGGTGATGGCGAAGGCCCCGACCACCGCGAGCGCGGCGGCCGTCGCGCAGGCGGCGCCCGCGACGCCCGCCCACGTCTTGTTCGGGGACAGCGGCGACAGGGGGTACGAGAGCGGCCCGCGACGGCCGAGTGCCGTGCCCGCGCACCACGCCCCGACATCCCCGAACGCCACCGCCACTCCGACGGCCAGCGCCGTGTCCGCGTCGAGGGCGACGAGACCGGCCAGGGCCACCGGGATCCAGACGAGGCCGAACAGGGTGCGGCAGGCCCGGGTGAAGCCGCCGCTGGCGTCCCCGGAGACGACGGCCACGATCACCGCCGCCCCCAGCAGGGCCCCCGCCGCCCGTACCGCGTCCACGCCGGGCACCGCCCACGCGAGACCCGGCACCGCGACGGCGGCCGCGCCCAACACGATCCGTTCGCCTCGGCCGAGGCCCGCCATCCGCGCGTACTCGCCCACCGCGACGACCCCGAGCCCCGCAGCGAGCGCGAACGTCCCCGCCCGCCCGAGGAGGAACGCGCCGAGGAACAGCGGCGCGGCCAGCGCCCAGCTCCGCCACCGCCTGCGCAGCTCGGCCCGCATCCGCACCCGCGCGGGCAGCGCCGCCACGGCCACGCCACCGGCGCCGAGCACCCCGCCCACGACGGGCACCGCCCGCGCCACCGCCTCACCTGCGACGAACAGCGCGCTCATCGCCGGCTCCCCGCGGCGGCCTCGGTGCCCAACTCCCGCCAGATCCAGCGGAGTCGGACCCCGGCCGTCACGATGGAGCCCGCCGCGACGACCGCGAGGACCGGTGCGTACCAGCCCGACGCGGCGGCGATCACGACCAGCAGGCAGCGTTCGGTCTTGCCGAGGGGCCGCCGTTGCGGCGCGGGGCGCCCGCCGCCGCGCCCGCGAGCGCGAGCCAGGAGGGCAGCGTCGCCGCGAGCGCCGCCGTGGCCACCAGCCACAGCGGGGCCACGGTCAGGAAACCGGCCAGCATCGCCAAGTCGGCCGCTCGGTCGCCGAGTTCGTTGAGGACGGCGCCGCGCCGGGTGGTGCGACCCGTGTCACGGGCCAGCGCCCCGTCCAGGTTGGCGAAGCCGAGCCGCGCCGCGAGCAGCACCGCCACCGGCAGCGCGGCGAACGGCGCGGGCAGGAACGCGAGCGCCGCGCCCGCCGCCGCGCCGCACGCCACACCCGCCCAGGTCAGGGTGTCGGGCGAGACGCCACGCGCCGCGCACCCGGCACGGACACCGGCGAGCCGGTCCGCGTACCAGGGCTTCAAGGAGTAGAGGCCGTTCATGAGACCGACTCTGCTCCCGTGACGCCGCGTGCGAATCGGGGCGCGTACTCAATTCGGGCGTGAGTACCGTGTGCCGGTGACCACGCCGCGCACCGCCCGCACCGCCCACACCGCCGACCTCGCGCCCGCCGAACTCGCCGCCGTCCGCGCTCTGTTGGACGACGCCTTCGACGGCGACTTCTCCGACGAGGACTGGGCGCACTCCCTCGGCGGCGTGCACGCTCTCGTCCACGACGGCACCGGCGCGCTGCTCGCCCACGGCTCCGTCGTCCAGCGCCACGTGGTCCACCGCGGCCGCACGCTGCGCGTCGGCTACGTGGAGGCCGTCGCCGTCCGCGCCGACGCGCGCCGCACCGGGCTCGGCGGGCAGGTGACCGGCGCCCTGGAACGGGTGATCGCCGCCGCGTACGACTTCGGCGCGCTCTCCGCGTCGAGCGCGGGGCGCCGCCTGTACGAGGGGCGCGGCTGGGCGGCGTGGGACGGACCGTTCGCCGCGTACGGGCCGGCCGGGACGGTCGACCTGCCGGACGAGGCACCGCCGTTCCTGTTCCCCGCCGCGACCGTCCGCGTCCTCCTCGACCAGGACCACCCCCTCCTGTTCGACTGGCGCGACGGTGATCTCCTCTAGGCGATCAGGCGATCAGGCGATCAGGCGATCGCGCTGTGACGCGATCAGGCGATCGCGCTGTGACGCGATCAGGCGGCCGCGCGGACCACCACCTTCCCCACGTTCGCCCCGCGCAGCATCCCCAGGAACGCCTCCACGATCCGCTCGAACCCGTCCACCACCGTCTCGTCGAGGCCGAGCCGGCCGCTCTGCAGGTGCGGCACCGCGAACGCGTACAACTCCTCCTGCACGTCCCGGTAGTCGGACACGAGGAAGCCCTCGACGCGCAGGCTCTTCTCGACGACGTCCGCGTGGTTGAAGACGACCGGGGGCGCCTCGGCCCCGGTGTCGTACTGGCCGACCGTGCCGATCCGCACCACGCGGCCGCGCCTGCGCAGCGCCCCGATCGCCGCGCCGAGCTGCTCCCCGCCGACGTTGTCGACGAAGACGTCGATGCCGGTCGGCGCGGCCTTCGCCAGGAGGTCGTGGACGCGTCCCGCGCGGTAGTCGAACACCTCGTCGTAGCCGACCCGCTCCGTCAGATACGCGGCCTTCGCCCGCGACCCCGCGCTTCCCACGATCCGTCCCGCGCCGAGCAGCCGGGCGAACCGGCCCGTCGCGGTGCCGACCCCGCCGCCCGCCGCCGATACGAACAGGTCCTGTCCGGGCCGGAGTTCGGCGATCCGGGTCAGGCCCACGTACGCCGTCAGACCCGTACCGCCGAGGACGCTCAGGTGTGCGGAGAGCGGCACCTTGTCGAAGGAGGGGAGGCGTCGGGCCTCGTCCGGGCGGACCACGGAGTGCGTGCGCCAGCCGTGGCGGTGGAAGACGATCTCGCCCTCGGTCAGCTCCGGCGTGCGCGACGCGGTCACCCGGCCGAGCGTGCGGCCCTCCAGCGGGGCGTTCAGGGCGAACGAGCCGTACGGCGACTCGTCCATCATTTCCCGGTGGTACGGGTCGACGGACCAGTGGAGGTTCTCGACGAGGGCGGTGCCGGGCGCCGGCGCGGGGACGGGGGACTCGACGAAGCGGAAGTGGTCGGCGCCGGCGGGCCCGTTCGGACGGGCGGTCTGCTGCACGGTGACGGCGAGGTCGTTGCTCATGCCGGTGACCGTAGGAAGGAATGCGCGCGTCGGGCAGTGGGTTGCGCTCATGCAGCGGCCGCACCCATGAGCGGTCCTCATAGAAGCAGGTGAGACGTACGTGACCCAGGACAGGACGCAGGCGCCCGACCTCGCGCCGCACGAACTGCGCATCCTGTGCGCCGTCGCCGACGAGGGCGGCTTCGGCGCGGCCGCCGCGGTGCTCGGCGTCACCCAGTCCGCGGTCTCGCACTCCGTGCGCGGCAGCGAGGAAAGCTCGGCGCCGTCCTCTTCGAGCGGGGCCGCTCGGGCGCCCGGCCCACCGAGGCGGGCGCCAAGGTCGTCGGCCACGCCCGCCGCGTGCTGCGCCTGCTCGCCCTCATGGCGGCCGAGGCGCGTTCCGAACCCGGCACCGCGCAGGGTCCGTTGCGTATCGCGGCGTTCCGCAGTGCCGCCCTGCACCTGCTGCCGCCCGCCCTGGAGGCACTCGCGGCCCGGCATCCCGGCATCGAGCCCGAGGTCCGCGTCGTACGGGACATCGGCGCGGGTACGGCGGGCGAGGTCGCGGCCGGGCGGGCGGACCTGGCGATCGCGACCCTCGGCGGCGGCAGCGCGCCGCCGGCCGGTCTCGTCAGTGACGTACTCGTCAAGGAGTCGTACGCGCTGGTGCATCCCGTCGGCCACCCGGCGCCGCGCACACTGCCGCTCGTCGACTGGACGGAGAACTGCGGGTCGTACACCCGTGACTGGTGGGCCGCCCAGGACTGGATCCCGCGCGCCACGGTCCGCGCCGAGGACGACGGCACCGTGCTGTCGATGGTGAGCGCGGGGCTCGGCATGGCGATCATGCCGGAACTGGCCCTGCGCGGAGCACCGTCCACCGTCGAGATCACCGATCTCGGTGCGGAGCGACCGGTCCGATCCGTCGGGTACGTCACCACCGCCGAGCTGGCCGCGACGGCGCCCGTGCGCGCGCTGATCCGTGAGCTCAGGGGTCTGTCGCGGGGCTGATGACGTGAGCCCCGTCTCAGATAGTAGGAAGTCCGAGTAATTGTGGAGACAGAAGCACGCACCTGCCCTAGCTTTGTAGAAGCCGAACGTCTCGCCCGATCCGGCGAATGGCGGCCGTGAGCAGAGCACCGCGCAGGCAACCCCTGCGGCTCCCGCTCCCCGCCCCTTCCGGCGCCTCGAAATCCCCACAGGTGCGCGCACTCGCGCGCGTCCTCATGTGATCTCAAGGAGTCGATCATCATGGCCACTGCGACGCCCGTCCGCCGCCGAGTCCGTCACGTCTCCCCGTCGAGCGAAGCCGACCGGCAGACCGCCAAGATCGCCGCCGCGGCCCTCCAGCGCGCGCTGGACCGCAGGGACAACGGCGGAGAGACCGGCCACTGAGCCCGTCCCACCACCGAGTCCGTCCCACCACCGAGTCCTTCTCGCCGAGGGGCCCTCTCCTCGACGGGTCCTCTCGTCACCGGTTCCTCTCGGCACCGGGCCCTTCTCACGAACCCCGCTTCACCTCGAAGTGGTCGACGCGCTCGCCCCCGCGGGCCAGCGCCGACACCGTGAGGCGCGGGTGCGCCCCGGACTCCGCCTCGACCTTGAGCAGCGAGAACCCGCGATAGCGCACCCGTGACCAGTCGGCGGTCTCGTTCTTCGTCTGCCCCGACGCCGTCGCCCAGACCATGCTGTCGACGGCCCGGTGCCGGCGCTCGTGCCCCTCGTAGCTCTCCTTGGCGCCGGGCTGGAAGCCGTACAGGTCACGGCCGCCGCCGCCGGCGGTGACGTACACGATGCCGTCGCGCGCCGGATCCACCGTGCCGCCGATCGGTACGGCCCGGCCCACCGCTGCGCCGCGTATCGCGTCGGTGCGCTCGTAGACGTGGTTGTGGCCGTTGATCACCAGGTCCACCCGGTGCCGGTCGAACAGCGGTACCCACGCCTTGCGCACCCCGCCGTCGGAGGCGTGCGCCGAGGTCGAGTACGCGCAGTGGTGGAAGAACACGACGACGAAGTCGATGTGCGCGGCCGCCCGCAGCGCGCCGAGCGTCTGGTCGAGCCACGCCGTCTGCCGCCCGTCGCTGTGCCCCAGGTTCGCCCTGATCTCGTACGACACGTCGTTCGCGTCCAGCGCCACCACGCCGACATTGCCGTACGTGAAGGAGTACGCGCCCGGCGTCGACCGCGGGTCGAAGCCGCTGTCCGGCAGTGACCAGCGGGCCAGTTGGCCGCCGTAGCCGTCCGGCGAGTACCAGGCCTCCATGTCGTGGTTGCCGGTCGTCACCATCCACGGCACCACCCGCGCGACCTGTTCGTTCTGCTTGAGGAACAGGTCCCAGGTGGCGGGGTCGTAGCCGTCCGTCCTCTTGCCGTGGCCGGTGCCGTCCGCGTAGCAGAGATCGCCCGCGTGCAGGTGGAACGCGGGATCCTGGTCCAGCATCAGACGGTCGTTCGCCGCCGCCGCGTCGCCCACGCCCTGGTCGCCGAAGGCCGTGAACGTGAACGCCTTCGGGGTGGTCGGGGCCGTGCGGAAGCGGGAGATCGTCGAGCGGTGCGCGGCCGAGGCCGGGTCGAAGCCGTCGTGGCCGACGCCGTAGTAGTACGTCGTGTCCGGGGTCAGCCGGTCCAGCGCCGCGTGGACGTAGAACTGGTCGAGCGCGAGGCGCACACCGCTGACGCCCGGCGTGTGCAGGGCGCGCACCTCCGCCGGGATCCTCCGGCCCAGATCGTCGGGGCGCAGGCCGATCCGGACGTACGGCGCGCGCACCGCGACCGGCACCTGCCAGGAGATCCGCATCTGGGTCATCGGCTCGGCGCCGAAGGCGAGATGGCGGCCGAAGGGCGGGACGGCGGAGCCCCGCACCGCCGACGCCGAGGAGGCGGGGGACGGCGAGGTCCGCGCGCCGGGCGAGGAGCCGCCCGAGCAGCCGGTGAGCAGCCCGCCGGCCACCGCGCCCGCCGACACCAGGGCGCGCCGCCTGCTGAACCGCGTCCGCAGGTACTCGTACTGCTCGGGCATGCTCATCCGCCGCGCGAGCCGCTCGGGTATGCCGACGTCGGGGACGGGGGACTCGGGGGGTGTCCCACCGAAAGGCACAGTCATGAGGGAGAAGTTCCCAGTGGATCCCAACTCCCGCCATACCCACGGGTGAACAGCAGGCGACCGTGCGGGAGCCCGCCCGGACCTGCTGTCCGTATCGTGGACATCGTGTGTCATCCCATGGGACACGGAGTACGGTGCTGTGCATGTCGGCAAGCTCTCGCATCCTCAATCTCGCAGTGATCCCTGGTGACGGCATCGGCCAGGAGGTCGTGGCCCAGGGACTCAAGGTCCTCTCCGCCGTCCTTCCGCAGGATGTGAAGCTGGAGACCGAGGACTACGACTTCGGCGCCAAGCGGTACCACGCGACCGGTGAGACGCTCACCGACGCCGACCTCGACTCCCTCAAGAAGCACGACGCGATCCTGCTCGGCGCCATCGGCGACCCGTCGGTCCCGTCCGGCGTCCTGGAGCGCGGCTTCCTGCTGAAGCTCCGCTTCGCCTTCGACCACCACGTCAACCTGCGTCCGTCGAAGCTCCTTCCGGGTGTCTCGACCCCGCTGGCCGGCCAGCCGGAGATCGACTTCGTCGTCGTCCGCGAGGGCACCGAGGGTCCGTACACCGGCAACGGCGGCACGATCCGCAAGGGCACGCCGCACGAGGTCGCCACCGAGGTCTCCGTCAACACCGCGTTCGGTGTGGAGCGTGTGGTCCGTGACGCGTTCGCCCGCGCCCAGGCCCGCCCCCGCAAGAAGCTCACGCTGGTCCACAAGAACAACGTGCTGACCTTCGCGGGCCACCTCTGGACCAACATCTTCCACCAGGTCGCCGCGGAGTTCCCCGAGGTCACCACCGACTACATCCACGTCGACGCCGCGACGATCTACCTCGTCACCGACCCGGCCCGCTTCGACGTGATCGTCACCGACAACCTCTTCGGCGACATCATCACCGACCTCGCCGCGGCCGTCTCCGGCGGCATCGGCGTCGCGGCCTCCGGGAACATCAACCCGAGCCGTGAGTTCCCCTCGATGTTCGAGCCCGTCCACGGCTCGGCGCCGGACATCGCGGGCCAGGGCAAGGCGGACCCGACCGCCACGGTCCTCTCCGTCGCCCTCCTCCTGCGTCACCTCGGCTACGAGTCCGAGGCCGCGCGCATCGAGACCGCCGTCTCCGCCGACCTCGGCGAGCGCGGCGACTCCGTGCGCTCGACCGACGAGATCGGCGACGCGCTCGTCGCCCGAGTAGTAGCCGGCTGACCCGGCGCGCACGCACGTAAGAGAAGCCGCCGGGTCGCAACAGCAACCCGGCGGCTTCTCCTCTGCGGCCCCGGGGTGCCACCATCAACCCGGGCCGCATTGCACCTCGCCCTCATCGGGGCTGTTTCGAGCACCCCTCTCCGCGCGCGATAATCGAACGCGGGGCCGCGATGTACGTGGAAGCTCGGACGTCCTAGTACAAGGAGTGCAGGCGTGAACGCGGTCCGTCACAACCAACGGTGAAGGACACGCAACCATGACGACGCCCACGATCGAGCTCAAGCCCTCCTCGACCCCGCTGTCCGCCGCGGAGCGCGAGGCGATCCTGGCCAACCCCGGATTCGGCCGCCACTTCACCGACCACATGGTCACCGTCAAGTGGACCGAAGGACGCGGCTGGCACGACGGGCAGCTCGTGCCCTACGGCCCGCTCTCCCTCGACCCGGCGACGAACGTCCTGCACTACGCACAGGAGATCTTCGAGGGCCTCAAGGCCTACCGGCAGCCCGACGGCACGGTGGCCACGTTCCGCCCCGACATGAACGCCAAGCGCTTCCAGCACTCGGCCTGGCGCCTCGGTATGCCCGAGCTGCCGGTCGAGACGTTCATCGAGGCCTGTGACCTCCTGGTCCAGCAGGACAAGGACTGGGTCCCCGCGCACGGTGGCGAGCAGTCGCTGTACCTGCGCCCGTTCATGATCGCGACCGAGGTCGGTCTGGGTGTGAAGCCCGCCAACGAGTACCTCTTCGTCGTGATCGCCTCGCCCGCCGGCGCGTACTTCTCCGGTGGCGTGAAGCCCGTCTCCATCTGGCTCTCCGAGGACCGCGTGCGCGCCGTCCCCGGCGGCGTCGGCGACGCCAAGACCGGCGGCAACTACGCGGCCTCGCTGCTCGCCCAGGCCGAGGCCGCGGCCAAGGGCTGCGACCAGGTCGCCTACCTGGACGCCGTCGAGCACAAGTGGGTCGAGGAGCTCGGCGGCATGAACCTGTACTTCGTGTACGGGGACAAGATCGTCACCCCGATCCTGACCGGTTCGCTGCTCGCGGGCGTCACCCGTGACTCGCTCCTCCAGGTCGCCCGCGACCTCGGCTACAAGTCGGAGGAGGCCCGCGTCTCCATCGAGCAGTGGCAGGCCGACACCGCCTCCGGCGAGCTGACCGAGGTCTTCGCCTGCGGCACCGCCGCGGTCATCACGCCGGTCGGCACGGTCAAGCGCGCGAGCGCCGAGTGGCAGCAGTCCGGCGGCGAGGCCGGCGAGGTCACGATGAAGCTGCGCGAGGCGCTCCTCGACATCCAGCGCGGCACGTCCGAGGACACGCACGGCTGGATGCACCGACTGGGCTGACGCCTGCGGAAGGGCCGCACTCCGTACGCGGGGTGCGGCCCTTATTTCGCGCCCTGCATTAGAGCGCTGCTCAATGTGCTGTTCCTCAAGTCCTCAAGCTCACGATCAATGCTTGGGATCAGCGGGCGATCGGTTTAGAGTGGCGTTCTAACCACGAGGAGGTGCGACGGCGTGCGACTGACCCCCACCGAGCGCGACCGGCTGCTGCTGTTCGGCGCGGCCGAGCTCGCCCGGACCCGCAGGGCCCGCGGGCTGCGGCTCAATGTGCCGGAGGCGACCGCCCTGATCGCGGACACCGTCTGCGAGGCGGCCCGAGACGGACGGCGGCTCGCCGAGGCCGTCGAGGCGGCGCGGTCCGTGCTCGGCCCCGACGACGTGCTGCCGGGCGTCGCCGACATCGTCACCGAGGTGCACGTCGAGGCCGTCTTCGACGACGGGTCACGGCTCGCCGTCGTGAGTGACCCGATCGGCACGGGGACGGGCGACGCGGCGCCGGGAGCACTCCTGCCCGGCCCCGAGCACGCCGACCCCGCGCCGCGGGCGACGCTCACCGTCACCAACACGGCGGGTGTGCCGGTCTCCGTCACCTCGCACTTCCACTTCTTCGAGGCCAATCCGCGCCTCGACTTCGACCGCGCGGCGGCGTACGGCATGCGGCTCGCGGTGCCCGCCGGGTCGTCCGTGCGGTTCGGCCCCGGCGAGTCCGCGGAGGTCGGGCTGGTGCCGATCGGCGGGGCCCGCGTCGCGATCGGCTTCGCCGGGCTCGTCGACGGGCCGCTGGACGCCCCGGGCGCCCGCGAGGAGGCGCTGCGCCGCGCCGCCGCCTGCGGATACCTCGGAGCCGACGAGAAGGAGGCCGGCCGATGAGCCGCCCCGGAGGACACCCCGCCGAGGCCCGCCGCCTCACCCCGTACGAGTACGCGGGGACGCACGGCCCGCGCGCCGGCGACCGGATCCGGCTCGGCGACTCCGGGCTCACGATCAAGGTCGAGTCGGACTCGCAGGCGTACGGGGACGAGTTCCTCGCCGGGTTCGGCAAGACCGCGCGCGACGGGCTGCACCTGAAGGCCGCGGCCGTCCGCGAGACCTGCGACGTCGTGATCAGCAACGTCGTGGTGATCGACGCCGAGCTCGGCATCCGCAAGGTGTCCATCGGCATCCGCGAAGGCCGCATCCACGCCATCGGTCGGGCCGGGAATCCGGACACGCTCGACGGGGTCGACGTCGTCGTCGGGACCGGCACGTCCATCGTGTCCGGCGAGGGGCTCATCGCCACCGCCGGAGCCGTCGACACCCACGTCCACCTGCTCTCGCCGCGCATCATGGAGGCCTCGCTCGCCTCCGGCGTGACGACGATCATCGGGCAGGAGTTCGGCCCGGTGTGGGGGGTCGGGGTCAACTCGCCGTGGGCGCTGAAGCACGCCTTCTCCGCCTTCGACGCCTGGCCGGTCAACATCGGCTTCCTGGGCCGCGGTTCGTCGTCCGACGGGGCCCCGCTGGAGGAGGCCCTCGCCGAGGGCGGCGCCTGCGGGTTCAAGGTGCACGAGGACATGGGCGCGCACACCCGCGCCCTGGACACGGCACTGCGCGTCGCCGAGGAGCACGATGTCCAAGTGGCCCTGCACAGCGACGGGTTGAACGAATGCCTGTCGGTGGAGGACACCCTGAAGGTCCTCGAAGGGCGGACCATCCACGCCTTCCACATCGAGGGCTGCGGCGGCGGTCACGTACCGAACGTGCTGAAGATGGCGGGCGTCCCGAACGTCATCGGGTCGTCCACCAACCCCACCCTGCCCTTCGGCCGGGACGCCGTCGCCGAGCACTACGGCATGATCGTCTCCGTCCACGACCTGAAGACGGACCTGCCCGGCGACGCCGCCATGGCCCGCGACCGGATCCGCGCCTCGACCATGGGCGCCGAGGACGTGCTGCACGACCTGGGCGCCATCGGCATCACCTCGTCGGACGCGCAGGGCATGGGGCGCGCGGGCGAGACGGTCCGCCGCACCTTCGCCATGGCCGGGAAGATGAAGGCCGAGCTGGGCGACCCGGGCGTCGGCCACGACAACGACCGCGTCCTGCGCTACATCGCGAAGCTGACCATCAACCCCGCCATCGCGCACGGCCTCGCGCACGAGATCGGGTCCATCGAGGTCGGCAAGATGGCCGACATCGTGCTCTGGCGCCCGGAGTTCTTCGGCGCGAAGCCGCAGCTGGTGCTGAAGTCCGGCTTCCCCGCGTACGGCGTCGTCGGCGACCCGAACGCGGCGACGGACACCTGCGAACCCCTGGTCCTCGGGCCGCAGTTCGGGGCGCACGGGGCGACCGCCGCCGAACTGTCCGTCGCCTTCGTCGCGCGGGCCGCCGTGGACGACGGCCACGACACCATGCCCACGCGGCGCCGCCGGGTCGCCGTCCGCGGCACCCGCGGCATCGGCCCCGCCGACCTGCGCCTCAACTCCCGTACGGGAGCGGTCGACGTGGACCAGCGCAGCGGCCTGGTCACCCTCGACGGCGAGCCGCTGCGCTCCGCACCGGCCGACTCCGTCCCCCTCAACCGCCTGTACTTCCTGTGAGGTCTTTGCGATGACGTACTCCATGCCGCCCGAGTGGGCCCCGCACGCACGCACCTGGATGGCGTGGCCGGGCCCCAACCCGACCTTCGCCGACGACCGGGAACTGGCCGACGCGCGCGCCGCGTGGGCGTCGGTGGCCCGCGCCGTACGCCGCCACGAGCCGCTGACGATGGTCGTCGGCACCGGACAGCTCGACTCGGCGCGCGCACTCCTCGACTCCGGGATCGAGTTGGTCGAGCGCGATCTCGACGACGCGTGGATGCGTGACATCGGCCCCACGTTCGTGCGGCACACGGAGACCGGGGAGACGGCCGCCGTGGACTGGACGTTCAACGGCTGGGGCGCCCAGGACTGGGCCCGCTGGGAGCACGACTCCAAGATCGCCCGCCATGTCGCCGACCTCGCCGGCGTGCCCGTGCACTCCTCGCCGCTCGTCAACGAGGGCGGCGGCATCCACGTCGACGGCGAGGGCACGGTCCTGCTCACGGAGACCGTCCAGCTCGACCCCGACCGCAACCAGGGCTGGACGAAGGCGGACGTCGAGACGGAGATCCACGCCCGCATCGGCACGTCGAAGGCCATCTGGCTGCCGCGCGGACTCACCGCGGACTACGGCGAGTTCGGCACCCGCGGGCACGTCGACATCGTCGCGGCGTTCGCGGCGCCCGGCGTGGTCCTCGTGCACTCCCAGCAGGACCCGGCCCATCCGGACTTCGAGGTCGGCCGCGAGATCATCGGCGTCCTCACCGGACAGACCGACGCGCAGGGCCGCCCCCTGGAGATCGTCGAGGTCCCCGCGCCGAGCGTGCTCGCGGACGACGAGGGTTGGGTCGACTACTCGTACATCAACCACTACCTCTGCAACGACGGCGTCGTCCTGTGCGGCTTCGACGACCCGCGCGACGAGGAGGCGGCCGCGATCTTCCGCCGCCTCTTCCCGTCCCGCACGGTCACCCTCGTCGACGCCCGCACGATCTTCGCGGCGGGCGGCGGCATCCACTGCATCACCCAGCAGCAGCCGGCCGGATGACCGGGGCCGCGCGCCGGCGCACCCCGGCACCGCCCCGCGAGGACGTGCTCGCCGCCGCCATGGCGATGATCGCCGAGAACGGACTCGAACGGCTCACCATGGCCGCGCTCGGGCGGGACGTGGGGATGAGCAGCGGGCACCTGGCGTACCACTTCAAGTCCAAGGACGAACTGCTGCTGCGCACGCTGGAGTGGAGCGAGGAGCAACTGGGCGCGCGGCGGCGGGAGGTGCTGGACGCCGGGGGCGGGGTGCGCGAGCGGCTCGACGCGTACGTCGACCTGTACGTGCCCGACGGGCCCCGCGATCCGCACTGGACGCTCTGGCTCGAAGTGTGGAACCGGTCGAAGAGCGCCGCCGTCGAGACGTCCGCCCGCGCCCGGCAGGCCGCCATCGAGAGCGCCTGGCACCGCGACCTCGTGGCACTGCTCGCCGAGGGCATCTCGCGCGGCGCGTTCAGGGCCGTCGACCCGGACCGCTTCGCGGCGCGGCTGCGGGCGCTGCTCGACGGCTTCTCCATCCACGTCGCGATCGGGCTCCAGGGCGCCGACCGGGCCCAAGTCCTGTCTCACGTGGGGGAGTTCCTCGACGACGGGCTCGCGGCCGACGACTCCTGAGGCCGCGTCCGGGTTGTACGTCGTCCGACGGATTGCCCCTGTTACGGGCGGTGCGGTTGGATTTCCGTGGGCCCCTGGTGTCGGACCGGGGCCCGCGTGCCGCGGCACGGCACGGACCGCACCGACACCACGGGGGAATCACCGCATGCGTCGTATCACCCTGGCCTCAGTCCTGGCCGCCACCGCCACCGCCGTCGCGCTCGCCGTCGGCCCTGCCCTCGCCGCGCCGCCCGCGCCCCGCACCGAGCGGATCTCCGTCTCGGCCGCGGGGGAGCAGGGCGACGCCGACTCGGGCGGGCCGCTGCTCAGCAGCACCGGCCGCTACGCCGTCTTCAGCTCGTACGCCGCGAACCTGGTGCCCGGCGACACCTTCGACACCAACGACGTCTTCGTGCGCGACCTGAAGCGCGGCGCCCTGGAGCGGGTCAGCGTCGCCTCCGACGGCACCCCGGCCAACGGCCAGTCGGAGGCCGCGGGCATCAGCGCCGACGGCCGCTACGTCGTCTTCCGCTCCACCGCCACGAACCTCGTGCCCCAGGACCCCCGCGGGCCCCTGTGGGCGTACGACGTCTACGTCCACGACCGCCGCACCGGCACCACCGAGCTGGTGAGCGGCGCCCCGGACGGCGTGTCCGCGTACGCGAACTGGACCGCCGACATCTCGGACGACGGGCGCTACGTCGCCTTCAACGCCCGGCCGTACCAGATGGAGGGCGAGGGCTCCATCGATCCGGCCGTCTACCTCCACGACCGCGAGACCGGCACCACGAAGCGCGTCAGCAACCGCGCCCACCCCACCCTGGCCGGATACGGCTTCGACCTCAGCGGCAACGGCCGCTACCTCGCGTACAGCCAGAACGGCGTGCGCTCCGGCGACGGTTTCGTCTACGTCAGGGACCTGCGCACCGGCGCCGAGGAACAGGTCAACGTCACCCCGGACGGATCGCCCTCGGCGACGGGCGGATCGAGCCCGCACGTCTCGAACGACGGGCGCACCGTCTCGTTCGGATCCTGGGCGACGGACCTGCTGCCGGGCAGCGAGAGCCCCACCGCCACCGACATCTACGTACGCGATCTGCGCACCGGCACCACGCGCCGCGTCATCCACGACGGCGAGGGCGAAGCGGCCGCCTCCAACGGCGTGCTGAGCGCGGACGGCCGCCACCTCGCCTACGAGATGAAGGTCGGCCCCGCCGTGAACGTGTACGTACGGAACCTGCGCACCGGCGCGACCACCCTGGTCAGCGGCGGTGTGGACGGCGGCCCGCTCACCGACGTCGGCGTGTACGCCGCGTCCCTCGACGCCCACGGCCGCACGGTCGGCCTCGGCTCGACGTCCGCGCAGTTGGTCGCCGACGACACCAACGGGCTGCGCGACACCTTCGTGCGGCGACTGCGGCCCTAGGACAGCACGAAGCGCAGAGGGGTGCCCGGGACCGCCTGCGCCGCCGCGGCGAGGGCCGGTTCGGGGACGACGGCGATCACCGGGTAGCCGCCGGTCGTCGGGTGGTCGTGCAGGAAGACCACCGGGCGGCCGTCGGGCGGCACCTGCACCGCCCCGAGCACCATGCCCTCACTGGGCAGCTCGCCCGGCAACTCCCGCTCCAGGGGCGGCCCTTCGGTGCGCAGGCCGATGCGGTTGCTCTGCGCCGACACCGTGTACGTGGCCGTACGGAACGTCCGCAGGGCCGCCGCCGTGAACCAGTCGGCGCGGGGCCCCGGGCAGGTCGGCAGGATCAGCTCGGCGGGCGGGGCCGGCCAGGGCGGGGCCGCCGGAAGCGCGGGCGGGGAGCGGACAGCGCGCCGACGCCGAGCAGATCCCCGCGGCGAGCGGCGCGGGCCCCAGGCCCGACAGGAGGTCCGTGGAGCGGCTGCCGAGCACCGGGGCGACGCTGATGCCGCCCGCGACCGCGACGTAGGACCGCAGTCCGTGGGTGGCCGGGCCCACGTCGAGCACCGCCCCGCCCGGGACGCGGACCGGCGTGCCCCAGGGCGCGGGACGCCCGTCGATCGTGACCGGGCAGGGTGCGCCGCCCACGGCGACGGTGACCTGCCCGTCGGGGCGCAGGGCCACTCCGGTGAGCGTGGTCTCCAGTACGGCGGTGCCCTGCGGGTTGCCGGTCAGCCGGTTCGCCATCCGCATCGCGGGCGCGTCGAGGGCGCCCGAGCGCGGAACTCCCAGATGCGCGTGGCCCGTTCGTCCCTCGTCCTGGACGGTGGTGAGGGCGCCGGGACGGGTCACGGTGAGTGTGGTGGTCACGGGGTCTCCCCGTCGCCGCCGCCCGGCGGTGCCGTCGGGGCGAACTCCACCCGGGTCCCCGGCGACAGCAGGGCCGCCCGCTCCCGGTCGGGGTCCCACAGCGGCAGCGGGTCCGGCATGGTTCCGATGATCTGCCAGCCGCCCGGCGTCGCCCTCGGGTACACCGCCGAGTACGGGCCCGCCACGGCCACCGCGCCCGCCGGGACCCTGGTGCGCGGCGTGGCCCGGCGCGGCACGTGCAGCGACTCGGGCAGTCCGGTGAGATAGCCGAAGCCCGGAGCGAAGCCGCAGAAGGCGACCCGGTAGGTGTACGCGGCGTGGCGCGCCCCCACCTCGGCCTCGGACACGCCCCACAGCGCGGCGACGTCGGCCAGGTCGGGGCCGTCGTACACCACCGGGATCGTCACCACGTCGCCGTCGCCCGCGGCCGCCGGAGGAACGTCCCAGGAGGCGAGCTCGCGGGCCAGCGCGTCCGGGTCCGGCACCCCGTCGAGGAGCACGGTGCGCGCGCCGGGCACGATCTCGGCGACCGGCGGCAGCGTGCCCGCCGCCCGGCTGCGCAGCAGCCCCGCGTGGAAGGCTCCGGCGCGCTCGGCGTCCGGCAGCTCCACCAGGAGCGCGTGGCGCCCGGCGACCCGCACCACCGGAGCCGTGCTCACGCGAACGCACCCACCTTGACCCCGGCGTCCTCCAGCGCCGCGCGCACCCGCGCCGCGGTCCTGGCCGCGCCCGGGGTGTCGCCGTGCACGCACAGCGAGCGGGCGGCGACCTCGACGTACGTACCGTCGGACGCCTCGACCCCGCCCCCACCGCGAAGCCGACGGAGCGGCGCACCACCGTGTCCGCGTCCTCGACCACGGCCCCGGCCTCCCGGCGCGGAACCAGCGTCCCCTCCGGCGTGTAGGCGCGGTCGGCGAAGGCTTCCCGCACCGGGGTGAGACCCGCCTCCTCGGCGGCGGCGAGGAGCCGCGAGCCCGGCAGGCCGAGCACCGGAAGCGCCCCGCCCGCGAGGCGTACGCCCGCGACGACGGCCCACGCCTGTTCCGCGTCGGCCACGGTCCGGTTGTAGAGCGCGCCGTGCGGCTTCACGTACGCCACCTCGGCCCCGGCCGCCTGCGCGAAGACCCGCAACGCGCCGATCTGGTACGCCACTTCGGCCGCCAGCTCGTCCGCCGGCACGTCCATGGCGCGGCGCCCGAACCCGGCGAGGTCCCGGTACGAGACCTGCGCCCCGATCCGCACCCCGCGCTCGGCGGCGAGGTCGCACACCCACCGCATCACGGAGGGGTCGCCCGCGTGGAAACCGCAGGCGACGTTGGCGCTGGTCACCACGGACAGCAGGGCCTCGTCGTCGGTGAGGGTCCAGCGGCCGAAACCTTCGCCGAGATCCGCGTTGAGGTCGATCACGTCGTGCGTCACCTCTTCAACGTAGGCGATTGTTGAACGATCCGACAGAGCGCCTGACCGCATGGTGAGACCGCCGTCCGGGCGCTGTGCGGGCTGTGGCAGACTGCGGGCGTGCTCTCGTTCGCCATGATTATTGGCAGCAGGCGCGCCGGTCCGCAGTGACCACCCCGTACGACCCGGTACAGGTGGACACCGTCGTCCTCGACCCGCGCGCAGACCTCTCGCACCCGCGAGAGGTTTTTCTGTTTCTGGCCCACCCGCAGCCGGACGGAGAGCGCGAGGGATCATGAAGGGCGGTGGAGCCGGTCATTCCGGTAGACCGAGATCCCATACAGGAGCCAGATCAGCATGAGCAGCAGCCCGAGCGAACGTAGCGAGACCCCTTCCGGCGACCTCGACGATTCCTTCCACGTCTTCGACACGACGCTGCGCGACGGCGCGCAGCGCGAGGGCATCAACCTCACCGTCGCGGACAAGCTGACCATCGCACGGCATCTGGACGACTTCGGCGTGGGCTTCATCGAGGGCGGCTGGCCCGGCGCCAACCCCCGCGACACGGAGTTCTTCGCCCGCGCGCGCCAGGAGATCGACTTCCAGCACGCGCAGCTCGTGGCCTTCGGCTCCACCCGCCGCGCGAACGCCAAGGCGAGCGAGGACCCGCAGGTCAAGGCCCTTCTCGACTCCGGCGCCCCGGTCATCACGCTGGTCGCCAAGTCCCACGACCGGCATGTCGAGCTCGCCCTGCGCACCACCCTCGACGAGAACCTGGAGATGGTCCGCGACACCGTCTCCCACCTGGTCGCCCAGGGCCGCCGGGTCTTCGTCGACTGCGAGCACTTCTTCGACGGCTACCGCGCCAACCCCGAGTACGCGAAGGCCGTCGTACGGTCCGCGCACGAGGCCGGCGCCTCCGTGGTCGTGCTCTGCGACACCAACGGCGGCATGCTGCCCGCTCAGATCCAGGCGATCGTGCACACCGTCCTCGACGACACCGGCGCCCGGCTCGGCATGCACGCCCAGGACGATACCGGCTGCGCCACCGCCAACACCCTCGCCGCCGTCGACGCGGGCGCCACGCACGTGCAGTGCACCGCCAACGGCTACGGCGAGCGCGTCGGCAACGCCAACCTCTTCCAGGTCGTCGGCGCCCTGGAACTCAAGTACGGCAAGAAGGTCCTGCCCGAGGGCAAGCTCCGCGAGATGACCCGCGTCTCGCACGCGATCGCCGAGGTCGTGAACCTCACCCCCTCCACGCACCAGCCCTACGTCGGTGTCTCGGCCTTCGCGCACAAGGCGGGCCTGCACGCCTCCGCGATCAAGGTCGACCCCGACCTGTACCAGCACATCGACCCCGAGCAGGTCGGCAACCGCATCCGGATGCTCGTCTCCGACATGGCGGGCCGCGCCTCCATCGAGCTCAAGGGCAAGGAGCTCGGCGTCGACCTCGGCGGCGACCGCGAGCTGATCGGCCGGGTCGTGGACCGCGTCAAGGAACGCGAGCTTCAGGGCTACACGTACGAGGCCGCCGACGCGTCCTTCGAACTCCTGCTCCGCGCCGAGGCCGAGGGCCGGGAGCGCAAGTACTTCCGCGTCGAGTCCTGGCGGGCCATCGTCGAGGACCGCCCCGACGGCACCCACGCCAACGAGGCCACGGTCAAGCTCTGGGCCAAGGGCGAGCGCATCGTCGCCACGGCCGAGGGCAACGGCCCGGTCAACGCCCTCGACCGCGCCCTGCGCGTCGGCCTGGAGCGCATCTACCCGCAGCTCGCCAAGCTGGAGCTCGTCGACTACAAGGTCCGCATCCTGGAGGGCAAGCACGGCACGTCCTCCACGACCCGCGTGCTGATCTCGACGTCCGACGGGTCCGGCGAGTGGTCGACGGTGGGCGTCGCGGAGAACGTGATCGCGGCCTCCTGGGGGGCGCTGGAGGACGCCTACACCTTCGGTCTGCTGCGCGCGGGCGTCGAGCCGGTCGAGTAGCGGCCGCCTCGGTCGGCGAGGGGCGGTCCGGGCCCGGACTCGATCCGCCATTCGGCGCAGGGTGGGATAGCGTCGAGGTATGAGGCCCTTCCTGGCGGCCCTCGCCGCACCGTTCCTGGTCCTCGGCGCGACGCTCGCCGTGGCGCCGCCCGCTGCCGCCGCCACGGATGTCTCCACCGTCGCGGACGCTCTGAAGAAGAGCCCGGTGTACGTCGATCCCGCGGCGGCGGGGCGGTTGACCTCGGCGGACACCGACGCGCTCACCAAGAAGATCAAGGACGCGGACAAGCCCGTGATGGTGGCGGTGCTGCCCGCGGACTTTCCCGAGGAGAGGCTGTTCAGCGACCTCCGTACGAAGACGGGGATCGTCGGCGTGTACGGGGTCCGGCTGGGCGAGGCGTTCGACGTGAAGGCGGACAGCCGGGTCATGTCGCGGGACGCCGTCCGGAACCTGGCGTCGAGCGTCCAGGACGAGCCGCTGCGGCAGCAGCTCGACGACTACGTCGACACGGCGATCGGCACGGCCAGGGGCTCCGCGCCCTCGGCCTGGGGCGCGGACGGCGACGACGGCGGTGTGCCGGTCGGCGCGCTGATCGGCGTCGGCGCGGTCGTCGTGGCCGGCGGCGCGGGCGCGTACGCCCTGGTCAGGCGGAACCGGAAGGTCCGCGAGCAGCAGCAGCGCGAGGCCCTGGACAAGCTCAGGGTCGTCGTCGACGAGGACATCACCGCGTTCGGCGAGGAACTCGACCGGCTCGACTTCCACCCGGCCGAGGCGGGCGCGGACGACGCGATGCGCGCGGACTACGAGCGGGCCCTCGACGCGTACGAGAAGGCGAAGCAGTTCATGGCCGCGGCCCGGCGTCCCGAAGAGGTGCGCGGGGTCACGCAGGCGCTGGAGGACGGCCGCTTCTCGCTCGCGCTCCTGGCCGCGCGCCGCGAGGGCAGGCCGCTGCCGGAGCGCCGGGCCCCGTGCTTCTTCGACCCGCGCCACGGCCCCTCCGTCCAGGACGCCGCGTGGACGCCGCCCGGCGGTGCGCCCCGCGAGGTCCCCGTCTGCCTGGCGGACGCGACGCGGCTGCGCGACGGGCAGGAGCCCATGGTGCGCACGGTCGACGCCGGATCGGGGCTGCGGCGCCCGTACTACGACGCGGGCCCGATGTACGGCCCGTGGGCCGGCGGCTACTTCGGCGGCGGCATGCTCCCCGGTCTCCTCGTCGGCACCATGCTCGGCTCGATGATGGCGAGCCCCGCGTACGCGGCGGACTACGGCGCCGGCTACGGCGACTTCGACTCCAGCGCGGGCTACGACGGCGGCGACTACTCGGGCGCGGACTTCGACTCGTCGGACTTCGGCGGCGGCTTCGGCGACGGCGGGGGCGGCGACTTCGGAGGCGGCGGGGGAGACTTCGGCGGCGGGTTCTGACGGGGAGCGTCCCGGTGCCGAACAGGCTGCGATCAGATTGCCGGTATTGGCCGTTCGGCCCCTAGCCGCAGAAATTCGCGGACTGCTTTAATTTCCCCCACAGCCACGGGGGGAGGCAGTGGTGAGCGGTGGTGCGGACGGGAACAACGGGCCGGGTGGGCTGGGATTTTTTCACCGTGCGATCGGCGTGTGGACCATTGTCGGAAGTGTGTGCGCGGTTCTCAGCGTCGTCATCGCGCTGATCGCCATAAAACTCGGCACGGCCAACTCTGCGGACGGTTCCGGAATGACGTCCGGCGGCCTCGTCCCGACCCACTCGTCGTCGGCACCGACAGCCACGGAGGCGCCCACCACCGAGGAACCGACCGAGGACCCCACCACGCAGGAGCCCACGGAAGAGCCCGTCGAGGACCCCACGACGGACGAACCGACCGAGGACCCCACCCCCACGCCCAGCAGAATTCCCCTCCTCTACCGGAGCAACGGCACCTCCTATTTCGACTGCGACAGCGAGGGGAGGATCGCCTCGAAACTCGGGGGATCGGTGATCGAGTGGCGTGTCAGGAACGAATCCAGCGTCCGGCTGCACGTCTACTACTTGGGCACGGACGGACTCCGGCGGAACGAACAGACTCTTGAACCGGGCGGATACCTCAACTTCACGACGATGCACACCGGACACATTTATCTCTTCGCCCGGACCAATGCGAGCTGTTCCAAAATCATCCGGGTCGACGACGACTCGACATGGGCGCGCACGACGATCGTCGACAACGACTGATGACGTCTCACGGCTGAAGGGGTGTGTGGTCCTTCTCCCGTTCCAGCGCCGGCGGTCGCGCCTTGGGGATCTGGGCGCCCTCGCCGAACATCCATCGCGACAGCGCGACCCGTAGCCGTCGCACGGCAGGCGTCCGGCGGCGTACTCCGTGCTCGTCCGTGGTCGGTGGTGTCTCCAGCGCGGTGTGCTGCTCGTGCTGGGTCAGGCGGTACAGCTCCCCTTCCGGCAGCGGCTCGTGGAGTTCCACGTACTCGCCGTGCGGGAGGCGTTTGACGATGCCCGTCTCGCGGCCGTGCAGCACCTTGTCCCGGTCGCGGCGCTGCAATCCGAGACAGATCCGCTTCGTGACGACGAACGCGAGGACCGGGCCCGCGAGCAGTGCCACCCGGGCGAACCAGGTGATCGCGTTCACGGAGAGATGGAAGTGCGTGGCCCACAGGTCGTTGCCGCCGGCCGCCATCGCCACGAGGAAGCCGGTCAGCCAGGCCACCCCGAGTCCGGTGCGCACCGGGCGGTTCCGCGGGCGGTCGAGCAGATGGTGCTCGCGCCGGTCGCCCGTGATCCACGCCTCCACGAACGGATACACCCCGATCAGGACCAGCCACAGCGGGAACGCGACGAGCGGGACGAGGATGCCCAGGTTCAGGGTGTGGCCCCACGCCGCGATCTCCCAGCCCGGCATGACACGGACGAGTCCCTCCGCGAACCCGAGGTACCAGTCGGGCTGCGCTCCCGTGGAGACCTGGTCGGGGCGGTAGGGGCCGTACACCCAGACCGGGTTGATGGAAGCGACCGCCGCGATCAGCGTCACGACACCGAACACGAGGAAGAAGAAGCCGCCCGCCTTGGCCACGTAGTTGGGGAAGAAGGGCTCGCCCACCACGTTCCGCTCGGTCTTTCCCGGACCTGGGAACTGGGTGTGCTTGTGGTGGAAGACCAGGATCAGGTGGGTGACGACGAGCGCCAGCATGATGCCGGGCAGCAGCAGGATGTGGATCGAGTAGAAGCGGCCCACGATGTCGGTGCCCGGGAACTCGCCGCCGAAGAGGAAGAACGACAGGTACGTCCCGACGATCGGGATGGACAGCGTCATGCCCTCGATGAGGCGCATCCCCGCCCCCGACAGCAGATCGTCCGGCAGCGAGTACCCCAGCAGCCCCTCGAACAGGGCGAGGAACAGCAGCAGCCAGCCGAACACCCAGTTCACCTCACGGGGCTTGCGGAACGAGCCCGTGAAGAAGTGCCGCATCATGTGCACGAACATCGCCGCCACGAAGATCAGGGCGGCCCAGTGGTGGATCTGCCGGATGAGGAGTCCGCCGCGCACGTCGAAGCTGATGTCGAGCGTCGACGCGTACGCCTCCGACATCCGGATGCCGCTCAGTGGCACGTAACTCCCGTCGTACGTCACCTCGTTCATCGAGGGATGGAAGAACAGCGTCAGATAGACGCCGGTCAGGATCAGGATGAGGAAGGTGTACAGGCAGATCTCGCCCAGCAGGAACGACCAGTGGTCGGGGAAGACCTTGCGCAGATACCTGCGGCCCAGGCCGTAGATGCCGAGGCGGCCGTCGGCCCAGTCCGCGATCCGCTCGCCCGTCCCCGTCCCCGTCTCCGGACTCCGACGTGCGGCGCTCGTCGCGCCCTCTCCTGCTGCGGTGCTGTCGGACATGTCAGATGCCTCCCGTGAGCGCTCGCCCACGAGACGGTTCCGGGCACCGCGTGTGTGACACCGGACGGCCGACTTGTGGCGCATGTCACTCTGTGCGGGAGGCGGGATGATGCGCCACGAACTCGCCGTCACCCAGGCCCTCTTGTGAGGCCGGTGGGACGCCGTCTACCGTCCCGATGTATCAACTCGATATATCTGGGCGGCACTTGAGGGCGCGGAGGTCCGGCGAGCCGATGAGAGCGATCGACTACGACACGCAGCAGCACCAGGAGTACGCGCGCGGCCGGGCGCTCACCGAGCGGCAACTCGACGTGTGGCTCGCCGCGTTCGAGGCCGTGCTGCCCGAGCGCCGCCCGCTGGCGGGCCTCGACGTCGGCTCGGGGACCGGCAGGTTCACGCCCGCCCTCGCGGACACCTTCGGGCCGGTCATCGGCGTCGAACCGTCGGTCCGTATGCGGGAGGTCGCGCAGGAGCGGTCCCGCCACTCCGACGTGCGGTACCTGCCGGGCAGCGCCGAGGAGATACCCCTGCCGTCGGCCAGTGCCGACTACGCGCTGATGGGCTGGTCCTGGCACCACGTCGAGGACCGGCCGCGCGCGGTACGGGAGTTGGCGCGGGTGATCAGGCCCGGCGGGCGGCTGCTCCTGCGCACGAACTTCCGCGACCACCACCCCCGCCCGTGGTGGCTGGAGCACTTCCCGCGCGGATACGAGGCGGACGCGGCGATCTTCCAGCCGCTGCACGAGGTCATCGAGCTGTTCACGGCGGCCGGCTGGCGTGTCGCCGCGTACGGCACGGTCACCGAGCCGTCGTCCGGGACGCGCGGCGCGATGCTCGAACGGCTGCGGCTGCGCACGCTCTCCTTCTTCGCGCAGCTCACCCCTGACGAACTGGAGTCCGGCTTCCGCCGTCTGGAGGCGGCCGTCGCCGAGGACCCCGACGCCCCGGCGCCCGTGTTCGAGGAGCCGCTGCTCACGCTCACGCGCGGCTGAGCGCCCGCGTCACCCCGGCCACCACCGTCGTCGTCAGGATCCAGCCGACCGCGATCAGCCCGTACGCGAGGCCCTGTACGCCGGCCTCGGCCCAGTGCCAGACGTCGCGCTGGCCGAGGCCGCCGATCGGCACCATCAGGTCGAGGGTGTACGCCACGGGGTTGAAGGGCGGCCCCTCGCCCTTCTTGTTCGGCACGGGGGAGTGCGCGTCGAAGACGAGCGAGCCGAGGAGCGTGAGCACCGCCAGCCAGATCCCGGCGATCCACGGCCGGTACCCGTACCCGACGGTCGCGTCGAGCAGCCAGCCCCACGCCTTCCCCGCCGGACCCAGCGTCGCGCGCCGCGTCCGTTCCCGTACGAGCAGGACGCGGCGCGCCTCGTCCTCGTGCCCGAACCGGCGGTAGTAGGAGGCGAGTTGCTCGTACGGCTGCGGCGCGTACACGGGCTGGCGGCGCAGCCAGGCGAGGCGGTTCGTGACGTCCTCGCGGCGCCCGTCGGCCGTCTCGCCGAGCCAGTCGTACGTCAGCCCGTCCAGGCCCAGCGGGCCCGTCGGCCAGGTCGACGGGTGGTCCTGGATGCGGGTCGCGTGGGCGTTGCGCAGATTGATGCCTCCGGCGGGGCGCCGCGCGAAGCGCAGATCGAGCGACTCGGTGCGCATGCCGATCGCCATCAACGACGAGCCTGAGCCGCCCAGTTCGGCGGACTCGAAGGAGACGAGGTCCTCCACCTGGGCGCCGCGCAGCCGTATCCGGCCGTCGGCCCGCAGTCCTTGCAGCCGTACGTTCGACGCCTTCAGGCCGTCCCCGTTGAACGCGTACGCGTCGGCGGCTCCCACCCTGATCCGGGCCCCGCGCATCCACAGCCCGCCGGGCAACTCGGCTCCGGGGAAACCGACTTCGCCCTCCGCGACGAAGCCGTCCTCGCAGAACACGGCGCCCCGCGTGGCGAGCCCGCCGGCCTCCAGCGCCACCCGCCCCGGGGCGACGAGCCGCGCGCCGTCGAGCCGCAGGCCGCCCGCGATGTCGGCGTGCACGAGATCGACGGCGCCGTCGGCCCCGTCACGCTCACCTATGACCGACCGCCGCAGGTCGACCCGCCCGCCGAAGCGCGTGGTCGACGCCCGAAGCCCCGGGAGCGTGCAGGCGACGAGCGCGAACCCGAGCGTGTTCGCCCCTTCGAGGCTCACCGCCTCGTCGAACCGGCACGCCTCGAACCGCACGGCCCGCCGCAGCTCGGCCCCGTCGAGCCGCAGCGTCCCGGTGACGCGCGCGTCCCGCAGGACGTAAGGCTCGGACCCGGCGCTCTCGTCCAGGATCTCCCGGCCGACCGCCGCCCCGTCGACGCGCCGCTCAGCCACGGGACTTCGGGGAAGCGCCCCGGTCGCCGCCGGTGCCGGAGCCCCACCGCCCGAGCGCGGCGGTCGTGCGATCGTGCGATCGTGCCACGGTCTTCATGAGGCTCCTGGCAGTCCGTCCGACAGGCACGCGCTGTCGTCGGGGCACAGCGCCTGGGGCCGCAGCCTTCCACACTTCGCAGGCGCGGAGTTGACATTCCCGTATCGTCCAGGACCCTGCCCACCAGGTCTTCCGGGCGGCGGCGCGGACAAATGCAGATGTATGACCCCCGTGCTGCATCCGCGCCCCGCGTCCGTCCGAAAGTCACTCTATGGAGCAACTCCCCCTCAAACGCGAGGCGTTCTACCGCGGGGAACGCACATCGATTCCGGCGGCGCGTGCGTTCACGGCGTGGGCCCTTCGTGACTGGCAGGCGCTCGAACGTCTCGACGACGTCCTTCTCTGCGTCAGCGAGATCACGACGAACGCGCTGACGCACGGGTCCCCGCCCGGGAACGGCTTCCGGCTGGGCCTCGAACTGTGCGCCGACGGGACCGTGCGCGTCGAGGTGGACGACACCGGGGGCGGCGAGGTCCGGCTCCCCGAACCGGACGCCGACGCGGAGTACGGGCGCGGGTTGTTCCTCGTCGAGGCGCTCGCCGACAAGTGGGGAGTGGGGCGGCGGGAACCCGGGAAGACGGTGTGGTGCGAGTTCGGCCGGTGCGCTCTTCCGCCTTCCGCCACGGGCCCGGATCCCGGCCCTGGCGACGGCTCCCCGGCCCGCCTTCCGGCGCCCCTGCGTGACCCGTCCGACTCGGTCCGCGAGTACTGATCACTGTCGCGGCCGGTCGCCGCCGACCAGACCCGTCTCGTACGCGGCGATGACCGCCTGCACCCGGTCGCGCAGCGAGAGCTTGGCGAGGATCCGGGCCACATGCGTCTTCACGGTGGCCTCGGACAGGTGCAGCCGGGCCGCCAGTTCCGCGTTGCTCAGGCCGCGGGCGAGGAGGGTGAGCACCTCCAGCTCGCGCGGGGTGAGCGCGGCGAGGTCGCGGTGGAGCGCGGAGGCGTCCGCCCCCGCCCCGTCGCCGTCGCGGTGGGCGAAGCGCTCGACCAGACGTCTGGTGATCGCGGGCGCGAGCAGCGCGTCCCCGGTACGGACCATGCGCACGGACGCGGTGAGGTGCTCCGGCGTGACGTCCTTGAGGAGGAACCCACTGGCCCCGGCGGCCAGCGCCGCGTACACGTACCGGTCGAGGTCGAACGTCGTCAGGATCAGCACGCGCGGCGCGTCCGCCACCGCGGCGGACAGGATGCGGCGCGTCGCCTCCAGACCGTCCATCTCCGGCATCCGGATGTCCATCAGGACCACGTCGGGACGGGTGCGGCGGACGGCCGCGACCGCCTCCGTCCCGGTCACCGCCTCGGCGACCACGTCGATGCCGTCGGCGTCGAGGATCAGCCGGAACCCGGTGCGTACGAGCGTCTGGTCGTCGGCGAGCACAACCCGCAGGGGAGCGGCGTCGGACATCAGGGAGTCTCCGTCGGGGAGGGCAGGGGAAGGGCGGGGGTGAGCGGGACGCGGGCCTCGACGCGGTAGCCGCCGGTGAGCCGGGCGCCCGTGTGCAGGGTGCCGTCGTACAGCGCGAGGCGCTCGCGCAGACCGATCAGACCCCGGCCGTTCCCCGTCGCGGCGCCCGGACCCGGGGTGCCGCCGGTGTCGGTGACCTCGACGCGCAGCGCGTCGGGGGAGTGCTCCACGATGACCGAGGCGCGGGCGCCCCGCGCGTGCTTGACCGTGTTCGTCAGCGCCTCCTGGACGACGCGGTAGGCGGTGAGCGCGATGCCCGGCGGGACGGCGCCGAGGTCGGCGGCGCCGGTCGTCGTCAGCTCCACCGGCAGGCCCGCCTGCCGCAGCCGGTCGATCAGCGGCGGTATGTGGTCGAGGCCGGGCTGCGGAGCCAGGTCGTCGTCGCTCCCGTCCCCCTGCGCCGTACTGTCGGCGGTCAACAGGCCCATCACGTGCCGGAGTTCGGCCATGGCCGCGCGGCCGCCCGCCTCCACGGCCAGCAGCGCCCGCGTGGCGCCCTCCGGGTTGCGCGCGAGGATCGTACGGGCGGCTCCCGCCTGGATCACCATCACGCTCACGTTGTGCGTGACGACGTCGTGCAGCTCGCGGGCGATCCGGGCCCGCTCGTCGGCGACGGCCGCCCGCAGCGCCTCGGCCTGCTCCCGCTCCAGGGCGGCCAGCCGCGACGCGCCGTCCGTGCTGCGCTGCTTCCACGTCCGCAGGCCGTTGGCTATCAGCGCGATGGGCAGCAGGACGAGCAGCGGGGCGAACCGGTCGGGGATGATGTTCCCCTCGTCCGTCTTCCACGCGAAACTCACCAGGATCATCGCCACCGGCAGGCTCAGCAGGGTCGCCCGCCGGTGCGGGCTGTGCGCGGTGGCGGTGTAGACGGTGATCGCGAGCGCGTAGAAGGTCAGCCGCGGCGAGTCGGCCGGGACGAGAGCGGTCGCCGCGATGGCCGTCCACAGCACGGCGAGCGGGAAGCGGCGGCGCAGCGCGAGCGCGAGATACGCGACGAGGGCGAGCCCCAGCCAGATCACGACCGGGCCGTCGGCTTCGGCCGGCGGCTTCTCGACGGCGAGCACGCTGGAGGGGTCCCAGGGCGGCGGGCCCGACACGTCACCCCCCTCGTCACCGGCGTGCTTGAGCGCGAACACCACACAGGTCAGGGCCATCGCGAGGGCGAACAGGCCGTCACGGACCACCTCACGGCGCGCCCCGGGCACCGCGAACGCCGCGCGCGCCCCCGCCACCGCCCCCGGCCACCACCGGAACACCCCGATCACCCCGCCCACCCTTCCTCGCCCCCGCTCGCCTCATTCTCACCGGCCGCCCACCGCCGCGTAATCCACCCGGGGGCCGGGATCGCCCGCCGCCGTCTCCACCTGTCGACTACACCGCTGGGATGACCGCGCCGCCCTCCTCCCAGCTGGGTACGGCCAATGGCCCGGCCGGGCGACGCGCCCGGGACCGGCCGCTCCCTACGGTTCCCGAGGCACACGCCGCCGAGGCCGAGGAGGCCCTCCATGAACAGCCCCGCGCACGCTCCGGTCATCCGGCTCCAGGACGTGAGCCGTACCTACGACGACGGACCACCCGCCCTGAACGACGTCTCCCTGACCGTCCGTCCCGGAGAGTCCGTCGCCGTGCTCGGCCCGTCCGGCAGCGGCAAGTCGACCCTCCTGAACCTGATCGCCGGGCTCGACCGGCCCGACACCGGGACCGTCACCGTGGACGGCGTCCGCGTCGACCGGCTCGGCGAGGCCGGCGCCGCCCGCTACCGCAGGGCGAAGGTCGGCATGGTGTTCCAGTTCTTCCACCTCCTCGACGACCTGAGCGTCGCCGACAACATCGCGCTGCCCGCCCGACTCGCGGGCACCGCACGGGGCGAGGCCCACCGACGCGCCGCCCAGCTGATGGAGTCCCTCGGCATCGACCGGCACGCCCGCGCCCACCCCACCCGCCTGTCCGGCGGCGAACGCCAGCGCGTCGCCGTCGCCCGCGCCCTGATGAACCGGCCCGCCCTGCTCCTCGCCGACGAACCGACCGGCGCCCTGGACACGGCGGCGGGCGAGGACGTCCAGGCGCTGCTGCGCGAGCTGAACGCCGACGGGCAGACCCTCGTCGTCGTCACCCACGACGTGGCCCTGGCCCGCGCGTGCACCCGCCGCACCCTCCACCTCGTCGACGGCCGCGTCGCGTCCGACACCACCACCGCCACCGCGGCGGGGGCCGTCCGATGAGCGCCCTCGGCAAGGTCGTGCGCGCGGGAGTCGCCCGGCGCCGCGTCCCCGCCGTGGTGATCTGCCTGACCACGCTGATGGCCGTCGCCGCGTCCGTGCTCGCGGGCACGCTCCTCGTCTCGTCCCGCGCGCCCTTCACCACCGCCTTCGGCAAGCAGCACGGCGCGCACCTGACGGTGTCGTACGACGCGAGCAAGGTCGACGCGGCTCGGATCACAGGCAGGTCGGCCGACGAGGTCACCGCCACCGCGGGCCCCTTCCGCACGGTGACGGCCAGCCCGGTCTTCACCGTGCCGAACGGCCCGCGGGGCAGCGTGCCCCGACCGCTCACCGTCGTCGGCCGCGCGCACTCCGGCGGCGCCGTCGACCGGCTCACCCTCACCGAGGGCCACTGGCCCACCCGCGCCGGGCAGATCGCCCTGTCCGCCGACGCGGGCCTGCCCCTCGACGTCGGCGGCAAGCTGACCTTCGAGGCGCTGCCCGGGAAGCCGACGCTCACCGTCGTGGGCCTCGCCCGCTCCGTCAGCCGCACCGGCGACGCCTGGGTGCTCCCCGCGCAGATCGGCGCGCTCACCCCGAAGAACGGCCCGAGCGGCTACGAGATGCTCTACCGCCTGACCTCCGCATCCGCCGCGACCAAGGCCCAAGTCGCCGCTGTACGGAAGGAGTTGACCGCCGGCGTCCCGGGCGATTCCGTGACCGGCACCCAGTCCTGGCTCACGCTCAAGGCCGCGAGCGAGCGGGAGACGGCGGTGTACATCCCGTTCCTGCTGGCGTTCGGCGGCCTCGGCCTCGTCATGTCGGTGCTGATCGTGGGCAACGTGGTCGCGGGCACGGTCGGCGCCGGCCTGCGCCGCATCGGCGTCCTGAAGGCCGTCGGCTTCACCCCGCACCAGGTCGTCCGCGCCTACCTCGCCCAGGCCCTCGTCCCGGCCGCCGTCGGCGCCGCGCTCGGTGTCGGCGCCGGCCACCTGGCCGCCGTACCGCTCCTGGAGGAGGCGGAGAACGCCTACAGCTCGACCCCGCTGACCGTGGCGCCCTGGGTGGACGCGGCCGTCGTCGCCGCCGTCCTCGGCGTGGTCGCCCTCACCGCCTGGCTGAGCGCCTGGCGGGCCGGACGGCTGCGGGCCGTCGACGCGATCGCCGTGGGCCGGGCGGCGCGTGCGGGGCGCGGGCGGTGGGCGGCCGGGCTCGCCGCGCGGCTGCCGCTGCCGCGCCCCGTGTGCCTGGGGCTCGCCCGGCCGTTCGGCCGCCCGGGGCGCGCCCTGGCCATGGCCGCGGCCGTCGGGTTCGGGGCGGTCGCCGTCACCTTCACGCTCGGCCTCGGCTCGTCCCTGAACGCGATCCTCGACGCCCGGGAGCACGACAACTCCGACGTCAGCGTCGTCTCCGTACCCACGCAGACCGGGGGAGCGCCGCAGACCGGGGGAGCACCGCGGGGCGGAGGCCCGCCGCCGGGCGGGCCGGGAGAGGACGGGATCGCCCACGCGTCCGCCGTCGCCCGGACCATCGCGGCGCAGTCCGGGACCCGCGCGTACTACGGCACGGCCGAGACCCGGGCGACCGCGCTCGGCGTCAGCGACGACATCGACGTCACCGCCTTCACGGGCGACGCGGGATGGGCCGACTACCGCATGATGTCGGGGCGTTGGTTCACGAAGGCGGGCGAGGCCGTCGTCCCCACGGGGCTCCTCACACAGCTCGGGGCGAAGGTCGGGGACACCGTCACGTTCACCGCCGCCGTCGAGAACGGCAAGCCGTTCACCGTACGGATCGTCGGCGAGGTCTTCGACACGTCCAACTTCGGGACGCTGCTCTACACCGACCTCGCGACCCTCAGGACGGCGGCGCCGAACCTGGCCCCGCACTCCTACCAGGTCCAGCTCGACTCCGGCACCCGGGCGAAGAGTTACGCCACCGCGCTCACCGCGGCGCTGGAGAAGGCCGGGTCCGCGAACGAGAAGCTCGAAGCCCACGTGGGCCCGGCGGACGACTCGGGCGGCAGCGACATCGTCGACTCGCTCAACGCGCTCGGCGCGATGCTCACCCTGATGATCGTCGCTGTCGCCGCGCTCGGCGTGCTCAACGGCGTCGTCCTCGACACCCGCGAGCGCGTCCAGGAGCTCGGCGTCCACAAGGCCCTCGGCATGACGCCGCGGCAGACCGCCGTCATGGTCGTCACGTCGGTCGTGCTCACCGGGATCGTGGGTGGCGTCGCCGGGGTGGCGCTCGGCCGGGCCCTGCACCACTGGATCGTGCCGGCCATGGGCGAGGGCGCGGGCGTCGCCATGCCGGACTTCGTCCTCGCCGTGTACCGCGCGCCGGAGCTGGCCCTGCTGGTGCTCGGCGGTGTCCTCATCGCCGTCCTCGGGGCGCTGCTGCCCGCGGGGTGGGCGGCGCGGATCAGGACGGCGACGGCGCTGCGGACCGAATGACCACGACGAGTCGGCGGCCACGCACTTCGTGGCCGCCCCAACTCATCTGCCGTTCCCCGCTGTTCGTGCTGTCGCCGCCGACGTCAGGCGTTCTTGATCGCCGAGATGTCGAAGATCAGCTTGATCTTGTCGGAGACGAGGACGCCGCCGGTCTCCAGGGCCGCGTTCCAGGTGAGGCCCCACTCGGAGCGCAGGATCTCGGTCTTGCCCTCGAAGCCGACGCGCTCGTTGCCGAACGGGTCCTTCGCCACGCCGTTGAACTCCAGGTCGATCGTGAGCGGCTTGGTCGTGCCGAGGAGCGAGAGGTCGCCGGTGATGCGGTAGTCGTCGCCACCGAGGGACTCGGCGGACGTCGAGCGGAACGTCATCGTCGGGAACTCGTCGATCTTGAAGAAGTCGGCGCTCTTGAGGTGGCCGTCGCGGTCCGGGTTGCCCGTGTCGATGCTCGCCATCTGCACGTCGAACGACGCGGTCGACTTGCTCGGCTCCGAACCGTCCAGGTGCAGCGTGCCGGTGAAGTCGCTGAAGCCGCCCTTCACGTTCGTCACCATCGCGTGCCGGGCGACGAACCCGAGCGACGTGTGGGCCGGGTCCACCGTGTAGTCGCCGGTCAGGGCGGACAGGTCCGGGGCGCCCTGTGCGGCGGGGGCGGTGGTCTCGTCGTTCTTGCGGCCGAAGATTCCCATGACGTACTCCCTGGTGATGTTGAACGTTGAACTACCAACTGGCTCTGACTGTAGCGCGATGATGTTCAACTTTCAACATCAATCGCTACGTGTCTTTCTGATTACACCGGGTCAATACCGAAGGCGCTCTTCCGGACGCGCGTAGAACACGTCACTATCTCTCTGCGCCACCTGCATCACAGCCGTCTCACAGTCAGCACCGAGTCAGCACGGTCATCAGCAGGAAGGAACCCCCATGCGCATCCGTTCCGCACTCACCGCGCTCGCGCTCACCACGGGCGCCCTTGTCGCGCCCGGCTTCGGCGTCCTCACCGCCGCGACCGACGCGTTCGCCGTCACCAAGATCAGCCACGCGACGGCGACCTCGATGTTCAGAGCCTCCGGCATCACCTGGTCGTCCTCCGGCGGCTGCTCCGACCGCAACAACCCCACCTGTACGTCGTTCGAGCAGCTCAACCTCGCCACCGCCCAGGGCGCCCAGACCCTCAAGAGCGCGAGCGGCTGCGCCCTGAACATCACGGGCGGCACCGAGACCGGCCACGCGAGCGGCACGTACTCGCACTGGAACGGCTACAAGCTCGACTACGCCAAGAGCACCTGCGTCACCAGCTACATCAAGAACAACTTCAGCTACATAGGGCTGCGCGGCGACGGCGCCCCGCAGTACAAGTCGGGTTCCGGAAACATCTACGCCGACGAGGGCAACCACTGGGACGTCCTCTACTACAACTGCGGCGGCTGCTGAGGGCCGCCCGCGACGGCGGGGGCTTGGACTTACGGAGACCGGTTGTTGGACTGCCAACGCCGCTGAGCGCCCGGTCCGTTGACCCGCCCCGGCCCCCGCCGATACCCAGGGCGCATGCCCCCAAGATCCCGTGCTCCGCATGCCGCCCTGGCCCTCGCGGCCGTCACCGTGCTCGCGCTCGCGACGCCCGTGGCCGCCGAGGGGAGCGACGAGGCCCCCGGCCTCGTCCTCACCTCGGCGCAGCTGAAGGTCACCGTCGCCGACGACTTCCCCCGAGTCCTGTCGTACGAGGAACGGGCCGACGGCGCCCGCATCCTCGCCAGTACGCACGCCGTCACCGAGGTCACGCTCAACGGCAAGGCGTACCCCGTCCGCCTCGCGTCCGCCCCCGAGATCGACGGCGCGCGGGCCGCGTACACCCTGACCTTCCCCGACCTCCCCGACGTGGAGATCGACGCGACCCTCACCGTCGTCGGCCGGACGACGACCTTCAAGGTCACGGCGGTCCGCGACACGGCCGCCTTCCGGGTCGGCACCCTCGACATCCCCGGGCACGACCTGGTCTCCGTGGGCAGCGCGGACGGCGGTGCCGCGACCGCCTTCACCAAGCTCGACCCGGACTCGACCCGCACCGCGGACGTGTTCGGCAAGGTCACCGCCGGGACACCGGCCGAGCAGACGGCGACCGGCGCCTCGTACGCGATCGTCAACACGGACCGGCTCGCCGCGGCGGTCGAGTCCAACTCCACGTACGACAAGCCGAGCGGCGCCACCGGCGGTGACGACGCCCGCTTCTGGCACCAGGCCCGCAAGGACGCCGACGGCGGGACCCGGGTCGGCGTGTGGTCCGGGCAGTGGACGTACCGCGGCGCCGGATCGCCGGCCCCCGCCACCGGCAAGGACCTTCCGTGGGCCAAGGTCGTCGTCACCCCCGACGCCAACGCGGACGGCACCGTCGACTGGCAGGACGGCGCCGTCGCCTTCCGCTCCATCGGCATCCGGGCCAAGGGCGGCGACAAGACCGCCGACCGGGTCGTCACCCACATCCCGTTCAACTTCGCCAGCCAGGCCCAGCACCCGTTCCTGCGCACCCTCGACGACGTGAAGCGGATCGGGCTCGCCACCGACGACCTCGGCCAGTTCGCCCTGCTCAAGGGGTACGCGTCCGAGGGCCACGACTCCGCGCACCCGGACTACGGCGGCAACATCAACCAGCGCGCGGGCGGTCTCAAGGACCTCAACACGCTGCTCAGGGCGGGCAAGAAGTACGGCGCCGAATTCGGTGTCCACGTCAACGCCACCGAGGCGTACCCGGTGGCGAAGCACTTCAGCGACGACCTCGTCGACCCCAAGGCGCCCGGCTGGAACTGGCTCGACCAGAGCTACTACATCGATCAGCGCCGCGACATCAACAGCGGCGACCTGGCCGCACGCTTCCGGCAGCTGCGCGACGAGACCGACGCGAACCTCACCACCGTCTACGTCGACGTGTACTACACGCACGGCTGGATCGCGGAGAAGACCGCCGACGCCATCAACAAGCAGGGCTGGAACCTCGCCACCGAGTGGGCCGACAAGTTCGAGCGGCAGTCCCTGTGGTCGCACTGGGCCAACGACCTCGACTACGGCGGCGCCACGAACAAGGGCCTCAACTCGAAGATCATCCGGTTCATCCGCAACAGCGAGAAGGACGTCTGGAACGCCGACCCCGTCCTCGGCCAGAGCGCCCTGGTCGACTTCGAGGGCTGGACCGGCGAGAACGACTGGAACGACTTCTACGCCAACATCTGGCAGCGCGACCTCCCGGCGAAGTACCTCCAGCACCAGAAGATCACCCGCTGGAACGGCAACGACATCACCTTCACCGGCGGCCTGCGCGGCACCGTCGAGAACGGGCACCGCACCTTCTACGACCACGGCCGCAAGGTCCTGGACGGCGACACCTACCTGCTGCCGTGGGACGGCGGCAAGAAGCTGTACCACTACAACAAGCAGGGCGGCACGACGAGTTGGGCGGCGCCCTCCGGTGCGTACACGCTCTACAGGCTCACCGACAACGGCCGGGTGAAGACCGGCACCCTGCGCACCGACGCCGCCGGAAAGCTCACGCTCAAGGCCGAGGCCGGACAGCCGTACGTCCTCTACCCGGCCGACGGCACGCCCTCGGCCACCGACCCCGCCTGGGGCGAGGGCACCGGCCTGAAGGACCCCGGCTTCAACGACGCCCGGCTGACGGGATGGGACAGGAGCGGCAAGGTCGCCCGCGACACGGACGGCAACGGCCGCAACAGCGCCGCGCTCACCGGAACCGGCGCGGCCGCGGTCGCCCAGCAGGTCAAGGGGCTTGAACCCGGCAAGCGCTACACCGCCTCCGCCTGGATCGAGATCGAGCCGGGCAAGACCCGTCGCACGACCCTGAGCGCCGGCGGCGACGCGTCCGCCGGGATCGACCGCTCCACGCTGGCCAACACCATGGCCGCCAGCGACTGGCACGGCACGCACATGCAGCGCGTGAAGGTGAACTTCACCGCCCCCGGCAGTGGTGCGGCGACCCTGCGCGTCGCGGCGGCGCGGGACGACGGCGGCGCGAAGGTCCGCGTCGACGACGTGCGCGTGGTGCGCAACGCCCCCACGGCCGAGCCGGGCACGGTCGTCCACGAGGACTTCGAGGACGTCGACCAGGGCTGGGGCCCGTTCGACAAGGGCGACGCGGGCGGCGTCACCGACCCGCGCACCCACATCGCGCAGCGCAACTCCCCGTACACGCAGGCCGGTTGGAACGGCAAGCTCGTCGACGACGTCATCGGCGGCGGTGAGTCCCTCAAGTCGCACGAGGAGAACGACGGCGTCGTCTACCGCACCTCACCGGCGACCGTCCCGATGAAGGACGGACACGCGTACCAGGTCGACTTCGCCTACCAGTCCAGCCACGCCGGCGCCTACCAGTGGGTCAGCGGCTACGACCGCGGGGACGACGCCGTCGAGACCGCGGCCGTCCCCGTCGGACAGCAGCGCACCACCGGGCGGTTCACCACCACCGTCACCGCGGGCTGCGGCGACACCTGGACCGGCCTGCGCAAGCTGCCGGGCGCCCCGGACGGCGCGGACTTCGTGCTCGACGACTTCACCGTGACCGACCTCGGCCCGGCGAAGGAACAGGCCGCCTGCGGCACGCTCGCCCTCGCGGCGGGGGAGACCCTGGAGCCCGGACAGCCCAACAAGGTCGAGGCCACCTTCACCAACTACGAGAGCGCCGCCGTCGACGACGCCGCCGTCACCCTCGCCCTGCCCGACGGCTGGAAGGCCCAGCCCGCCGGGCCCGTCACCCTCGACCCCGTGGCCCCCGGCGCGAAGGCCACCACCACCTGGCAGGTCACCCCGCCCGCCGACGCCGCCTACCGGCCCTACGAGCTGAGCGCACAGGCGACGTACACGGTCGCGGGCACCGCGCGCACGCTCGCCGCGTCCGCCGCCGTCCGCACCCTGCCGCCGCCGCCCACCACGGACACGTACGCCGGCGACCTGGACTGGACATCGGCGGACAACGGCTGGGGCCCGGTCGAGAAGGACCTCTCCAACGGCGAACAGGGCCAGGGCGACGGCACCCCCCTCACCATCGGGGGAGTGAGGTACGAGAAGGGCCTCGGCACCCACGCGCCGGCCACCATCCGCTACTACCTCGGCGGACAGTGCACCTCCTTCACGGCACAGGTCGGCGTCGACGACGTCCAGGCCACCCGCGGAAGTGTGCGATTCTCGGTGGCGGCCGACGGCACCGAGAAGGTGGCCTCCCCGGTCCTCAGGGCGGCCGACCCGGCGTGGTCCCTGACGGCCGATGTCACGGGCGCCAAGTACGTCGACCTGATCGTCGGGGACGGCGGTGACGGCAACGGCAACGACCACGCGGACTGGGGCAGCGCCCGCTTCCACTGCGGGGTGTGACCGGGCTCTCACCCACCCTCTTTGTGTGACCCCTACAAGCCGCAGGGGGCCTGAGCAGTAACTTCGGCTGTACGCCGCCGGGGTTCTGTTCGGGCCTACCAGGAAAACGGGCCGGAGACTGTACGGAGTCGACGGCCCGTTTTCCTTGGTCGCCTTCGTAAGGTCACTACATGACCGTTTTGGACGACACCGCCTCGAACCCCGGGGACGAGCCCACCGACGCACGGGGGCGCGTGGCCGAGCTGCACGCCATCCGCGAGCAGGCACTGCGCGGACCCAGCGACAAGGCGACCGAGGCCCAGCACAAGAAGGGCAAGCTGACGGCGCGCGAGCGCATCGAGCTGCTCCTCGACGAGGGGTCGTTCAACGAGGTCGAGCAGCTGCGCCGGCACCGCGCCGTCGGGTTCGGCCTGGAGGCCAAGAAGCCGTACACCGACGGTGTCATCACCGGCTGGGGCACGGTCGAGGGCCGCACGGTCTTCGTCTACGCGCACGACTTCCGCATCTTCGGCGGCGCCCTGGGCGAGGCCCACGCCACGAAGATCCACAAGATCATGGACATGGCCATCGCGGCCGGTGCCCCGCTGGTCTCGCTGAACGACGGCGCGGGCGCCCGCATCCAGGAGGGCGTCTCCGCCCTCGCCGGATACGGCGGCATCTTCCAGCGCAACACCAAGGCGTCCGGCGTCATCCCGCAGATCTCGGTGATGCTCGGCCCGTGCGCCGGCGGCGCGGCCTACAGCCCGGCCCTCACGGACTTCGTCTTCATGGTCCGCGAGACCTCGCAGATGTTCATCACCGGCCCCGACGTGGTCAAGGCGGTGACGGGCGAGGAGATCACCCAGAACGGCCTGGGCGGCGCCGACGTCCACGCCGAGACCAGCGGCGTCTGCCACTTCGCGTACGACGACGAAGAGACCTGCATCGCCGAGGTCCGCTACCTGATCTCGCTGCTCCCGCAGAACAACCGGGAGAACCCGCCGACCGTCGAGTCGGACGACCCGGCGGACCGCCGCTCGGAGATCCTCCTGGACCTGGTCCCGGCCGACGGCAACCGCCCGTACGACATGACCAAGGTCATCGAGGAGCTCGTCGACGACGGCGACTACCTCGAGGTCCACGAGCGCTGGGCGCGCAACATCATCTGCGCCCTGGCCCGCCTGGACGGCCAGGTCGTCGGCATCGTCGCCAACCAGCCGCAGTCCCTCGCGGGTGTCCTCGACATCGAGGCCTCCGAAAAAGCTGCCCGCTTCGTCCAGATGTGCGACGCTTTCAACATCCCCATCGTGACGCTGCTCGACGTCCCGGGCTTCCTGCCCGGCGTCGACCAGGAGCACGGCGGGATCATCCGGCACGGCGCGAAGCTGCTGTACGCGTACTGCAACGCCACGGTGCCGCGGATCTCCCTCATCCTGCGCAAGGCCTACGGAGGTGCGTACATCGTCATGGACTCCCAGTCCATCGGCGCCGACCTCACGTACGCCTGGCCGACCAACGAGATCGCGGTCATGGGCGCGGAAGGCGCGGCCAACGTGATCTTCCGCCGTCAGATCGCGGAGGCCGAGGACCCCGAGGCCATGCGGGCGCGCATGGTCAAGGAGTACAAGTCCGAGCTGATGCACCCGTACTACGCGGCCGAGCGCGGCCTGGTCGACGACGTGATCGACCCCGCCGGGACCCGCGAGGTCCTGATCCGCTCCCTGGCGATGCTGCGCACCAAGCACGCCGACCTGCCGTCGCGCAAGCACGGCAACCCCCCGCAGTAACCACTCCGTAGGAGACCTGCCACATGTCCACGCCTGACATCCGTGTCGAGAAGGGCCACGCCGACCCCGAGGAAGTCGCGGCCATCACCGCGATCCTCGTGGCCCGCGCCGCCGCCGCCCCCGAGGCCCCGGTGGCCCACAGCGTCCACCAGAACCGCGCCGGCTGGCGCCGCCTGGAGCGCGAGCCCGGCTTCCGCGCCCCGCACAGCTGGCGCTGACCGCTCCGCCGCTACGGCCGCACGGCCCCGCTCTCCTTCGGGAGGGCGGGGCCGTGCGCACGTCAGGAGAGGGTGACGTGGACGCCGTCGAGGGCCGCGGGGAGCTCGTCGGTGGACAGCAGACAGAGCCGCAGGTCCAGCTCGGTGAGGGCCGGCGGCGCCTGGGTCAGGCCGGCCAGCCAGTCGTCGATCTCGTAGCCCGACAGCCGGAGCTCCTCCAGCGCGCTCAGGCCGGACAGATCGCGGAAGCCGCGCGGGGCGTCGATACGGTCGCTGCGCAGCTCCAGCGAGCCCAGGGTGCGCAACTGCGTCAGGGGCGTGAGGTCGAGCGCCGGATCGATTCCGTTCAGGGCCAGCGACTCCAGGTGGGGCAGGGACGCCAGGGCGGAGAGGTCGGGCAGCCAGTCGCGCGTGCCGTGCCAGTACAGGGTGACCTCGCGCAGCTCGGTCAGTCGCTTCAGGGACGCCAGCTCCTGGTCGTCCCGGAGCGTCAGGTACAGGCTCTCCAGCTGTTCGAGCTCGGCCAGCGGGGCGATCTCCCGGACCGGGTAGAAGATCATCAGATGCCTCAGGTTCGGCAGGGCCCGGACGGGCGGCCACTGGCTGGCGTGCGTGAGGTGGACCCAGCGGGACTCCAGCGGCAGCCGGGGCAGCACCTCGCTCGCGTACGCGGCCGCGTCGAAGTACCCCCAGGCGTCGATGAGTTCGGACACCACGTCGTCACGGGAGTCGTCCGCGTACCCGGACACCAGCCGCAACGCCTCCGGGCCCCCGATCAGGGCCGCCGTGCGCACCGTCTGTGCCGCCGCCCGCTCGGTCAGCTCACCGAGCGACCTCGGCAGCCTGCGCAGCAGACTCGGCCCGACCGCCGCGAGCGCGGGCGGATCGGACTGCCGGCGCGCGGGCAGCAGCATCCCCACCGCGGCCTCCAGGCGCCCGGCCAGCGCGTCCGAGACGGTCGGTGACGTCTCCTGGCAGGACGCCGCGAGCAGGCGCAGAGCCCGAGCGTTCCGCGGCTCCGCGTCGGCCCGGTCGAGGATCCCGCCGAGCAGTTCCTCCCGCTGCGGCGAATTCGCGTGGCCCGCCGCCATCACCACGGTCTCCCGCCACAGGTCCAGATGCGCCCGCCCGACCAGATTCCCCATCCGGTCCTCCTGAGCCGCCTCCTCGGCGGCCAGGTACTCCTGGAACGTGCGGTGCACGAAGTCGAGCCGCCCCTCCGCGGGCGAGCGCAGGATGCCCGACCGGCCCCGCAGCTGTTCGAGGACCGTCTCGCTGTCCGCCGGGTCGAGATGCCGCATCGCCGCGAGCCGGTCCCGCACATGCCGGACGGCCTGGTCGATCCCGATCTCCGTACGGTTGTTGTCGGACAGACGCCAGGCCAGATCGCGCAGGATCACCATCTTGTCGCCGAGGCTCAGCGGGCTGTCCACCGCGCTCGGCACATGCCGGTCCGCGTCCCGCTCGTGCACCAGGGTGTGCAGGGCGTTGCGGTACAACTCCATCCGGTCGCGCGGGAGTTGGCTGCCGCGGTTGAGGTGCAGGGCGCACAGCATCGACGCCAGCAGCGGCGTACCGGCCAGGGACTGGAGAGGGGCGCGGTCCTTGAGGCTCGCCAGCAGCGACCGCTCGTAGCGCGGGAGATCGTCCACCGTGCACGGCAGCTCCTCCGCGAGCTCCCGCACCGCCAGATGCCACTGCCGGACGAACGCCGCGAGATCCGGCAGCGTCATCCGGTCGATGCCCAGCGCCGTGAAGTCCTCGCGCCGCAGCCAGTCCGCCCCGGCCGCCGCGGGCCGCGACGTCACCACGACCCGTATGTCCCCGTACGTGCGCAGCAGCCCGCGCAGCCAGTCCCGCACGCCGCGGCGCTCGCTGTCGAGGAGTTCGTCCACGCCGTCGATCAGGAGCAGCACCCTGCCGTCGACCAGCTGCCGCTCCACCCAGCCCCGCGGCATGACGCCGGTGATGGTGCGGGCCACACCGTCCAGCAGGGCCTCCGGCGCAGGCAGCGCCCGCCCGCTGTACTCCCGCAGTTTCACCAGGACCGGCACCAGACCGTTCCAGCCGGTGAGCTCGCCCTCGAAGGAGCCGCGGGCGGCGGTCACCGCCAGCCAGCGCAGCAGCGTCGTCTTGCCGGAGCCCGCCTCACCGCGCAGCAGCACCCGGGCGGCGCCGCCCAGCGCGGCCTCCACCCGCATCCCCGAGGGCTGGCCCTCGGACTCCTCCCAGTCGCTCATCCCCGGCCGCGGCACCGGCCGCGCCCGGCGGCCGCCCCGCCGCGCCCCGTCGTCCCCCGTGGTCCGCAGGCTCACGTACGCCACCGAGAGCCTGGCCGGAGTCACCGTCCGGTCCGACGCCCGGCGGAACAGCTCCACCTCGTCGAGCGCCGAACTCACCAGCTCCATGTACAGGCGGCGGAACCCCGCGTCCTGGTCCGTACCGTCCGGAGCGAACAGCGAGCGGTCCGGCAGCCGCTCCAGGACCCGGGAGATCTCCGAGCCCAGCGAGGTCAGGCGGGCCAGCAGCTCCGCGCCCACCCGCTCCTCGAACACCGGCAGACCGCGCACCACGCTGACGTAGTACTCGCAGGCCTCGGCGAACAGCAGCGCGTAGAAGCGGCCCTCGACCTCGTTGAGACCGACCGGCTCGGGCACCGACCGGGTGATGCGCCGCACCAGCTCCGCCGCGTTCACGTCCGCCGCGAGGACCGCCTCGTCCGAGAGGTCCGCCTTGGCGAACGTGTCGGCCACGCCGTCGATCGCCGCCTGCCGCCCGGCGGCGTCGAGACCCCTGAACTCCCGCTCCAGGAAGGGCTCGACGCGTGCGGCGACCGCGTCAGCGATCTGCTCGAACTGCCGCTCCAGGCTGCGCCGCAACCGCAGCCCCGGCACCCGTAGTTCCATCAACTCGCTCATGGACAGCGTCCGTTCCTGGGTACGCCGCCGCCCGCCCAGCCACAGTTGCGCCGCCGCCCGCGCGACCGTCTGCCCGAGCCGTAACGCCGCCAACTCCGCGCTCACGTATGCATCCCCCTCAGGACCCGCCAGGAACTCCGGAAACGAGAGACCGCCGGGGCCCAGGGCCACCGGCGGTCGTGGAGCTGACAGCAGTATCTACCGCAGCCGCGCCATGAGCGCGTGCTCCACCAAAGTGATCAGCGTCGACTTGGCGTCCGCGCGGTGGCGGGCGTCCGTCGTGATGATCGGGGTGTCCGGGCCGATCTGCAACGCCTCACGGACCTCGTCGGGTCCGTAGGGCTGGCTGCCGTCGAAGCCGTTGAGGGCGACGACGAAGGGCAGGCCGGAGTTCTCGAAGTAGTCGACCGCGGGGAAGCAGTCGGCGAGGCGGCGGGTGTCGACGAGGACGACGGCGCCGATCGCGCCGCGGACCAGGTCGTCCCACATGAACCAGAAGCGGTCCTGTCCGGGGGTGCCGAACAGGTACAGGATCAGGTCCTGGTCGAGCGTGATGCGGCCGAAGTCCATGGCGACGGTGGTCGTCGTCTTGTCCCCGGTGTGGGTCAGGTCGTCGATGCCCGCGGACGCGGACGTCATGACGGCCTCGGTACGCAGCGGGTTGATCTCCGACACGGCGCCCACGAAGGTCGTCTTGCCGACGCCGAACCCGCCGGCCACCACGATCTTCGCGGACGTGGTGGAACGACTTGGAGTTGCCGGCCCTCCGCTAGAGCTTGCGAAGTCCACTGAGCACCCTTTCGAGCAAAGTCACGTCTGGCTGACCGCCGGCGCTCTCGTCGCCGCCGGGCTGATGGATCGCGACCAGGCCCGCCTCCGCCAAGTCGGCGACGAGGATCCTGGCCACGCCGAGAGGGATCGTCAGGAGGGCCGAGATCTCGGCCACCGACTTGATCTCCCGGCACAGGTTGCAGATCCGCTGGTGCTCGGGCAGTTGGCCCTGCAACTGGTGCGGCTGCGCGGTGGTGTGCACCAGCGCCTCGATGGCGAGCTGGTAGCGGGGCCTGGTGCGGCCGCCCGTCATGGCGTACGGGCGCACCAGGGGATTGTTCTTCGCAGCAGGCGCGGGATTCGCGTCGGGGCGCGGCTGGGGCTGCACAGGCTGGATACGCGGCGCCGACGGCTGGTCGTAGGGACCGGGCTGCCGGGTCGGGCGCGCGTGGCTCGGCGTGGAGGGAAAGTTGTACCGGTTCTGCGAACCGTCACCCGTACCCGCCTGGCCTTGACCCTGGGCAGGGCCGTAGGGCGGCCAGTGGGCCGACGAACCGCTCGGGGGTGTTGCTGAACCAGACACGTACTTCCTCCTCCGACTGCGCTGGGCACCATCACTGTGGAGCCGCGTCCCGAAACCTTACGGGCACGGGACGCGAATACGCACCGCCTGTCTGCTAGTTGAGAAGGCTTCCCTGAAGCTCCGCACGCAGGTCGGGCGTGAGAACCGTGCCCGCGCGGTCGACAAGAAGTGCCATCTCGTACCCAACGAGACCAATGTCCGCCTCGGGGTGTGCAAGGACGGCGAGCGAAGAACCATCGGAAATGGACATGATGAAGAGGAATCCTCGCTCCATCTCCACAACTGTCTGGTTCACAGGACCGCCCTCGAAGATGCGGGACGCGCCCGCGGTCAACGAGGTCAGACCCGACGCGACGGCCGCAAGCTGGTCGGCGCGGTCGCGGGGGAACCCTTCGGACATCGCCAGAAGGAGTCCGTCGGCGGAGACCACCACGGTGTGGGACACCCCGGGGGTGTTGTCCACGAAGTTGGTGATCAACCAGTTCAGGTTCTGTGCCGCCTGGCTCATCGGGCTCACACTAACGCTCCTGGATGTAGGTGCTGTCAGGGCCACCGGGAAACCCGCTGTCCTGGCCGTTCGTCTTCGTCACTGCTGTTCACTGCTGCCTGCGTCACGGCCCCGCTGCACACCGCGGCGCAGATTGCTCAGCCGGCCGCGTACGTCCTCGGGGGCCCGGGAGACCGACGGTCCGCCCTGCGGCGTCGACTCCGCGGTGCCCTCGACCAGGTTGGCCTTGGGCACCCGGCGCGGCAGCCCGGACGAGGTGACCCCGCCCGCCTTCGGCTGCTTCAGCGCCTCCGCGCGCTCCCACCGGTCGTCGTTGGCCGAACGCCACGTGTCGGTGGTGTCGGTGGAGTCGCCGGTGGCCGGAGCCGCCTGCGCCTCACCGCCCCGGGGAGAGCCGGCGCCGCCGCGGCGCGGGAGACCGGCGTCGGTCAGCGCGTGCGGGACGGAAGGGGAGGGGCCGGCCGACAGGGCCGGACCGCGCGAGCCGAAGCCTACGCTCTCCTGCTCGGCCGCGTCAGACACCTGAGCGGATTCCGTTTCGGGAGCGTACGAGCCGCCGAAGTCGCCCTGGTAGGCGTCCCGCTCCTGCCAGTCGGCCTGTCGCGCGGGCTCCTCGAAGGCGTTGTAGCCCTGCGAGGGAGCTTCCGGATAGCCGTCCTGCGACGGGAATCCCGGCTCGTACCCGCCCTGCGGGCCCTCGTCGTACGACGGCTGCGCCGGGGCGTACTCGTTGTACGCGCCCTGCTGGGAGTTGTCGTACGTCGTCTGCTGCTGCTCGCCGTAGACGTCCTGTCGCTGATTGTCGTAGCCGACCTGCTGCTGAGGATCGTAGGAGCGCTGATCATCGTCGTACGCGGACTGCCCCTGGTAGGGCGCGGGGGACTGCTGTGCCTGCTGGGGGGAGACCTCGTCACGGAACAGCGGGCGGCCTTCGGGCTCCTGGGCCTGGGCCTCCAGCGCCGCGCGGCGCTCCTCACGCATCAGGGAGCGGCCCACCGGGTCCAGCTCACGCGCGTCGTCCGGGACGTCGTAACGGCTGTCGTCGAAGCCGAGCTCCGCCGCCGTCCGCAGCGGCGCGTGCTCGAACGCCTGCTGCTCGGGGATGATCGTCGAGACGGTGAACTCGCTGTGGTCGGGCTGGTGCTCGCCACCGCCACCGCCGTGCGTGATCGCGTCCGGGAGCATGACCAGCGACGTCGTGCCCGCCTGCTCGCCCGAGGGGCGCAGCTGGACGCGGATGCCGTGCCGGTCGGCGAGGCGGCCGACCACGAACAGGCCCATGCGCTGGGAGATCGCGGCGTCCACGCTCGGCGGGTTGGCCAGCTTGTGGTTGATGTCCGCGAAGTCCTCGGCGGTGAGGCCGATGCCCTTGTCGTGGATCTCGATCATGATGCGGCCGTCGGGGAGACGGGTCGCGGTGACGCGGACCTTGGTCTGCGGGGAGGAGAACGTCGTGGCGTTCTCCAGGAGCTCGGCGAGCGCGTGCACGAGGTCGGTGACCGCGCGGCCGTGGATGTCGGCCTCCGGGACGCCGGACAGCTCGATGCGCTCGTACTGCTCCACCTCGGAGGTCGCGGCGCGCAGCACGTCGACCAGCGGGACCGGCTGGTCCCAGCGGCGGCCGGGCTCCTCGCCGGAGAGGACCAGGAGGTTCTCGCCGTTGCGGCGCATACGGGTCGCGAGGTGGTCCAGGCGGAAGAGGTTCTCCAGCTGGTCCGGGTCCGCCTCGTTGTTCTCCAGGTCGGTGATGAGGGTCAGCTGGCCCTCGATCAGCGACTGGTTGCGGCGCGACAGGTTGGTGAAGATCGCGTTGATGTTGCCCCGCAGGAGGGCCTGCTCGGCGGCGAGCCGTACCGCTTCCCGGTGAACCTGGTCGAAGGCGCGGGCGACCTCGCCGATCTCGTCGGTCGTGGTGATCGGGATCGGCTGGACGCGGGTGTCCACGCGGCCCGGGTCGGTGCGCGAGAGCTGGTCGACCAGCATCGGCAGCCGCTGCTCGGCCACGTCGAAGGCGGCGGAGCGCAGGCGGCGCATGGAGCGGGACATCTGGCGGGCCATCTGCCCGGCCAGCAGGAACGCGGCGAGCAGCGCGATCACGACGGCGGCGCCGATGATGATCGCCTCACGCTTGGCGTCGGCGGCGATCTGCGAGGCCTCGTTCACGGCCTTGTCGGCGAGATCCGACTCGATCGTGCGGTAGGCGTCGAACTTCGCGGTGTTGACCGCCCACCAGTTCTCGGCCGTCACGCCGTCCTTGGCGAGGGCGAGCCGGGCGCTGGGCTGCGTGCTCTGCAGCGCCACGACCGAGGCCACCATGTCGGTGGGGTCGGCCGGCGGCGGGATGTAGGTCGGGTCCTTCTGCTTGGCGGCGGCGGCCTGCTTGGCGCCGTCCGTCTTCAGCTTCTTGGACGCGTCCTCGAGCTTCTTCAGGTCCGCGGAGGTGCCACCGCCCTTGTACTCCTCGACGGCGATGCCCTCCAGGTAGGCGTAGCTGCCGAGCGCGGTGCGCTGCTTGGCGAAACCGGTCGGGGACGGACCGGGCTTCACCAGGAGGTGCATACCGATGGAGCGCTCCAGCGAGAGCGCCGCCTTGGTCAGCGAGATCGCGTAGACCGTACGGCCGTAGCTGGTGATGTTGCCGGTGCCCAGACCGAGCTCGTTCGCGAACTCCATCAGCGGGTGCTGGATCGCGACGTAGCCCTCTTCGGTCTGCACGCCGGGAAGCTTGGAGGTGTACGCGGCGGCCCGCAGCGGCTTGAGCTTGCTCTCGACCTCGTCGAACTGCGCCATGCGCCGTTCGAGGCCTTCCTTGTGCGGCATGTTCTCCGCCGCGGCGCGGAAGTCCTGCGCGGCGGCGTCCGTGGCCGCACGGGCCTTGGTGACGGCCGGGTCGTCCTTCTTGCCCTGGAGGAGCGGGGCGGCGGTGATGTCGCGCTCTTCGATGAGGCGGTTGCCGTACGTCAGCGACGCCCGCACCAGGCGGGCGGTGTTCTCGGCGTCCTCGGCCTCGTGCCAGGTGTCGATGGAGCTCTTCACCTGGAAGCCGCCCATGACCAGACCCACGATCACGGGTATGAGGAGGATCGCGTTCAGCTTCGTCGGCACACGCCAGTTGCGCGGCGACATCCGACCGCCCGACGGTGCCGGGGCCGCGACCTCGGGGGCAGGCGCCGCCTGTATCCCCGTCCGCGGCGGCGGGGTGAAGTTGCCCCGCGCCGCTGCCGGCTCGGGACTGTTCTTGCTTCGCCTCACTCGACCAACAACCTTCCGGCGTCGGCACCTACGTTGTGCCGCTGTATGTCTGCAGGCCCGTTCTTACTGGGCAGTTCAGCGCATTCCAGCACGTCAGCAGGCGCACTTCCAAACAGTCGGAAGCGGAACCTCCGAGTGATGTATGCCCTAGATAAAACGGTCATAAAGAGCGAGCCCCGCCAAAAGGCGGGGCTCTTGTGAGCACAGTGGAACCGGGTGTGCGCGACGTGTGTCGGTGCCCCCGGAATTCTCTGTCGAAACGTTATGAACACGGCGGCCCCGCGTGTCAAAGGCCACAGGGGCCGCCGAGAGGCCTACGACAACTGCCGTACGGATCCAGCCACTTGATGGCCGACATCCGACTGTTTCTGTCTACTTCAAGCGAGCCATGAGCGCGTGCTCCACCAGCGTGATCAGCGCACTCTTTGCATCCGCACGGTGCCGGGCGTCCGTCGTGATGATCGGGGTGTCCGGGCCGATCTGCAACGCCTCACGGACCTCTTCGGGGTTGTACGGCTGGTGCCCGTCGAAGCCGTTGAGGGCGACGACGAAGGGCAGGCCGGAGTTCTCGAAGTAGTCGACCGCGGGGAAGCAGTCGGCGAGGCGGCGGGTGTCGACGAGGACGACGGCGCCGATCGCGCCGCGGACCAGGTCGTCCCACATGAACCAGAAGCGGTCCTGTCCGGGGGTGCCGAACAGGTACAGGATCAGGTCCTGGTCGAGCGTGATGCGGCCGAAGTCCATGGCGACCGTCGTGGTCGTCTTGTCCCCGGTGTGGGTCAGGTCGTCGATGCCCGCCGAGGCGGACGTCATGACGGCCTCGGTGCGCAGCGGGTTGATCTCGGAGACCGACCCCACGAACGTGGTCTTGCCGACGCCGAAGCCGCCGGCCACCACGATCTTGGCCGAGGTGGTCGACCGGGCGGTCGCCACGGAGCTGTCAGAGCTTGCGAAGTCCACTGAGCACCCTTTCGAGCAGAGTCACGTCTGGCTGGCCACCGGCGTTCTCGTCGCCACCGGGCTGGTGGATCGCGACGAGTCCCGCTTCCGCCAGGTCCGCCACCAGGATCCGGGCCACGCCCAAGGGCATCGAGAGGAGCGCGGACACCTCGGCGACCGACTTCACCTCACGGCACAGGTGGCATATGCGCTGGTGCTCGGGGAGGAGCGTCACCAGGGCCGCCGGGTCGGCGGTGGTGCTGACAAGAGCCTCGATGGCGAGCTGGTAGCGCGGCCGGGTCCGGCCGCCGGTCATCGCGTAGGGACGGACCAGCGGCTGGTCGCCCTCATGTCCGTAGTCGGCGTGTGCGGCTGCGCCGTACGGATCGTGAGGAGCGGTGGGCGGGGTCATGGATCCTCCGGGCGGGACGGCAGATCGGGGGCCTGCCGTCTGAGGGTGGGCCGGTGGGGGGATTGTGACGGCCGGAAGTGGGTCGGAAGGGGATTACGTGTGTTCTCTGGATTCCGAAGCTGCTGATGCATCAGACTTTCGGTGGAGGCCGGGGTTACCGGCCGTCACCCGCGTCAGTGCAGCAGGCTGCCCTGCAACTCGGCGCGCAGGTCGGGGGTGAGCACGGCGCCCGCCCGGTCGACGAGCAGCGCCATCTCGTAGCCGACGAGGCCGATGTCGCACTCGGGGTGCGCGAGCACCGCGAGGGACGAGCCGTCGGAGACGGACATGATGAAGAGGAAGCCGCGCTCCATCTCCACGACCGTCTGATTCACCGGGCCGCCCTCGAAGATCCGGGACGCCCCCGCCGTGAGCGAGGTGAGCCCCGACGCCACGGCCGCCAACTGGTCCGCGCGATCGCGCGGGAACCCCTCGGACATCGCGAGCAGCAGACCGTCCGCGGACACCACGACGGTGTGGGAGACCCCCGGCGTGTTGTCCACGAAGTTGGTGATCAACCAGTTCAGGTTCTGTGCCGCCTGGCTCATCTGACTCAACTAACGCTCCTGCTGGTGAGTGGGGCGGGGGTAGCTGCCGGTCTGGCCGGTGCTGCCGGCCTGCCGACCCTGCTGGATGCCCCGTCGGAGATTGGTCAGCCGACCCCGCACCTCGTCGGGTGCGCGCGAGACCTGAGGACCGGTCTGGTTCTGCTGCTCCTGGGCCGTGCCTGCCACGAGGTTCGCCCGCGGGACACGACGCGGCAGACCGGAGACGGTGACACCGCCCGCGGCGGGCTTGCGCACCCGCTCGGCCTGACGCATCAGTTCGTCGTTCGGCGACTGACGCCAGTTCGTCGGGTCCTGGCTGCCGTTGGGGGAGGTGGCCGGACGCGTCGTGGGAGCCGCCGAGGGGGCCTGCGCCCGGTGCCGCTCCGGCTGCCGCGGGGCGGCCGGCTGCTGCGGGCGCGCTGCGGCAGGTGCTGCTGCGGCTGCTGGCCCTGGGCGGGCTGCGCCGGGTACGGCTGCTGCGGCTGGGCCTGCTGCTGACCGTTCTGCTGAGCCTGCTGCTGGGCCGCCGCCTGCTGCTGCCCGTGGAACCAGTTCGTCTCGAGCGTGTCGTACAGCGGCGTGCGCCCGTCGCCCGGCTCGGAGGCCGGCGGCAGGTAGTCCTGCTGCGCGGGCTGCGCCGGGATGCCCTGGTCGAGGCCGGACGGGCGGGCCGGGAGCGGCCGCTCGTACTGACCGGTCGACGACGGGCCCTGCGGGGCCGGCGGAATCTGCGGAGCCTGGGGCCGCGCGTACTGACCGGTGTCACCGTGCTGGACGCCACCACCCTGTACGCCACCGCCCTGCGCGCCCCCGAACACGTCGGGGCGGACGAACTGCCCGGTGTCCTGGCCCTGTTGGGGCGCGGGACGCGGCGCGTCGTAGTCGGGGCGGGCGAACTCGGCGGTGGCACCCGGGCCCTGACGGTCGTCCCGCACCGGCGGGAACTGCGTCGTGGACTCGACCGACTCCGGCTCCTCGTGCCCCCGCGGGGCGTCGAGGTGCGGCTGCGCGTTCTCGTCGCTCCAACTCGGCACGCGGGGCTGCGGGTTGCCGCCCGGCAGCTCGGCACGCGGACCGCCGCGCGGCGGCAGCACGGGGCGGCGCCCGCCACTCTGCCGCTGCTGCTCGGACGGGTCGTTGTGGGTGCGCTGCTGCGGCGGCACGGGGCCCTGCGCGCTCGGCGCGGAGCCGAAGAGGCCCCGGCACCGGCGGGCTGCTGCGGAGCCTGCGGACGCTGCGACTGGGGAGCCTGCGGGCGGCTCGGCGGGAAGCCGTTCTGCTGCTGGCCGTTCTGCTGCTGACCACCGTCGCGCGGACCCTGGCCCTGACCCTGGGGGCCCTGACCCTGCGGTCCGCCGTCACGGGCGGGCAGCGCCGCACGCGGCCCGTTCGTACCGGCACCGACCTGCGGCCGCGACGCACCGGGACCGGCACCGAGCCGGCCCGCCGCGCCACCACCGGCGACCGGGGCGGAACCGCGACGTGCCGCGGCGACACCGGCGGCGGCCTGCGCGGCGGCGGGACCGCCGGAGCCGGGCCCACCGGGCTTGCCGGGAGCCTTCTTGCCCTGGGCGACGTCCACCGGAAGCATGACCAGCGCGGTCGTACCACCGGAGTCGGAGGGACGGAGCTGGATGCGGATGCCGTGACGCTGCGACAGACGACCGACCACGAACAGACCCATGCGGCGCGAGACCGAGACGTCCACGGTGGGCGGCGAGGCGAGCCGCTCGTTGATCGCGGCGAGGTCCTCGGGGGAGAGGCCGATACCGGTGTCGTGGATCTCGATCAGCACACGCCCGTCGGGCAGCGCGTGACCGGTGACCTTGACCTTGGTCTGCGGCGACGAGAACGACGTCGCGTTCTCCAGCAGCTCGGCGAGCAGGTGCACGAGGTCGTTGACGACGCGACCGGCGACGTCCGTGGCGGGCACGGCGGCGAGCTCGATGCGCTCGTACTGCTCCACCTCGGACGCGGCGGCACGCAGCACGTCGACGAGCGGCACGGGCCGCGTCCAGCGGCGCCCCGGCTCCTCACCGGCGAGCACGAGGAGGTTCTCACCGTTACGGCGCATGCGGGTCGCGAGGTGGTCGAGCTTGAAGAGCGACGACAGCTGGTCGGGGTCGGCCTCGCGCGACTCCAGCTCGGAGATGAGCGACAGCTGACGCTGGATGAGACCCTGCGAGCGGCGCGAGAGGTTGGTGAACATCGCGTTGACGTTGCCCCGCAGGAGGGCCTGCTCGGCGGCGAGACGCACGGCCTCGCGGTGCACGTCGTCGAAGGCCGCGGCCACCTGGCCGATCTCGTCCCGCGAGTGCACACCGACCGACTCCACGGACGTGTCGACGTCCTGCGGGTCCGACTCGGAGAGCTGCTTGACGAGCTCGGGCAGCCGGTCCTGGGCGACCTTGGTCGCGGTGTCCTGGAGGCGGCGCAGCGAGCGGATCATGGACCGGGCCACGACGAACGCGCCGACCAGCGAGACGCCGAGCACCAGCAGGATCAGCGCACCGTTGAAGATGGCGTCACGCTCGGAGGAGTTGCGCAGCTCGCGGGCCTGCTGCTCCATCTCGTTGAGCAGCGTCAGCTCGATCTTCGACATGCCCACGATCCGCGAGCTGTCGGCGTCGACCCAGTCCTTGTAGGAGCGCTTGTCCTGCCCCTTGATGCCATCGGCCTTGGTGAGGACGCGGTCGGCGTAGTTGTCCGCCAGCGTGATGTTGTCGTTGTTCTCTTCGAGCGGCTTCAGGAGCTCCTGCGCGGCGACATCGCCGTACACGTTGCCGAACGTCTTGAGAGCGCTGTCCTGGTCCTCGGCCGCGGCGAGGCCGTACAGCCGGTCGGTCTCCGACAGCTTGCCGAACGTCTCCTTGTTCGCCGGAAGCGCGGCCGCGATGATGGCGCGCTGCTGGGAGGCGTACTCCTTGGCGGAGGAGAAGGCGGCGAGCGCGCGGGTGCGCTCGATCATCTCCGGGCTGCTGGTCGCCTGCGCCATGTCGGTGGAGAGCGACAGGAGGTTCTCGATGAGACGGCCGTACGCCTCGACGGTCTGCGACGACGTGGTGCCGTTGGTGTAGGCGTCGTGCCGGATCTTGGTGAGCTGGCCGAGCTGCGAAGCGATCTGCACGACGTGGGCGTGCACACCCTTCAGCTGCGACTTGCTGTCGTCCTCGATGCTGTACGTGCCGTCGAGGAACTCCTGCCGAGCCAGGTTGGTCTTGGTCCTGGCCGACTTGATGCCGAAGTCGCTCGCCTTGGCGCCGTTGGACAGCGGACCCGCCGACTGGTCGCGCTCCTCCTGGAGCGCCGACGCCAGCTCGGTGGCCTGCTTCGTCATCTCGGTGAGCAGCTTCATGTTGTCGAGCTGCTCGATGTCGTTCAGCGACTCGGCGATACGCAGCGCGCCCAGCGAGGTCGCGGCGACCACGGGCAGCGCCAGCAGCGACACCAGTCGCGTCGAGATGCGCCAGTTGCGCAGGGCTATGCGCGAGCCCGGCCCGGTCGCCCCCTTGGTCTTCACCGTGGGCGGCGCCGGCGTGGTCGAACCGCCGGACACGGTGGAGCGCCCGTCGCGCTCCCCTGCGTCGACGGACGCGGTGCGCCCCGGGTTATGGGCGTGCGGGGGCTGGGAACCGCCGGCTATCGGGCCGGTCCCGCCACGCGGCTCCGGCTCCGCCGAAGCGCTGCCATCCCTGTTCTTACGTCCCTGCACTAGCGTCGCAACCTCTGGACCAGGCGCCCCCGTCCGCGTGTGCGGAACAAGAGCGGTGTCGGCGTAGTTCGAGGGGCGACCTGAACGCCCCCCTGTGGTCGTGAAGTGACCGGCGCTGGCTTCCCCCTCCCCGCCGGTTCGAACCTGCGGCGGTCCCGCGAATTCCAGCACAGAGCCGGATCTCCAACAAGGGCGGAGAGATGCGGTGTGCCCGGCGTGACAGGGCGTGAGGAAAGGGTCACGAGACGTAGAAAGTGATCTAGATGAAACCGGGCATTCATGAACCTTTCAGGTACGGCCGGGGGGTGTCCCAGTCGCCATGATCGGGAGCGGAATGGTGGCTTCAGGTACGCAATGTCCGTTTCCCTTACGGGAGTTGGCGGCCCGAAGTGCCCGATTTGGGACCCGACTCGTGAGCAAACTCACATGGAGCGGATCGCGTCTTCCCGGCTTTCGGCGGGAATCACATGTTTAGCCTGACGCTTTACAGGGATGGCCCATCAGACAACGGAGAAGGTTCCAGAGCACAGTCATGAAGACGACGATGATCTCCCTCAACCTCGCCAACCCGCGGCGCACCACGCTGGCGCACCTCACGGACGCCGACGAGATCCAGGCCGCGCCGGCCCTCCCCGAGCACTCGGCCACGCTCCCCACGAACACGGCGAACCCGAAGCGCACCATCCTGATGGTCGCCCCCGAGACGGTCGTCCCGGCGGCCTGATCCCGAAGGCGCCGGGGCACCCCGCCGCGTTAGCCTGGGGAGGTCACACCCACCCGGGCCCAACGCAACAAAAAAAGGGGCGCAGCCAAGCCGTGCGCATCGCCAGATTCTCCATCGACGGGAATGTCGCCTTCGGCGCGGTCGAGGGCGACAAGCCTGACGAGCTCGTCCTCGACATCATCAAGGGCATCCCGTTCGCCGACTTCGAACTGAGTGGAACCAAGGTCCCGCTCAGCAAGGTCAGGCTGCTGCCCCCGGTGCTCCCGAACAAGGTCATCGCCTTCGGCCGCAACTACGCGGAGCACGCCAGGGAACTGGGCAACGAGGTCCCGGACGCCCCCTTCGCCTTCTTCAAGCCGTCGACGTCCGTGATCGGCCCGGGTGACGAGATCCAGTACCCCACCTTCTCCGAGGACCTCCACCACGAGGCCGAGCTGGCCGTGGTCATCGGCCGCATGTGCCGCGAGGTCCCGCGCGACCGCGTCAACGACGTGATCCTCGGCTACACCGCGGCGAACGACGTGACCGCCCGCGACGTCCAGAAGCGAGAGAAGCAGTGGGCCCGCGCGAAGGGCTTCGACACGTCCTGCCCGCTCGGCCCCTGGGTGGAGACGGACCTCGACGTCGCCGCGGCCTCCGACCTCACGATCCAGTGCACGGTCAACGGCGCACAGCGTCAGCTCGGCCGTACGTCGGACATGATCACGCCCATCGCGGACCTGATCGCGAACATCTCCGAGGCCATGACGCTGCTCCCGGGCGACGTCATCCTCACGGGCACCCCCGAAGGGGTCGGCCCGCTCAGTGTCGGCGACGAGGTCGCCGTCACCATCGAAGGCATCGGCACTCTCACCAACAAGGTTGTCAAGCGTGGCTAGCGCACCCGTACGCGTCCGTTTCTGCCCCTCGCCCACCGGTAACCCCCACGTGGGCCTGGTCCGCACGGCCCTGTTCAACTGGGCCTTCGCGCGCCACAACGAGGGCACCCTGGTCTTCCGCATCGAGGACACCGACGCGGCCCGCGACAGCGAGGAGTCGTACAACCAGCTCCTCGACTCGATGCGCTGGCTCGGCTTCGACTGGGACGAGGGCCCGGAGGTGGGCGGCCCGCACGCCCCGTACCGCCAGTCCGAGCGCATGGACATCTACAGGGATGTCGCGGAGAAGCTCCTGGCCGCCGGCCGCGCCTACCACTGCTACTGCTCCACGGAGGAGCTGGACGCCCGCCGCGACGCGGCCCGCGCCGCCGGCAAGCCCTCCGGCTACGACGGCCACTGCCGCGAGCTGACCGACGAGCAGAAGCAGGCGTACGAGGCGGAGGGCCGCAAGCCCATCGTCCGCTTCCGGATGCCCGACGAGACGATCACGTTCACGGACCTGGTCCGCGGCGACATCACGTACGAGCCGGAGAACGTCCCGGACTACGGCATCGTCCGTGCGAACGGCGCCCCGCTGTACACGCTCGTCAACCCCGTCGACGACGCGCTGATGGAGATCACCCACGTCCTGCGCGGCGAGGACCTGCTCTCCTCCACCCCCCGCCAGATCGCCCTCTACGCGGCCCTCAAGGACCTGGGCATCGCGAAGGAGACGCCGCTCTTCGGCCACCTCCCGTACGTCATGGGCGAGGGCAACAAGAAGCTCAGCAAGCGCGACCCCCAGTCGTCGCTGAACCTCTACCGCGAGCGTGGCTTCCTCCCCGAGGGCCTCCTGAACTACCTCTCGCTCCTCGGCTGGTCCCTCTCGGCGGACCGCGACATCTTCTCGATCGAGGAGATGGTGGCGGCCTTCGACGTCAAGGACGTCCAGCCGAACCCGGCCCGCTTCGACCTCAAGAAGTGCGAGTCGATCAACGGCGACCACATCCGCCTGCTCGACCCGAAGGACTTCGCCGAGCGCTGCGCCCCGTGGCTCAAGGCTCCGTTCGCGCCGTGGGCCCCCGAGGACTTCGACGAGGCCAAGTGGGCGGCCATCGCGCCGCACGCCCAGACCCGCCTCAAGGTCCTCTCCGAGATCACGGACAACGTGGACTTCCTCTTCCTGCCCGAGCCCGTCTTCGACGAGCCGAGCTGGACGAAGGCCATGAAGGAGGGCTCCGACGCCCTGCTCACCACGGCCCGCGAGAAGCTCGAAGCGGCCGACTGGAGCTCCGCCGAGTCCCTCAAGGAGGCCGTCCTGGCCGCCGGCGAGGCCCACGGCCTGAAGCTCGGCAAGGCCCAGGCCCCGGTCCGCGTGGCCGTCACCGGCCGCACCATCGGCCTGCCCCTCTTCGAGTCCCTGGAGATCCTGGGCAAGGAGACGACGCTGGCCCGTGTCGACGCGGCCCTGGCGAAGCTCGCCGCGTAACCACCGCGCACCCCGGAGGCCGGAACCCGCACGGGTTCCGGCCTCCGTTCGTTACCGTCGCCCCATGCCGATCAAAGCCGTGGTCTGGGATGTGGACGACACCCTCTTCGATTACGCCACCGCCGACACCGTCGGGATGCGCGCGCACCTCACCACCGAGGGCCTTCTCGACCGCTTCGGCACCGTCGAGGAGGCCCTCGCGCTGTGGCGGGCGACGACGCGGGAGCACTGGGCGCGCTTCGAGTCCGGCGCGACGGACTGGGAGGGGCAGCGCAGGGACCGCGTACGGGCCTTCGTGGGGCAGGCGCTGACGGACACCGCGGCCGACGCCTGGTTCACCCGCTACCTCGGCCACTACGAGGCCGCCTGGAGCCTGTTCCCGGACACCGTGCCGGCCCTGGACACGCTCGCCGCCGGATACCGGCACGCGGTGCTCTCCAACTCCTCGCTCCACAACCAGGACCGCAAGCTGCGCGTCCTCGGCGTACGCGACCGCTTCGAGGCCGTCGTCTGCGCCGCGGAGCTCGGCGTGGCCAAGCCCGACGCGGCCGCCTTCCACGCCGTCTGCCAGGAGCTCGCCCTGGAGCCCCACGAGGTCGCGTACGTCGGTGATCAGCCGGACATCGACGCCAGGGGAGCGGTGGAGGCCGGGCTCAGGGGCATCTGGCTGGACCGCGCGGGGATCGGCGGCAGGCCCGAGCTCGTCCGCATCACGGGCCTCGACCAGCTGGCCCCGCTGCTGGGGCGCGATACCCGTTTTGGAGCGCCGGAGACCTTCAGGTAATGTTCTTCCTGCGCCGAGGGAAGCGAGCCGAAAGGCCGAGACCCGGAAGCGCAAGCCCAAACAAAGTCCCCCCGGGGATTGCGTTTCGGTGGCCTATGGTGTAATTGGCAGCACGACGGTTTCTGGTTCCGTTAGTCTAGGTTCGAGTCCTGGTAGGCCAGCTCGCAGAGCTCATCTGCACCGTGGATTCCAGATCCACAAAGCCCCCGTTGTGTAGCGGCCTAGCACGCTGCCCTCTCAAGGCAGTAGCGCCGGTTCGAATCCGGTCGGGGGTACAGATCCTTCCCGCGAGGACGGTTACGGGTAGCTCCCGCCGACCTTGATGCAGGATCGCTAGGGCCCCCGTTGTGTAGCGGCCTAGCACGCCGCCCTCTCAAGGCGGTAGCGCCGGTTCGAATCCGGTCGGGGGTACGACTGAGTTCGCAGGTCGCGAGGCCTTGAACTTCAGTGGTCTATGGTGTAATTGGCAACACTACGGTTTCTGGTACCGTCATTCTAGGTTCGAGTCCTGGTAGACCAGCTCGATCACGCAAGTGGTCAGCGCCCCCGTTGTGTAGCGGCCTAGCACGCCGCCCTCTCAAGGCGGTAGCGCCGGTTCGAATCCGGTCGGGGGTACGCGAACGATCCGAGGCCCTTCCCGTACGCGGGAAGGGCCTCGTCGTATGTGGCGGTCGAACCGCTCAGGACACAACTACGGCCGGTCGCTGCGGCGTTGGAGCGACCGGCCGTGAACGGGCGGAAGTGTGAAGGACGTTGTGGATCAGCCGGTGCGGCGCAGGGCCTCGGAGAGGCGGCCCGCGGCGTCGATGACGGCCTGGGCGTGCATACGGCCCGGGTGGCGCGTCAGGCGCTCGATGGGACCGGAGACCGAGACGGCGGCCACCACGCGGTTCGACGGGCCGCGTACGGGCGCGGAGACGGACGCGACGCCCGGCTCCCGCTCACCGATCGACTGGGCCCAGCCGCGGCGTCGTACGCCCGACAGGGCCGTCGCCGTGAAGCGGGCGCCCTGGAGGCCGCGGTGCAGGCGCTCCGGCTCCTCCCAGGCCATCAGGATCTGCGCGGAGGAACCCGCCTTCATCGTGAGGGTCGAACCCACCGGAACCGTGTCCCGCAGTCCGGACAGCCGCTCCGCCGCGGCGACGCAGATCCGCATGTCGCCCTGGCGGCGATAGAGCTGGGCGCTCTCGCCCGTGACGTCCCGCAGGTGCGTGAGCACCGGGCCCGCGGTCGCGAGCAGCCGGTCCTCGCCCGCCGCCGCCGAGAGCTCGGAGAGGCGCGGACCGAGAATGAAACGGCCCTGCATGTCACGCGCCACCATGCGGTGGTGCTCCAGGGCCACCGCGAGGCGGTGGGCCGTGGGTCTTGCCAATCCGGTGGCCGCGACAAGGCCGGCAAGGGTCGCGGGTCCGGACTCCAGGGCGCTCAGGACAAGGGCTGCCTTGTCCAGAACGCCGACGCCGCTACTGTTGTCCATGCGTCGATACTCCCGTCTCACTCTGTGAAACGCAAGTTCAATTTTCCGTGGAACTTGCCACTCTGGACGTCACACCGGCCCGTGGACCACAACGGGCCCGGCCGTCGACGTCCGGTACGAGGGGTACGGATGTCGGCGATCCCGAAATCTCTAGTTGGGCCGGCACACACAAGCCGGCCGGAGGGAAAGCGATGGGTAGCACACTCGCGGAGAAGGTCTGGGACGACCACGTCGTCCGGCGCGCCGAGGGCGAGCCCGACCTCCTCTTCATCGATCTGCACCTGCTGCACGAGGTGACCAGCCCGCAGGCCTTCGACGGCCTTCGTCAGGCCGGCCGCCAGGTGCGGCGCCTCGACCTCACCATCGCCACCGAGGATCACAACACCCCGACCCTCGACATCGACAAGCCGATCGCCGACCCGGTCTCGCGCGTGCAGCTGGAGACGCTGCGCAAGAACGCCGCGGAGTTCGGCGTGCGCCTGCACTCGCTGGGCGATGTCGAGCAGGGCGTCGTACACGTGGTGGGGCCGCAGCTGGGCCTGACCCAGCCGGGCACCACCGTCGTGTGCGGTGACTCCCACACGTCCACGCACGGTGCCTTCGGCGCCCTGGCGTTCGGCATCGGTACCTCGCAGGTCGAGCACGTGCTCGCCACGCAGACGCTGCCGCTGGCCCGCCCGAAGACCATGGCCATCACGGTCGACGGCGAACTGCCCGAGGGCGTCACCGCCAAGGACCTGATCCTCGCCATCATCGCGAAGATCGGCACCGGCGGCGGCCAGGGCTACATCCTGGAGTACCGCGGCTCGGCCATCGAGAAGCTGTCGATGGAAGCCCGCATGACCATCTGCAACATGTCGATCGAGGCCGGCGCCCGCGCGGGCATGATCGCCCCGGACGAGACCACGTTCGCGTACCTCAAGGGCCGCGCCCACGCCCCCGAAGGCGCCGACTGGGACGCCGCGGTGGAGTACTGGCGGACGCTGAAGACGGACGACGACGCGGTTTTCGACGCCGAGGTCTTCATCAAGGCCGAGGAGCTCTCCCCCTTCGTCACCTGGGGCACCAACCCCGGCCAGGGTGCGCCGCTTTCGGCGAACGTCCCCGACCCGGCTTCGTACGAAGACGCTTCGGAGCGGCTCGCCGCCGAAAAGGCCCTGGAATACATGGGGTTGGAGGCCGGTCAGGCGCTGCGCGACGTCAAGGTCGACACCGTCTTCGTAGGTTCGTGCACCAACGGCCGTATCGAGGACCTGCGCGCCGTGGCCGACATCGTCAAGGGCCGCAAAGTCGCCGACGGCGTACGCATGCTGGTCGTCCCCGGCTCCGCGCGGGTGGGCCTCCAGGCCGTCTCCGAGGGCCTGGACCAGGTCTTCAAGGACGCCGGCGCCGAATGGCGGCACGCGGGCTGCTCCATGTGCCTCGGTATGAACCCCGACCAACTGGCCCCGGGCGAGCGCTCCGCGTCCACGTCGAACCGCAACTTCGAGGGTCGCCAGGGCAAGGGGGGCCGTACCCACCTCGTGTCGCCCCAGGTCGCCGCCGCCACCGCCGTGCTGGGCCATCTGGCCTCCCCGGCGGACCTCGCCGAGTCCGACGCCCGTACGCCCGCTGGAGTCTGATCAGTCATGGAAGCATTCACCACGCACACCGGCCGGGCCGTCCCGCTGCGCCGCAGCAACGTCGACACCGACCAGATCATCCCTGCTCACTGGCTCAAGAAGGTGACGCGGGACGGGTTCGAGGACGGGCTCTTCGAGGCCTGGCGCAAGGACCCGGAGTTCATCCTCAACAAGCCCGAGCGCGCGGGCGCCACGGTGCTGGTCGCCGGGCCCGACTTCGGCACCGGTTCGTCCCGTGAGCACGCCGTCTGGGCGCTCCAGAACTACGGGTTCAAGACCGTCATCTCCTCCCGCTTCGCGGACATCTTCCGCGGCAACTCCCTCAAGAACGGCCTGCTGACCGTCGTTCTGGACCAGAAGGTCGTGGACGCGCTCCAGGCGCTGGTGGAGAACGACCCGCAGGCCGAGATCACGGTCGACCTGGAGGCGCGGGAAGTTCGGGCCGAGGGCGTCACGGCGTCCTTCGAACTCGACGAGAACTCCCGCTGGCGGCTGCTGAACGGGCTCGACGACATCAGCATCACGCTGCAGAACGAGTCGGACATCGCCGCTTACGAGGCGAAGCGTCCCTCCTTCAAGCCGCAGACCATCCAGGTCTGACCCTGGTGGCGGATCGGTTCTGATCCGCCGCCGGGCAAGGCTTATTCAGGCCACATCCACAGGCCTCGTACCCCCAATCGTGCACCGGTTGGGGGTACTTCTGTGTGCGGCCCCGGAGCCTCCGCGCTGACCTGAACGGGTGGTCTCCGCGTGTCGCCAACTCCCTTGAATGCCAAGGGTGTTCCTGGGGTACACGTGCCTCGGCGCCGCTCTGAGCGGGCATGTCGTGCAGGGGCCCAGGAGGCCCTTGTGGGGCGGGAGTTACCCCCTGCGGAGGCGACAACTCGCCCCAGATGGCACAATCTGTGCATGGAACACGACGGCCAACTCCAGATGTACACGGCGGTCGCGAACCAACTCAAGGAAGCGCACGCCCGAGTGCGCACACTGCAAGTCCCGGAGGGCGTACGGATGGCGCTGACCCGGAAGCTGCTGGCCATTACGGCCGCGGCCAAACACGATCTCGCCGGTGCGGCAAGGCGTCTGGAGCGATTCATGGCGGACCTCGATGACTTCGAAGAGGGCTCGCTCACTGAAGAAGAACTCTGAGACCGCCTAGTTCGTTGCGGCACAAGGGTGATTAGCCCGTTTCGCGTTTGATTTGCGGTATATATCTGCCTAACGTGCGAAAAAGCCGGGTCGAAAGAGATTCGCCCCGGCAATGTCTCCGAAGGGGAAGACGTGAACAAGGCGCAGCTCGTAGAAGCGATTGCCGACAAGGTCGGCGGCCGTCAGCAGGCCGCAGACGCCGTCGACGCCGTACTGGACGCCATCGTCCGTTCCGTGGTGAACGGCGACCGCGTTTCGGTCACCGGCTTCGGTTCGTTCGAGAAGGTCGACCGTCCGGCTCGTTACGCCCGCAACCCGCAGACGGGTGAGCGCGTTCGGGTCAAGAAGACCTCGGTGCCGCGTTTCCGCGCGGGCCAGGGCTTCAAGGACCTCGTCGCGGGTTCGAAGAAGCTCCCGAAGAACGACGTCGCGGTCAAGAAGGCGCCCAAGGGCAGCCTGACCGGCGGTGCTTCGGCGACGGTCAAGAAGGCCGCTGCGAAGAAGACCACGGCGAAGAAGGCCGCCGCCAAGAAGGCGACGCCGGCGAAGAAGACCACCGCCACGGCGAAGAAGGTTACCGCCACGGCGAAGAAGGCGACTCCGGCCAAGAAGGCGACCACCGCCAAGAAGGCCGCCACCGCCAAGAAGGCCGCCGCGAAGAAGGCGACCCCGGCCAAGAAGGCGACCCCCGCCAAGAAGGTCACCGCGAAGAAGACGGCGCCCGCCAAGAAGGCCACGGCCAAGAAGGCGCCCGCCAAGAAGTCGACGGCGCGCAAGACCACCGCCAAGAAGACGACCGCTCGCAAGAAGTAAGGCACGAGCCCTTCTTGGGCACCTGCCTTCATGGGCGTACGCCACAAGGCTGCTCACGCGCCGGGCCGGGCTCCCCTCGGGGAGCCCGGCCCGCGGCGTGTACGGGGGTGATCGGTCCGGTGGGGAGCGGCCGGCTCCTCAGAAGGTCTGGAGCGTCACGAGCGTGATCTGCCGGGCCTCGCCCTCGCCCTCGACCTCGATGCGCACCCGCTGACCGGGGCGCAGCAGCCGCAGGCCGCCTGCGTCGAAGGCCGCGGTGCCGAAGGGCACCGGGGTGCCGTCGTCCAGAAGGACGCTGCCGGAGCGGGTTTCTGAGTCGTACGTGTACGTGGTGGCCTGCATACGGGCAGCGTACTCAGTCCGGGATCAGCAGCCCCGCGGCGGCCCGCGCCGTGTACGGGCCCACGCCCAGGGCGAGCGCGGTGCGCAGGTCGTCGCCGGTGTCGACGTCCTGGCGTACCGAGCCCACGCCGTCGAGGGGGAGTTCCACGGCGCCGGACGCCGTATGGCGCGCGCGGGAGGCCGTACCGAATGCGGGCAGCAATTCCGCGCCGGGGGCCGCGGACAAGAGTGTTGTGCCGATTCCGGCGGCATCGGGCAGAAATGCCCGGGGAAATACGGTGGCCGTGGCGAGAACGCGGGCCAATTCCAGGGGGCGCAGCGCCGGCAGATCGGCGTTCAGCGCCGCGAGGGGCGCGGCCGGGCGCAGGGCCCGCGCGCAGGCCGCTCCGTGGGCGAGCGCGGCGTTCAAACCCGCCTGCGGGCTGTCGGGGACGACGCGGGCGCCCAGGGCCGCCAGTTCGCGCTCCGCCCGGACGTCGTCCGTGACTACCACCACATCCCGCACCGCTGTACAGGCCCCCGCGGCGGCGACGGTGTCCTGCGCGAACGCCAGGGCCAGACCGGGGCGCAGGGCGTCCCCGGCCGTGGGCGCCAGCCTGCTCTTGGCCCGCACCAGCGGTTTCAGCGGTATCACCAAGGTCCACTGCACCCGCCCATTGTGACCGGTGCGCGCGGTGGGCCGGTCGTAAAGGGAAGGTGTGCGCAGCTCAATGCAGGGGCGGTGGCCGGAGACGGGTGGGCGTACGGTGTTCTCGACAGACCGGAGGCCCGGGGCGACACTTGTGCGGCCCCCTGGGTCCTAGAGGAAGGTGTCCGAGTGTCCCGCCGCAGAATCGGCTTCTGGTACCGCTTCGCAGCGGTCCTCTGCAAACCGCCGCTGGTGGTTCTGTTCAAGCGGGACTGGCGCGGAATGGAGCACATTCCGGCCGACGGCGGATTTATCACCGCGGTCAACCACAATTCCCATCTGGACCCCTTCCTCTACGCGCACTTTCAGTACAACAGCGGACGAGTCCCGCGTTTCCTGGCGAAGCACGGCCTCTTCAGGAAGGGCTTCGTGGGGGCCGCGATGCGGGGCACCGGCCAGATTCCGGTCTATCGCGAGTCCACGAACGCGCTGAGCGCCTTCCGCGCCGCGATCGACGCCGTGGAGCGCGGTGAGTGCGTGGCCTTCTATCCCGAAGGAACGCTCACCCGGGATCCGGAACTGTGGCCCATGACCGGTAAGACCGGTGTCGCGCGCGTCGCGTTGCAGACGAAGTGCCCGGTCATTCCCGTGGGCCAGTGGGGCGCCACCGAAGTGCTGCCGCCCTATGCGAAGAAGCCGCGCTTTTTCCCGCGCAAGACGCACCATGTGCTCGCCGGTGAACCCGTCGATCTGTCGGCCTACTACGGCAAGGAGACGACGCCGGAACTCCTCAAGGAGGTGACCGAGGTCATCATGACCGAGATCACCGCGCTCGTCGCGGAGCTGCGCGGCGAGAAGGCCCCGCAGAAGCGGTACGACCCGCGCGAGGCGCGCCTCGCGCAGCGCCGCAAGTCGCAGGCGCAGAGCGGGAGTTCGGGCGAGATGACGGAGGAGAGCAAGTGACGCGCCCTGTGAAGGCAGCCGTCTTCGGAACCGGTTCGTGGGGCACGGCGTTCGCCATGGTGCTCGCCGACGCGGGCTGCGACGTGACCCTGTGGGCGCGCCGCGCCGAGCTCGCCGAGACCGTCAACTCCACGCGGACGAACCCCGATTACCTGCCCGGTGTCGAACTCCCCGAGGGCGTGCGCGCGACGGCCGACCCGGCCGAGGCCGCGGCCGACGCCGACTTCACCGTGCTCGCGGTGCCCTCGCAGACACTGCGCGGCAACCTGGCCGCGTGGACGCCGCTGCTCGCCCCCGACACCGTGCTCGTCTCGCTGATGAAGGGCGTCGAGCTCGGCTCGGCGATGCGGATGAGCGAGGTCATCGAGGACGTCACGAAGGTCGGCGAGGACCGCATCGCGATCGTCACCGGACCCAACCTGGCGCGCGAGATCGCCGCCCGCCAGCCGGCCGCCGCGGTGGTCGCCTGTCGCGACGAGGCCGTGGCCCAGCGCCTCCAAGTCGCCTGCCACACCCCGTACTTCAGGCCGTACACGAACACGGACGTGGTCGGCTGCGAGCTGGGCGGCGCCGTCAAGAACGTCATCGGGCTCGCGGTCGGCATCGCCGACGGAATGGGCCTCGGCGACAACACGAAGGGCTCGCTGATCACGCGCGGGCTCGCGGAGACGACCCGCCTCGGCATGGCCATGGGCGCGGACCCGCTGACCTTCTCCGGGCTCGCCGGGCTCGGCGACCTGGTGGCGACGTGCTCCTCGCCGCTGTCGCGCAACCACACCTTCGGCACCAACCTCGGCAAGGGCATGACGCTCGAGGAGACCATCGCGGTCACCAAGCAGACCGCCGAGGGCGTCAAGTCCTGCGAGTCCGTGCTCGACCTCGCGCGGCGCCACGATGTCGACATGCCGATCACCGAGACCGTCGTCGGCATCGTCCACGAGGGCAAGCCGCCGGTGGTCGCCGTGAAGGAGCTCATGTCGCGCTCCGCCAAGCCCGAGCGACGCTGAGCGACGGCGGCACAACGGGTCTCTGCGGGCGCTGACTCTCGTACTACCAGCAGGTACGCTCAACGCGATATGAGCAGCGAGAACCTCCCCCAGAGCCCTGTGCCCGCCACCTCGGGCGCTTCGTCGAGCGGGCAGAAGCCGCGTGTGGCCGTCGTCTTCGGCGGTCGCAGCTCCGAACACGGAGTCTCCGTGGTCACCGCGGGCGCCGTGCTGCGCGCCATCGACCGCACCAAGTACGACGTGCTGCCCATCGGCATCACGCGCGAGGGGCGCTGGGCGCTGACGGCGGACGATCCCGAGCGGATGTCCATCACCGACCGCCAGGTGCCCGACGTCGCCGATCTCGCCGAGTCGCCCGAGGGCGGCGTGGTGCTCCCGGTCGACCCGTCGTCGCGCGAGGTCGTCTACACCGAACCCGGCTCCGTGCCCAAGGTCCTCGGCGACGTCGACGTCGTCTTCCCCGTGCTGCACGGCCCGTACGGCGAGGACGGCACGATCCAGGGTCTCCTCGACCTGTCCGGGACGCCGTACGTCGGCTGCGGTGTGCTCTCCTCGGCCGTCGGCCAGGACAAGGAGTACATGAAGCGGATCTTCACCTCCTTCGGGCTGAAGGTCGGGCCGTATCTGGTGATCCGGCCGCGCGAGTGGGAGCGCGAGCAGGACGGCGCGCGCCGCCGCATCGCCGACTTCGTGGGCGAGCACGGCTGGCCGCTGTTCATCAAGCCCGCACGCGCGGGATCGTCGTTCGGCATCACGAAGATCGACTCGTTCGACGGGCTCGACGAGGCGATCGAGACCGCCCGCGCCCACGACCCGAAGGTCATCGTCGAGGCGGGCGTCGTCGGTCGCGAGATCGAGTGCGGTGTCCTGGAGTTCGAGGACGGGCCGCGCGCCTCGGTCCCGGCCGAGATCCCGCCCGTACAGGCCCATGACTTCTACGACTTCGAGGCCAAGTACATCGACTCCGCCGCCGGCATCGTGCCCGCGCCGCTGAGCGACGAGGAGACCGCCGAGGTGCAGCGCCTCGCCGTCGAGGCGTTCGAGGCCGTGGCCTGCGAAGGCATCGTGCGGGCGGACTTCTTCCTCACCGAGGACGGCGAGTTCGTGATCAACGAGATCAACACGCTGCCCGGCTTCACGCCGATCTCCATGTATCCGCGCATGTGGCAGGAGAGCGGTGTGAGCTACCCGGAGCTGGTCGACCGGCTCCTGGAGGCGGCGCTGCGCAGGCCCACGGGGCTGCGGTAGCCGCCACGGCGCGTCCCGGCTGAACCCCGGGAACCTCTAGTCGGCGATCCCTTCGGGGATCGCCTTCTTGATGGGCTTGGCCAGGTCCACGAGCGGCCCGGCGCCGCCTTGCGCCACCTGGTCCTCGGGGATCGTCACCTCGACGTACGCGAGACGCCCGCCGGTGGTCATGCGCTGCGCGCCGCTGTCGAGCTTCTCCACGACCCACTCGACCTCGTTCACGGTCGCGGGCATGGTGCCCTTCTTCAAGACCGCGTCAGGCCACGCCACACCGCAGCGCAGTATGATCGCCGGGCTTCCCCACGCCGCGGTCAGTTCGGAGCGCGGTTCGGGATCGTTGCGCTCGAGTCCGTCGACCTTCTGCGGCAGCAGTTCGTGCAGATTCCGGCACAGCTTGGTGACCTTCGCGTCCGGGGTGGGAACCGTCGCCGCCGGCGCATCGTCCGTTGAAGCGCAGCCCGAGGCGGCGGCGATCAGCAGGGTCAGGGCAGGCAGTCCGAAGTGAAGACGGAGCCGGTGACGGAAAGAGTTCACCGGCACAGGGTAGACGGGGGCTACAGGTGGACGACCGGGCAGGTCAGGGTGCGGGTGATGCCATCCACTTGCTGGACCTTGGCAACCACCATGCGACCCAGTTCATCGACGGTGTCGGCTTGCGCACGCACGATCACGTCGTAGGGGCCGGTGACGTCCTCGGCCTGAATGACTCCCGGAATCTTTCCGATCAGCTCGGCGACAGTCGACGCCTTGCCTACTTCGGTCTGGATCAGGATGTACGCCTGTACCACGGAACCTCCAGGGCGGCCACGAGGATCATGTGGGGAGAAGGGACGCCACGGTATCGCGTCGCCGCTCGTCGCGGGGAGACCCGGGGTGGCTGTGGCGTACTCACCGTGAATGCGCCCTCCGGGAGCGCAAGGGATCGTAGGGGCAAGCCCGTGACACAAACCGTACCCATGACAGAGACGGCTCGCGACCGCGAGCAGGCCGGGGCAGAAGGGGCAGCACGCGCATGAAGGGCACCGTCGGCGAGCTGGGCGAGTTCGGGCTCATCAAGGAGCTGACCTCGCGGCTCACCACCACTCCGGCCGTACGAGTCGGTCCCGGGGACGACGCCGCAGTGGTCGCCGCACCGGACCGCAGGGTCGTGGCCAGCACGGACATCCTGCTGGAGGGCAGGCACTTCCGGCGCGACTGGTCCACCGCGTACGACGTCGGCCGCAAGGCCGCCGCCCAGAACCTGGCCGACATCGCCGCCATGGGAGCCGTCCCGACCGCGCTGCTGCTCGGTCTCGTCGTACCCGCCGAACTGCCCGCGTCCTGGCCCTCCGAGCTGATGGACGGGCTGCGCGACGAGTGCCAGGTGGCCGGCGCCGCCGTGGTGGGCGGCGATGTCGTCCGCGGTGACACCATCACCGTCGCGATCACCGCGCTCGGCGATCTGCGCAACCACGACCCGGTGACCCGCGGCGGCGCCCAGCCCGGTGACGTCGTCGCCGTGACGGGCTGGCTGGGTTGGTCCGCGGCCGGGTACGCCGTGCTCTCCCGCGGCTTCCGCTCGCCGCGCGCCTTCGTCGAGGCGCACCGCAGGCCCGAACCGCCGTACCACGCGGGCCCCGCGGCGGCCGGTCTCGGCGCCACCGCCATGTGCGACGTGAGCGACGGGCTCATCGCCGACCTGGGCCATATCGCCGAGGCCAGCAAGGTCCGCATCGACATCAAGTCCCAGAAGGTCGACGTGCCGTCGCAGATGAGCGACATCGGCCAGGCCGTCGGCGTCGACCCGCTGCAATGGGTCCTGACCGGGGGAGAGGACCACGCGATCGTGGCCACCTTCCCGCCGGACGTGAAGCTGCCCGCCCGCTGGAAGGTCATCGGCGAGGTACTCAACCCGTCGGCCCTGCCGCAGGTCACCGTGGACGGCGCGCCCTGGACGAGCAAGGGCGGCTGGGACCACTTCGGCGACGAGTCGGCCGAAGGGGGCGGTGCCGGCGGGCCGGGCGGATCGGCCGGTTCGGGCGGCCCGGGTGGCGGGCTTGGTGGCGGGCTCGGGGGGTCCGGCGGGCTCGGTGGTCCGGGCGGACTCGGTGGGTTCGGCGGGTTCGGTGGGGAGATCGAGTCGTGACAGGGGCGGGTGCTCCGGGCGGATCCGCCGCGGGGGGTGCTCCCGCGGCCGGACGGGTTCCGGCTCGGGTGCTGACCGTCGCCGGGTCCGACTCCGGCGGCGGCGCCGGGATCCAGGCCGACCTCAAGACGATGCTGGCTCTCGGCACCCACGGTATGAGCGTGATCACGGCCGTCACCGCTCAGAACTCCCTGGGCGTGCAGGGTGCTTGGGAGCTTCCGGTCGAGGCGGTGCGCGCGCAGTACCGCAGCGTCGTCGACGACATCGGGGTGCAGGCCGTCAAGACGGGGATGCTCGCGTCGCCCGAACTCGTGGAATGTGTCGCCGACTTGCTCGCCGGTACGGCTGCCCCCGTCGTGGTCGATCCGGTCGGCGTGTCCAAGCACGGTGACTCGCTGCTCGCCGCGTCGGCGCTGGACTCCGTGCGGACCAAGCTGCTGCCGACTGCCACCGTGGCGACACCGAACCTCGACGAGGTGGCGCAACTCACCGGTGTACAGGTCGAGTCGGAGGACGGGATGCGCCGGGCGGCGGCGGCCATGCTCGTGTACGGGCCGCAGTGGGTGGTCATCAAAGGTGGGCATTTGGGCTCCGGGGGAGTGGGATCGGGTCGGGGCGGTGCCGGTGCCGGTGTCGGTGCCCGTGGCGCGGGCGCCGTGGACGCGGTGGATCTGCTGACGGACGGCTCCGAGGAGCACTGGCTGCGCGCCCCGCGCCATGACAACCGCCACACGCACGGCACGGGCTGCACCCTCGCCTCCGCGATCGCGGCCGGCCTGGCGACGGGCCAGGAGGTGCCCGAGGCCGTGCGCGCGGCCAAGGAGTACGTGACCGGGGCCATCGCCGCAGGGTTCGCACTCGGCGGCGGCATCGGGCCGGTCGATCACGGCTGGCGGCTCTGAGCTTCGCAGGCGGCCGGGCCGGCATAGCCCTCGGCCTCGGGCACCGAGCGGGTGTCCGCGGCAGAACGGGGGGAGGTGGCGGAGGCGGTCTCGGCGTCGGCGTCGGCGTCGGTGTCGACTTCGACCTTGACCTTCACCTCGGCTTCGGCTTCGGCCTTGACCTCGGCCTTGACCTTCACCTCGGCTTCGGCCTCGGCCTTGACCTCCACCTTGGCTTCGGCCTCGACCTCGGCGGCGGTCACAGAGCCGGTCGTTGCGGCAGGGTGGGCGTGGGTGGCAGTGGCTGTCTCGGAGACCGAGGCGGGTATCGGCTCGGCGGACAAGGCGTAGTCCTTCAGCGCCAGGTTGCTCGCCGCCTTCTCCGTCAGGCGCTTGAAGAAGCCCGCCAGGAACCGTGAGCTGAGCATCCGGTACGCCCGGTCGCGGCTGCGCATCTTCTTCTGGGAGGCCGGCGCCAGGAACGGTCCCGCGTTCCCGGAGGTTTTCTGGCAGCCCTTCGCGTACTCCGTGATGGCGGCCTCGAAAGCGGCGAACGCCGTGCGGTGATCGCCGCGCGCCGCCACCAGCTCGCCCGCGAGGACGTACGCCGAGACCAGGGCCGTGCCGGTGCCTATGCCACCCATGGTGGCTCCGTGTCCCGCGTCGCCCAGCAGGATCACCCGGCCCTGAGAAAGCCTGTCGATATGGATCTGGGCGATGGCGTCGAAGTACAGGTCGTCCGCCGCGTCGAGCGCCTCCAGCATCTGCTGTACGTGCGGCCACGCCATGCCACGCAGCTTCTCGGCGACGATCCGCTTCTGCTGCGCCAGGTCCTTGCGGTCGTACGTGAGCTCCCGCGACTGGAACACGACGCAGGCGCCGGCCCGCTCCGGGTCGCCGTCATAGTTGTTGATCATCGCTGTGCGGCCGGGTTCGGTGTAGAGCCTGGCCGTGCGGTCGAGGCCCAGATGGTTGGGCATGTCGAACCCCGCGACGTAGTAGCCGAGGAAGCGGAGGTACCGGGATTCGTCCCCGAAGACCAGACGTCGGGTGTGGGAGTGCAGGCCGTCCGCGCCGACGATCAGGTCGAAGGTGCGGGGCGCCCCATGGTCGAAGGTGACGTCGACACCGGTGGCGGTCTCGGTGAGCGTGTCGATGGAGTCGCCGAAGACATAGGTGACTGTGTCCTTGGTGCGCTCGTACAGGAGCTTCGAGAGGTCGCCGCGGAAGACCTCGACGTCGCCGCTCATCAGATGCGCGGGCAGATCCACGCGCTCGGTGTCGTCCGCGTCGACGATGCTCTGCCGGCCCATGTCGGTCTGGATCCTGTGCAGCTCGTCCCAGATGCCCATCCGGGTCAGGACGGTGCGGTGGACAGGGCCGCGGAAGTCGACGGCGAAGCCGCCTTCGCGCAGGGCGAGTGCCTTCTCGACGACCGTGACGCGGGCGCCTTGGCGGGAGAGCCAGAAGGCGATCGCGGGCCCGGCGATGCTCGCGCCGGAGACCAGAACGTCGAGGTGAGCGAGTGCGCCTGGGGGAGCGCATGGGTCGGTGGGAGCGCCCGTGTAGGGGTGATCGAGTGCTTCGGTGGGAGCGCCCATGTAGGGCTGATCGAGTGCGTCGGTGTGAGCGAGTGTCTCGGTGGCCGGGTGGGTGCCGGTGGTCGGGTGGGCGCTGGTGGCCGGGTGGGTGTCGGCGGCCGGGCGGCCGTCGGTGGTCGGGTGGCTGTCCGAGGTGGTGTGCGTCTGTTTCGTCATGGGAGTGAGCGTGCGCCGGGGCGCTTACCGTTCGCTGACCACTCGCTGACCAAGGCTCACCGGGCCTCCGTGACCCGGCTCTCACGGGTCGAGGATGGCGCTATCCCGCAGGCTCCCGCCCAGCTCGAAGGCCTTTCTGTACACCTCGGGGGCGAGCATCCGCCGGATCCGCCGCTCGAGCGGGGTGACGTCCGGATCGTCCACGATGAGCGTCCCGCGCAGCGCCGACGCGGCGCCGAGGAGTGTCGCGGCCCGCTCGGGCACGTCCGCCCGGGACGCCAGCGCCTCGGCCACCTCCGCCCGTTCCAACCCCTGGGTCAGATCGCCGGTCGACAGGGTGCGGGCCTGCGCGAACCAGTCGTCCGCCTCTTCCGTGCGGCCCTGAGCGAGCGCCGTGCGGCCGAGGCCCAGGAAGATGTGAACGGTCTGGCCCACGCTGTACCAGGAGCGCGCGCTGGTCTCCAGCGCCGCCTCGTAGTGCTCCCGGGCCCGGGCCGGATCGCCCGACAGGCGCGCCGCGTCGCCCCGGCCCCAGAACGCGCCGGCCACCTTCTCGGGTGCGCCCGCGGCCCGTGCCAGGTCACCCGCCCGCGCGAAGTCGGCGTCGGCCTCCTCGTAAGCGGCGCTGCGCAGCAGCACGGCCCCGCGTCTGCACAGCAGGTCGGCGGTCTCCTCCGGGGCAGCCAGCTCACGGGCGTAGCCGAGCGCTTCGTCGATCAGCTTCAGCGCATGTGCCCGCTCCCCGCGCCAGTCCGCGAACATGCCCAGCTGGTCCAGGGAGTTGGCCATGCCCCACCGGTCACCGGTCTCCCGAAACCCCTGCAGAGCCTGGGCGAACAGGGCCTCCGCAGCGGCGGGTCGTCCCGCGAACTGCTCCTGGAACCCGAGCCCGATACCGAGCAGTGCCCGGCCCCACGGATCGTCGCCGACCTGGGCGCGCACCCGCTCGTCGCGGGAACGCTCGGGACCGACGGCGAGCGTCCACAGCACGACGGTGAACGGCAGTCTCAACTGGCGGTCGATCCCGGCCAGCACCCGGTCCGCGCGAGCGAGACGGACCTCGTCGCCGTCACCTGCGACCGCATTGAGCGCGCAGAGCGCGTACTCCTCCTCCAGACCCGGCGGCGGCTCCGAACCCACCGCGTCGACCAGATCGCGGGCGAGCGACAGACGCTCACCGGCCAGGCCGCGCAGCCGCCAGAACCACGACAGGGCAGCCATGAGACGCAACCCGTCCGCGGGGGCGCTGCCCACCAGGTGACGCAGAGCGGCGTCCATGTCGGACCGCTCCACCGACAGTCTCTCCAGCCAGGGCAGTTGATCGGCCCCGCGCAACCGTGGCTCGGCCTCCTCGGCGAGCCGCAGGAAATACGCCGCGTGAGCGTCCCGTAGCTCCTCCCGTACGTCGTCGGCGAGGTGCTCGGCGCAGAAGGCGCGGATCGTCTGAAGCATCCGATAGCGGCCCTGGGACGCCTCCAGGAAGGACTTCTCGGAGAGCGACGCGAGCAGGTCCTCGGGGTAGGGGATGCCGCAGATCGCCTCCACCGCGTCCAGCGTCGCGCCCCCGGACAGGCCTCCGGCGGTGAACACCGTCAGGCGGCAGGCCAGGTCCCGCTCCTCCACGTCGAGCAGCTCCCAGCTCCACTCCACGACGGCCCGCAGGGTACGGTGCCGGGGCGCCTTCGTGCGATCCCCGCGTGACAGGACCCGGAAGCGGTCGCCGAGCCGCTCGGCCAGCTCCTCGACGGTGAGTGTCCGTAGTCGGGCGGCGGCCAGCTCGATCGCCAGCGGCAGCCCGTCGAGCGCCGTGCAGATGGCGTCGATCGCGGCCATGCGCGCGGGCCCGTCCCCGTCGAAGTCCGGCCGTACCGCCGCGGCCCGGTCCCTGAAGAGCCGCGCCGCCGGACCCGCCTCCAGTGGTGGCACCGGACACAGCGCCTCACCGGTGATGCCCAACGCCTCCCTGCTGGTCGCCAGGATGCGCAGGCCGGGGCAGGTGGCCAGGAGAAGGCCCGCCGTCCGGGCGGCACCCTCGACCACATGCTCGCAGTTGTCCAGCACCAGCAGGAGGTCACGGCTTTCGAGCGCGGCCATGAGCCGCTCGGTGGCGTCCGCGCTCTGTGGACCGCGGAGCCCTTCTCGTACGCCGAGGGCGGAGAGCACCGCGTACGGGACCTGCGCCCCGTCGGCGAGGGGCGCCAGCTCCACGTAGCAGACGTCCGCGCGGGAGCGGGCCGCCTCGATCGCGAGCCGGGTCTTGCCCGCGCCGCCCGGACCGGTCAGCGTGACCAGGCGCGCCTCGCCCAGCAGTTCGTCGATCCGGGTCAGTTCGCCCGCGCGCCCCACGAATCGGGTCAGCTGTGCCGGGACCCCGCGTCGGCGCACCGGTTCCTGCCCCTGCCCCTGAAGCAACTCCAGATGCAGCGCCGCCAGCTCGGGGGACGGGTCGGCGCCCAGCTCCTCGGCGAGGACGCGCCGCGCCTCCTCATAAGCCCGCAGTGCTTCGGCGGGACGCCCGGCCGCCTGCAACGCACGCATCAGCAGCCCGTAGAGGCGCTCGCTCAGCGGGTGCCGCGCGATCAGCTCCCGCACCTCCGCCACCAGGTCCGCGTCGCCGCCCAGTACGAGGTCGGCCTCGATGCGGTCCTGTAGGGCGCCCAATCGCAGCTCTTCCAGGCGCGGCAGGTCACGGGGAGCCGCCCCGCGCCACAGGGCGAGGCCCTCACGCAGGGCCGCCGCCGCGCGCGCGTGCTCTCCGATGGCCAGTGACTGGCGGCCCTCCCGCGCGAGACGCTCGAAACGGTGCAGGTCCACGTCGTCCGGATCGACGACCAGTCGGTATCCGGCGGGGCCCGCCTCGATCTCCAGGCTCAGTCGCTTGCGCAGCCGCGAGATCTGGGACTGCAAGGCATTGCCCGCGCCGGCCGGGGGGTTCTCGCCGTAGAGATCGTCGATCAGCCGCTCCGGCGAGACGGTCCGGCCCGCGTCCAGGAGCAGCAGGGTCAGCAGGGCACGCGGACGCGGCCCGCCGGGATCCAGCGGGCTGCCGTCGAGCGCCCGTACGTCGAGAGGGCCGAGGATGCCGAACCGCATGCGCAGAGTCTGGCAGTCGCCACTGACAGTCGTGGCCGGACGGTGGATCTTGCCCGAGAGCCCGAGAGCCCGAGAGCCCGAGAGCCCGAGAGCCCGAGAGCCCGAGAGCCCGAGAGCCCGAGATTCGGGACTCGGGATCTCAGGCAGAGAAGGCTCCGGGCATAAGAAGAAGCCGGCCCCCGAGGGGACCGGCTTCTTCAAGCAACCAGCTAGGTGGCCGCGCTACGCGTTACGTCAGCGCGAGACCTTGCCGGCCTTGATGCACGAGGTGCAGACGTTGAGCCGCTTCGGCGTCCGCCCGACCACTGCACGCACACGCTGGATGTTCGGGTTCCAGCGACGGGACGTACGGCGGTGCGAGTGCGAAATGTTGTTGCCGAAGCCCGGCCCCTTGCCGCAGACGTCGCAGTTGGCAGCCACGGGTCACTCCAAAGACTTCAGATGCACTTACGGTTGATCCCGGCATGCCGGGATCAGGATCGGAGGATCTGAGTGGCGGTGCCAGGGGATGGCCCGACGGGTATCGGGCAACCGGAGCAGCATACAACGGCTGCTTCGGTACAACGAAACTACCATGGCTGCTCGGGCCGCTGCCCCGAGTCCCAGGCCAGGCCCTCTTTCCGGGCGGCCGTCGGCCGGGGTCTACTCTGCGTTGCCAGTCCCGCAGCTCAAGGAGGCGTAGGTGCCGCAGGTGCCGCATGTGCTCGACGTCGTCGCGGTGCGCGCCTGGTGCTCACTCGCCCTGGAAGCCCTCGGCCGCGAGCGCGCGGAGATCGACGCGATCAACGTCTATCCCGTGGCCGACGGGGACACCGGCACCAATCTGTACCTGACCGTCGAGTCCGCGCATCAAGCCGTGGAAGCGGTCTTCGCCGGCCTTCAGGCGGGCCCGGAGCCCGCCGTTCCCGCGCTGCCCGAGGTCGTCCGCGCGATGGCTCACGGCGCCCTCATCGGCGCCCGCGGAAACTCGGGGACGATCCTCGCGCAGCTGCTGCGCGGCATGGCCCAGGTCCTCGCCTCCGACGGCGCGGGTCGTGAGGGAGATCACGCGACCGGGGTCGACTCGGGAGCCCTGCGCCTGGCTCTGCACCGGGCCGCCGAGTCCGCGCGTGAGGCTGTTGCCCACCCGGTGGAGGGCACCGTCCTCACCGTCGCGACGGCGGCCGCGGCCGCGGCGGCGGGCGTCGACGGCGACTGCGGGGCCGTCGCCCGCGCCGCCTATGAAGGCGCGTGTGCGGCGCTGGAGGCGACGCCGGAGCAGTTGGCGGTCCTCGGTAGCGCGGGGGTCGTGGACGCGGGAGGCCGCGGCCTGGTCGCCGTCCTCCGGGCGCTGACCGAGGCCGTCTCCGGGGAGGCGGCGCCGGTGCCCCGCCGTGAGGAGAGCGTCCACGCGCGCGTGGACGCGCCTTTGGGAACCGAGCCTCTTGAATGCGCCGAGGAGCTGGGTGCCCCGGGGCCCGCCTTCGAGGTCATCTACCTCCTTGAGGCCGACGACCGGCACGTCGCCCGGCTGCGGACCCGGCTCGACGCCCTCGGGGACTCCCTGGTCGTCGTGGGCGGGGACGGGCTGTGGAACGTGCACGTGCATGTCGACGACGCGGGCGCCGCCGTGGAAGCGGGCGTCGAGGCAGGCAGGCCGTACCGCATCCGCATCACGCACTTCGGCCTCGGTGACGCGCACACGGCCCGGTCCTCGGCCCCGCCGCGCGAGCGGGCGCAGCGGGCCGTCGTGGCCGTCGTGCCGGGCGAGGGGCTCGCCGGTCTGTACGCGGAGGCCGGCGCGACGACCGTGCCCGACCGGCCCGGCGAACCCCCGCGAGCGGCGAGCTGGTCGACGCGATCCGGCGCGCTCACGCGCGCGAGGTGGTGCTGCTGCCGAACGACGCGGAGCTGCGGCACACCGCGGCGGCCGCCGCCGAGCAGGCCCGCTCCGAGGGCGTACGGGTCGCACTCATCCCGACCCGGTCCGCGGTGCAGGGCATCGCGGCGCTCGCCGTGCACGAACCCGACCGGCGCTTCGACGAGGACGTCGTGGCGATGACGTCGGCCGCGGGCGCGACCCGCTACGCCGAGCTCACCGTCGCCGAGCGGCAGTCGTGGACCATGGCCGGCATCTGCCAGGCCGGAGACGTCCTCGGGCTCATCGACGGCGACGTGGCGGTCATCGGCGGGGAGATCCCGGCGACCGCCCGCACCGTCCTCGACCGGATGCTCGCCGCGGGCGGCGAGCTGGTCACCCTGGTCCTCGGCGACGACGTACCCGATGAGGTCGCGGACGGCCTCGAACTGCATGTCCGCGAGACCTACCTGGCCGTGGACACGGTGGTGTACCGGGGCGGACGGCAGTCGGCGCTGATGCTGATCGGCGTCGAGTAGCCGCCCGCCCCGCGGCCTACTCCGCCAGCGCCGCCAGCGCGGCCCGCGCCTCGTCCCGCGCCTCCGTGTCACCGGCCTCGCCGAACGCCGTCACGGCCAGGCTCAGCTGGGCGGCCGTCTCCGCGGCGGGCGCGTGCCGGGCGAGGAGCTCCGCGAACTGCCGGTGCGTATGGCCGAGTTCGGACCGCAGCGGCTCGCGGTCGGCGTCGTCCGAAGTGAGTGCCTCCTCGCAGGCGCTGATCGCCGCCGACATGAGCTCACGCTCGTCGTCCGCCGAGGCGGAGTCGAGCCAGGCACGCGCGCGAAGGCACCGCACCACCGCATGTATGTGGCCCAGAGCACGCCACAGCTCTCCCGCGCGCGCGTAGGCGCGATCGGCGTCCTCGGTGCGCCCCGCCCGTTCGAGCGCGTCCGCCGCCAGGTTCGCCAGCATCGCGTGGTCGCGCTGCTCGGGCCAGTGCTGGGCGATCTCCGCGGCCTTCAGCCAGGCCTCGGCGGCCTGAAGGTGCTCCCCGAGGGCACGGGCGCAGTCGCCGAGCCACCACTGGGCCTGGACGAGGGCGCCCTCGCCGTGGTGCTCGGCCGTCAGGTCGAGCAGCGCCGACTCCAGGACCTCAGCGGCCTCCGCCGTGCGCTCCTCGCGCAGCAGGTGGCCACCGAGCTGGAAGCGCGCCCAGGCGCCGAGCCCCGCGCTCTCGCCCGCCTCGTCGGCCCAGTGGGCGGCCTCCAGGGCGTGCGCGGACGCGGGCCCGAACTGTCCGGTGGCGGCGAGGACCTCGGCCAGCTGGAGGTTCAGCTGCGCGGAGCCCACCGGATCCAGGTCCCCCGCGCCGTGCTCCAGCGCGGCCCGCAGAGCACGCTCGGCGTCCGCCGCGTCGTCCCGCTCGCGGGCGAGGTCCGCCAGGCGGGCCTCGCAGTCCACTGCCATCCAGGGCCGCCCCGCCGCCACGTGCGCCGCGGCGGCCTCTTCGTAGAGCGCCCTGGCCGCGTCCGCGTCACCGTGGTGCAGCGCGATGTCCCCGAGCATCGAACGGGCGGAAGCCGCCTGCGAGGCCAGCCGCGGCACCGCCGCGAACGGCTCGGTGAGCGCGAGCAGTTGCCGTGCGCACTCCTCGGCCGCCGCGATCCCGGTGTCCTCGGAGTGTTCCCGCAGCAGGATCCGCGTACGGCACGACAGAACGGCCGCCGCCGGACGGGCCGCCGTGACGTCGAGGTCCGGCAGGACCGCGAGGACTTCCTCGTACGGTTCACGGATCGCGGCGAGCGCCTCTTTGACGCGGCCCGCGTCGGCCATCGCGTACGCGGCACGCGCGCGTGCCGCCCTGGCCTCGCCCGCGTCGCCGGCCTCCGCGTACAACTCGGCCGCGCGGACGAACAGGTCGGCGCCGTCCTCGGCGCGCATCGCTTCGTAGTCGACGATCTCGGCACGGTCGCGGGCGGTGAGCTTCAGGCCCTCCGCCTCGGCGGCCCGCGCGGCCGCCTCCCAGGCCCGGCCCGCCACGGGCCCGCCGGTCTCCTCGGAGAGGCGTCGCGCACGGTCGACCAGAGACGCGGCGTCGCGGGGCTGCTCCGCGGGGGCCGTGGTGACCGGCTTCGCGGGCGCGGCCGTGCGCACGACCCGAACGCCGAGCGGCAGCCGCTCCAGAAGGGGCGCTGCGCCATCCGCTGCCGCAGTCGTGTACTCACCCGGTCGGTGCCGTTGCGCTCGTCGAAGCGGGCCGCGAGGGACAGTGCCTCGCCGCGCGCGTGCACGGCGAGTTCCCCGGCCGTCCAGGAGCGGCCGGCCGGACCGGGGACGCTCTGCTCGCCCAGGCCCAGCTCGGTCAGCCGGTCCATCACCAGCGCGGTCACACCGAGGAAGTCCATCAGCCCCTGGGGGTTGCCGGTGTCCGTGAAGTAGGCGGGACGCTCCGCCAGCAGCTCCAGGGCACGCGCCTCGTTGCCTGTCAGGGCGCAGAATTCCACATGCGCCGCGAACGCGCCCCGCATCGACTCCATCCGCCGGACGAGGCGGTAGCCGCGCAGATGGTTCGCGCGGGCCTCCTCCGGGCGCCCCAGGCGCAGGAGAGGCAACAGCGAGTCGGCAAGGGTGGCGTGCGGCTCGTGGGCGCACGTGTGCTCACCCTCCAGGACGGGCCGCCACAGCTCCAGGGCTCGCTCGTCCCTGCGCAGCTCCGACTGGCGGGCACCCTGCCCGTTCAGCTCGCAGGCGTGGCAGTCGGCCATGTCGTCACGGTCGGCCGCGAGCCACGCCTCGTACGCGCGTGATGCGCGTTCCTCGTCACCTATGTGGTCGGCGACGTAGAACTCGCTCATACGGACGGCCCGTTCGGAGTGGCCGGCCACTCGGTAGCGGTGCTCCATCTCGCCGAGCCACTTCTCCATGGAGGAGAGCGGAATGTGCGGCTGGCTCAGCATGCCGCCCGACATCCACTTGAAGACCCAGTGCAGCGAGTGCGTCTCGTACGCGTCGAAGTCCTCGGGGTGTTCGTCCCACATGCGCAGCAGCCGCGCGAAGGGGACGAACATCTTGGCCTTCTCGGAGCTGTAGTTGTACATCTGGAGCTGGTGGCCGAGCGCCTCGATGACGGCGAGCGGCTCGCCGAGCTTCTCCGCCTCCGCGAGCAGCAGCTCCGCGCGGGCGCCCCGCGCCGGGCCCTCGGGCTGCGCGGCGTTCTCCGCCATCGCGCGCCGCAGGCCGTCCAGGTCCATGATTCCGTCGGTCCCGTTCATCGGGCGTCGTCCCTTCCGGTGCCGGGGTGCGTGGCCCATTCCAGGAGGCCGATGAAGGAGCGGTTCAGGAGCGCCGAGTCGGCTGGGCGCAGCGGGCGCTGGGCCATCAGCAGGGCCTGTCCGTACAGCGCCTCGGCGGCCGTGCCGATCAGCTCCGGGTCGGCGAGCGAACTCACCCGGCGGATCAGCGGGTTGAGGTGGTTGAGGACGAGCCGCGCGCGGGGCGAACTGCCGCGCAGCGAGCCCAGAATGCCCGCCCACAGATCGTCGGCCTGCGCCTCGGCATCCGCGCGCGCCTGCTCGTGCCGGGCGGCACGGTCGTCCAGGTGCAGCGCGGGCACCGTCAGCGGATGGAAGGCGCGCAGCGCGACGTCGCAGCCCAGCGGGTCGAGCCGGGCCCGCGCGGCCGACAGGAACGCGGCCAGAGCCAGTTCCTCGGCCGGGTCGACGCTGTCCAGGTGCGCGGTCACGGTGTCCGCGTCCAGCTCGGCGACCACAGTGCCGGGGCGTACGGACGGCAGCGCTTCTACGAGGTCGCTGTCATACGTATAACCCCCGTTGACGACGCCGATCCCCTGCGCGGAGGCGATCGGCGCCACCTGCCGGTACTCCTCCACGGTCCGCGTGAAGTGCACGACAGGGTGGCGCTGAGCGAATTCCTCCAGGGAGAGCTGCCCGTCCGTCGTCTCGAACGGCAGCCACGGAAGCATCGTGCGCAGCATCTCCTTGTCGTGCCGCGCAAGGGACTTGACCCCCAGGTGGTGCACCGACAAGAAGGCGGCCAGCCGCTCGGGGTCACCGGCCACGAGCGACGTCAGCCACTCCCGGATGCGCTCGCCCAGGGCCTCCCGTACGGCGGCCAGGGTCTCGTCCTCGTACAGGGACTCGCGCGACGCGGTGGGGCGCAGGCTGTCCGTGTCGATGACGCAGCGCACGAAGAAGGCCCAGTCGGGCAGGAGCTGCTCGGCCCGCTCCGTGAGAAGCATGCCCTTCAGGTGCACCCGATGACCCGCGCGCTGTGCGGGGCTCACCGCCTGCGGCAGCACGTGTGCCACGCCCCGGATGCCGGCCACCGGCACGTCCAGGTCGATCGAGTCCAGCGGCGTGAAGCCGAACAGGTCGTGGCAGTGCCGGGCCAGGGCCACCCGGCGCGCGGCAGGGCTCGGATAGTCGCGGTTCCAGGCGGCGGGCAGGTCCGTCACCGCGGCCTCGCCGACGCGCACGTCGTACGGGAGCAGCGCGCCGAAGTCGCGGGCCAGGGACAGCACCCGTTCCTCGGCCAGCCAGTCGGCGGCGCCCGCGCGTGCCTCCAGGTGCACGGTCGTACCGGGTTCGACGCGAGCCGAGTCCGGGAGCGTACGGACCGTGTACGAGCCGTCGTCGCGGGCCGTCCACTCGACGGGCGGGGCGTCCGGCGTGCGGGCGCTGCGGCTGACCACGCGGATCCGCTCGGCGACGACGAAACAGGCGAGCAGGCCGATGCCGAACTGGCCCAGGAAGTCGGCGCGGGCCGACTCCAGGCCGTCGCCGCGCTTGGAGCTGCGGCCGATCGTGGCGAGCAGCTGGTGCACGTCCGTCTCGGTCAGACCGATGCCGGAGTCCTCGACCCGCAGTGCCCCGCCCTCGGCGAACAGGCGCACGGTGGCGGGGGAGTCGGGCTGCTCGGCGCGGCGGGCGGTGATGGCGTCCACCGCGTTCTGCAGCAGCTCGCGCAGGTAGACCTTGGGGCTGGAGTACAGGTGGTGGGAGAGCAGGTCGACGAGACCGCGCAGGTCGACCTGGAACGTGTGCGGCGGGTGCGGCGCCTGGGCGCCGTGCGCATTCTGAGAAGTTTGGGAATCCATCGTCGCTGCGCCGGTGGGGGGACGGGCGACGGCGCGGGTCGGGCGGTCCCGCAAGGTGACCGCGATCAGGGTCGGAGCCGGTCATCCTAGGACCGCCAGGCCCCTTCCGACCAGCGGATAAGGCCATTCTCGCCGCGCGGACACCGGGGATGTGCGCGGGACGTGCGGAGATTGTCAGTGGCGTGGTGTGCAATGGATCTCGTGCCTGTGCTCGAAGAACCGCTGAAGAAAGTGCTCGGCCCACCCACCGCCAAGGTGATGGCCGAGCACCTAGGCCTGCACACCGTCGGTGACCTGCTCCACCACTACCCGCGCAGATACGCGGAGCGCGGTGAGCTCACGCGCCTCGCGGAGCTGCCGCTGGACGAGCACGTCACCGTCGTCGCCCAGGTCGCGACCGCCCGCGTCCTGAGGTTCAACGGAGGCAGCGGCCAGCGCCTCGAAGTCACCATCACGGACGGCAGCGGCCAGATCCAGCTCGTCTTCTTCGGCAAGGGCATCCACAAGCCGCACAAGGACCTGCTGCCCGGCACGCGCGCGATGTTCGCCGGCAAGGTCTCGGTCTTCAACCGGAAGATGCAACTGGCGCACCCCGCCTACCAGTTGCTGACCGCCGAATCCACCGAGGACGCGGCCGAGGCCGTCGGGTCCTGGGCCGGTGCCCTGCTGCCGATCTACCCGGCCACCGCCAAGCTGGAGTCCTGGAAGATCGCCAAGGCCGTCGACCTGGTGCTGCCCAGTGCCCAGGAAGCCCTCGACCCGCTGCCCGACTCCCTGCGTGACGGCCGCGGCCTGGTCCCGCTCCCCGAAGCCCTGATCAAGATCCACCGACCGCACACGAAGGCCGACATCGCCGACGCGCGCGCCCGCCTCAAGTGGGACGAGGCCTTCGTCCTCCAAGTCGCCCTCGCCAGGCGGCGCTTCGCCGACACCCAGCTGACCGCCGTCGCCCGTGTCCCGAAGCCGGACGGACTGCTCACGGCCTTCGACGCGAAGCTGCCGTTCACGCTGACGGACGGCCAGCAGAAGGTCTCCAAGGAGATCTTCGACGACCTCGCCACCGAGCATCCGATGCACCGGCTGCTCCAGGGCGAGGTGGGTTCCGGCAAGACGATGGTGGCCCTGCGCGCGATGCTCGCCGTCGTCGACGCCGGGGGACAGGCCGCGATGCTCGCCCCCACCGAGGTCCTCGCCCAGCAGCACCACCGCTCGATCACCGAGATGATGGGCGAGCTGGCGCAGGCGGGCATGCTCGGCGGCGCCGAGCACTCCACCAAGGTCGTCCTGCTCACCGGTTCGATGGGCACCGCCGCCCGCAAGCAGGCGCTGCTCGACCTGATCACCGGCGAGGCCGGCGTCGTCATCGGTACGCACGCCCTGATCGAGGACAAGGTGCAGTTCCACGATCTTGGCCTGGTCGTCGTCGACGAGCAGCACCGGTTCGGCGTGGAGCAGCGCGACGCCCTGCGCTCCAAGGGCAAGCAGCCGCCCCACCTCCTGGTCATGACCGCGACACCGATCCCGCGCACCGTAGCCATGACCGTCTTCGGCGACCTGGAGACCTCGGTCCTCGACCAGCTCCCGGCCGGACGCTCACCGATCGCCAGCCATGTCGTGCCCGCCGCCGACAAGCCGCACTTCCTCGCCCGCGCGTGGGAGCGCGTCCGGGAGGAGGTCGGCAAGGGACACCAGGCGTACGTGGTCTGCCCCCGGATCGGCGACGACGAGGACGACAAGCCCAAGAAGGGCAAGGCCGCTGCCAAGAAGAAGTCCGCCGAGGACGAGGCCGAGAAGCGGCCGCCGCTCGCCGTCCTCGACGTGGCGCAGGAGCTCGCGAGCGGACCGCTCCAGGGACTCAAGGTCGAGGTGCTGCACGGCAGGATGCAGCCCGACGACAAGGACGCCGTGATGCGCCGCTTCGCCGCCGGTGACACGGATGTCCTGGTGGCGACGACGGTCATCGAGGTCGGGGTGAACGTGCCGAACGCGACGGCCATGGTGATCATGGACGCCGACCGCTTCGGTGTCTCCCAGCTCCACCAGCTGCGCGGCCGCGTCGGCCGTGGCTCCGCCGCCGGACTGTGCCTCCTGGTCACCGAGATGCCCGAGGCCAGCCCCGCGCGGGCCCGGCTCGGCGCCGTCGCCTCCACCCTCGACGGGTTCGAGCTGTCCCGTATCGACCTGGAGCAGCGCCGCGAGGGCGATGTCCTCGGACAGGCCCAGTCCGGGGTGCGCTCCTCCCTGCGGATGCTCGCCGTCATCGAGGACGAGGAGATCATCGCCGAGGCCCGCGAGGAGGCGACCAGGGTCGTCGCGGCCGACCCGGACCTCGACCGCCTGCCCGGCCTGCGCACGGCGCTCGACGCCCTCCTGGACGAGGAGCGTGAGCAGTACCTCGACAAGGGCTGAGACACTGATCGCACAGGACAGGACCACACCGGAGAGGATCCGCCCGGAACCCACCGGGCCGGACCGCTCGGGCCACACCGGCCGGGATCGCACCGGAGCCCGCCGGACGGACCGCCTGGGCCACACCGGACCGGATCGCACCGGACCGCCCCGAGACAAGGACCGAGAGCAGAGATGACCCGCGTGATCGCCGGACGCGCCGGCGGACGCCGCCTGGCCGTACCGCCGGGGAACGGCACCCGCCCCACCTCCGACCGGGCGCGCGAGGGCCTCTTCTCCACGTGGCAGGCGCTCCTCGGCACCCTCGACGGGACCCGCGTGGCCGACCTCTACGCAGGGTCGGGAGCCGTCGGCCTGGAAGCCCTCTCGCGCGGTGCCGCGCACGCGCTGCTCGTCGAGGCCGACGCCCGCGCCGCCCGCACGATCCGCGAGAACATCAAGGCCATCGGCCTGCCGGGCGCGGAGGCGCGGACCGGAAAAGCGGAACAAGTCGTCGCGGGCGCGCCGCCGGCCGACCCCTACGACCTGGTCTTCCTCGACCCTCCGTACGCGGTCTCCGACGACGATCTTCGCGAGATTCTGCTCACACTCCGTACCCAGGGCTGGCTCACGGACGAAGCGCTCGTCACCGTTGAACGCAGCACAAGAGGCGGCGAATTCCGGTGGCCCGAGGGGTTCGAGGGACTGAGGTCCCGTCGATACGGCGAGGGCACGTTTTGGTACGGTCGCGCCGCCTTGAACACCACCCTCACGTGCGACGACGCACGATGACCGGACCGGAGAGCGAGGGACTTCCCGTGCGCCGCGCAGTCTGTCCCGGGTCGTTCGACCCCATCACCAACGGCCACCTCGACATCATCGCCCGAGCCTCCAAGCTGTACGACGTGGTGCACGTCGCGGTGATGATCAACCAGTCGAAGCAGGGCCTGTTCACCGTGGACGAGCGGATCGAGCTGATCCGCGAGGTCACCGCCGAGTTCGGCAACGTGGAGGTCGAGTCCTTCCACGGCCTCCTCGTCGACTTCTGCAAGCAGCGCGACATCCCCGCGATCGTCAAGGGGCTGCGCGCCGTCAGCGACTTCGACTACGAGTTGCAGATGGCCCAGATGAACAACGGCCTCTCCGGCGTGGAGACCCTCTTCGTCCCCACCAACCCCACGTACAGCTTCCTGTCCTCCTCGCTGGTCAAGGAGGTCGCCGCCTGGGGCGGCGACGTGTCGCACCTGGTCCCGCCGCTGGTGCACGAGGCATTGACCGAGCGCCTCCCCAAGAAGTGACACCCATGGGCGAGTTGGGCATACAGTCGTCCCGTCCGTCTCCAAACCCCCTGTCGCATCGGTTGTGACAAGACGAGAGAGTGGCGAGCACACGGTGGACGTCCAGAAGAAGCTCGACGAGATCGTCGCCGCGGTCGGCGGCGCCCGGTCGATGCCCATGTCGGCCTCGTGCGTGGTCAACCGCGCCGACCTGCTCGCGATGCTCGACGAGGTGCGCCAGGCGCTGCCCGGCTCCCTCGCTCAGGCACAGGAGCTGATCGGCGGCCGCGAGCAGATGGTCGAGCAGGCCCGTGCCGAGGCCGAGCGGATCATCGAGACCGCGCACGCCGAGCGCGGGAGCCTGATCTCCGACACCGAGATCGCCCGCCGCTCGCAGAACGAGGCCGACCGGATCCTCGCCGAGGCCCGTCAGGAGGCCGAGGAGATCCGCGCGGAGGCCGACGACTACGTCGACTCCAAGCTCGCCAACTTCGAGGTCGTCCTCAACAAGACCCTCGGCTCCGTCGGCCGCGGCCGCGAGAAGCTGCTCGGCACCGGCCCCGGCACGGACGAGCAGGGGTACGAGGACGAGGACGCCCCCGAGCGCAGCCACGATCCCGAGACGCTGCGCCGGGACGCCGACTCCTACGTGGACGCCAAGCTCGGCGCCTTCGAGGCCGTGCTCGCCAAGACCCTGGAAGCCGTCGGCAAGGGCCGTCAGAAGCTGCACGGCCGCATCGCCAGCGACGACCTCGGTTCGCTGCCCACGGACGGCGACCAGACGCGCACCAGCGACGCCGACTACCTGGCCGGCCTCGCCGAGATCGGCAGCCAGCCGGCCCCGGAGCAGACCGCGCCGCAGATCCCCGCGCAGCAGCCGGTAGCCGCCGCCGCGTACGGGGAGCAGCAGGACCCGTACGCGTACCAGCAACAGCAGTACGGACAGCCGGACCCGTACGCGGCGTACCAGCAGGACCCGTACGCCTACCAGCAGCAGCAGCAGCAGCAACAACAACAGCAGCAGGATCCGTACGCGGCGTATCAGCAGGATCCGTACGCCTATCAGCAGCAGGACCAGCAGCAGATGCAGAACGGCGCGCTCGACGAGACCAGTCTCTTCGACACGAGCATGATCAGCATGGAGCAGGTCCGGCAGTACGAGCAGGGACAGCAGGGGCGCTGACCGGGGTGCTCCGGTGCCCTCGGGACCGGATTGGGCCGAGAGCGAAAGGTCCAGTATCCTGGCTCTTCGGTCGCGCGTACACGTGCGGTCCCAGCTGCCCGGAAGATTCGGGGCAGCGCTTCTCATGAGCTTCGAAGATCGAAAGCAGGACCAGCCCTGAACACCCACCTCGACCACCGCAATCCCCTCGTGTTCGATACGCACGAGCTGGGGCGGCGTCCTGGTGCCATGAAGCGGCTGTCCCGCACGATCGACGCTCCCAAGGACCTCGGTCTGCGGGGAGTCATCGAGGTGCCGGAAGGCGCCCCGGTGGAGCTCGACCTCCGTCTGGAGTCGGTCATGGAAGGGGTGCTTGTCACAGGCACCGCCCGTGCATCGGCCAAGGGGGAGTGCGTAAGGTGTCTGGAGCCGCTCGACCAACAGGTCGAAGCGGACTTCCAGGAGATGTTCTCGTACCCTGACGCCGACGACCGGGGCCGTGTCCGCACGGAGCCGGCCGACGACGCCGAGGAAGACGAGGACAGGCTCTTTCTCGAGGACGGCCTGTTCGACCTCGAGTCTGTGCTGCGTGATGCGGTGGTGCTCGCACTGCCGATGCAGCCGGTGTGCCAGGAGGACTGCGAGGGACTCTGCTCCGAGTGTGGAGTGCGTCTCTCGGACGAACCGGGCCACCACCATGACGCCGTCGACATCCGTTGGGCGGCATTGCAGGGACTCGCTGGCACCATCCAGGACGGCGAGAAGGACGAGATGAGCGGCGCCGAAGCACAAGCGGGCGTCGACGAGAAGCAGGAGAAGTAGCCGTGGCTGTTCCGAAGCGGAAGATGTCGCGCAGCAACACGCGCCACCGCCGGTCGCAGTGGAAGGCTGCGGTCCCCACCTTGGTTTCGTGTGAGCGTTGCCAGGAGCCCAAGCTGCAGCACATCGCGTGCCCCGCTTGTGGCACCTACAACAAGCGCCAGGTCCTCGAGGTCTGAGCGGCTGGTGAGAGGCACAGTGGCAAGCCATAAATCGGCGGATGACGCCAAGAAAAAGGCGGACACCACAGCCTCGTCCCACACGCTTCTGGAAGGGCGGCTCGGGTACCAACTCGAGTCCGCCCTTCTGGTGCGTGCGCTGACGCATCGCTCGTACGCGTACGAGAACGGCGGGCTGCCCACGAACGAGCGGCTGGAGTTCCTCGGGGACTCCGTGCTCGGTCTCGTGGTCACCGACACGCTCTATCGCACCCACCCCGACCTGCCCGAAGGCCAGCTGGCCAAGTTGCGGGCCGCGGTGGTCAATTCGCGTGCACTGGCGGAGGTCAGCCGCGGGCTCGACCTGGGTTCCTTCATCCGGCTCGGCCGTGGTGAAGAGGGCACGGGCGGCCGGGACAAGGCGTCCATCCT